>NZ_RBWD01000029.1:0-18743 GCF_009361695.1 Vibrio sp. VGrn 2 | reverse complement strand
GAATAACAAGACGTTCAAGGCGATTCGAAACGCATTGGGGTTTTAGTGCCCAAATAGGCACGGATTTATCAGAGTTTATTTTAGGTTAGGGTGCATGTGCGTCTCTCACACCTTAACTGCGCGTTATACAAATGAGGAGTTTCGGTGTACAGCACAGAACAAAAATTGGTTGATGAGTTATTTCATACGGCTGAGTGCGGCGAAAACCTGTTCGATCTCGCAATAGCCTCGTTGAATACACAAATGAATGAGGAGTACGCTGTACTTAAGCGGGAGTTGGATACAGCTGAAAAACGTTACGATGACTGGAAGTCGGATTACGACGCAAAAAACCAAGCTACGGATGAGTACGTTGAATTTAGTATCGATGAGTATAATGACTTGGTTTTAGACTGCCAAGCATCACAAGCTCACAGCGAATACATTTCTGATCAAGTATTTGCTTTAGTGGAAATGCAAGTGATTTACTCATTTAAACAGTTGGAGATTACGCTTAAGAGCTTGCTGTCTTTAGCTTTTGATAACGTTGACAAAAAATCTTTATTCAATTGGAAATCTTTGAAAAAAGAGTATAACTCAAGAAATGTCAAAATAAGTGAGGCTGATAATTATGTGCCAATTAATCAGTTGCGTGTCGTTAACAATGCTCTGAAGCATTCTTCGAAAATCACTCAAGAAGTAAAAGACTTAGCAATTCTAGAGTTTCGTGACTTAGAGCTCTTTGACTATGAATCACTGAACTCTTTTTATCAGCGTATTAAAGGTGGCATAAAGATTTTCTTACTTTCAGTAGTTTGTATGCTTGTGAGTTCTCTAGGGTTATCTCACTTACACTGGAGAACCAACCCAAACAGAGATGAGACGTTTGAGTTTGATATGGATATACCGTTCTGAGGTAATGTCGAAATAATTTGTATAACAAGCAATTTAAGAGTGATTCAGCACGCTTGGCATTTTTGGTTTGGGTCAAGTTTAGTGTTTACAGTGGTTAAATTAAGTGTCGTGGTCGCGTGCTTCACACCTTAATTGGGCGTTATACCGCAATCAATCATCTAACCTTTTCATGGCTTTACGGTAAACATCGCTACGTTCGCGTTTTCCTACTGCTAAGACGGTTACAATGATGACATCGTCTTCAACTTTGTAGACGAGACGGTAGCCCGATTGACGCAACTTAATTTTATACATGTTGTCAGCTCCAGAAAGCTTTGAAGCCGGAACATGTGGGTTATCTAAGCGCTCGATTAGCTTTTTCTTAAATTGTTGTTGCAGAGTAGAGCCAAGCTTTTTCCACTCTTTGAGTGCACTCTTTTTAAAGTCGAGTTTATAGGTCATCAATATTTACCGAAATGCTTTCTTCAGATTCACGCTCTTTAGCGATAGCGAGTAGTTCAAGATCTTCGAGTCTGTCCATCATCATTTCGTACGCTTCGGCAGGTACGCAATAAAATGCGGGCTCATTTCGGTTTAATACAGCAACAGGTTCGCCGTAAGCACTAGTTGCAACTTTCATAGGATTAGCTTTCAACTCAGTAATGCTTGCAGCAACATCGGCTAAAATTCTAGTGGTCATATAATCGGTCTCTTAAGTGGTCTTTATGTTGGTCATTTTAGCCTCAACCAAGCGGTATAACAAGTTGCTTAAGAGTGATTCGCAACGCGTGGCATTTTTACTATGCGTCGGTCTATGTGTTTAAGGTATTATGCGGAGGCTAAGGTATTGCATAATACCTTAGCAAGGCGTTATGCCTTTTATCACTATTCAAGTAATAATCGACAATTTTCGCTAGATTTGGGTTGAATCAAATTCCGAAGTTTCCAATCACGTTATTGTTGATCTTAGTTTGAAGTGACTTGGATAGGTATCAAATGGAACGTTGTGGAAAGTGTAAGCAATTTACGCGGACGAAAGAGAATAATAAGGATTTGTGTGGTGCTTGGGAACAGCCAACCACAGCAGATAGACAAGCTTGCCAGTTTTACATTCCGAAGAATCTGAGCTTTTTTCAAAACAAAGAAAGTTCAAAATTGTAGCAAGCCAAAAGCAAAGGCATAACAAAGCGTTTAAGGCAGATTCACAACGCGTGGCATTCTCAGCTTAAATTGAGTTTTGTGTTTAAGGTGTAATGGTTTAGGTTAGGTGGTAGCGTTGCTCACTACTTAACGCGGCGTTAGCAGTCAGAGGTAACAAGGAACTATAGATGGAATTAAAGTATCGTTCAGCTGATTTTGAAGATTTGGAAAGTCTTGTTGCTTTGCTTTCAAATGACCCGCTTGGTAGCAAAAGAGAAGACGCGTCTGTCCCGCTGAATAGTGCGTATATTGAAGCGTTCGAAGCAATTGCACGAGACCCAAACAACGAATTACTTGTTGTTGAACTGGAAAACTCTCTAGTCGGGATGCTTCAAATTACTTTTATTCCCTATCTGACACATATTGGCAGTTGGCGTTGTCTTATCGAAGGTGTACGAATCCATAGTGACTATCGTGGACAAGGCTTCGGTGAGCAAATGTTCGCACATGCCATCGAACTGGCAAAAAGCAAAGGCTGTACAATTGTTCAGTTAACAAGTGACAAGCAGCGCCCAGATGCAATCAGGTTCTATGAAAAGCTTGGATTCAAAGCAACACATGAAGGGTTTAAACTCGCGTTGTAGGTTGTCTGCTAACAATAAATTTAAGAGTGATTCACAACGCTCGGCGCTTTCACTTCAAGCCAGTTTAGTGTTTATGGCACAATGCTTTAGGTAAGGTGTTAGCGTTGTTCACACCTTAATTTGGCGTTATATTAATTAGTAAGGAGATTCGATTATGCCGATGATTCCAGCATTTTGTGATAACTGTGGTACTCCATTCCCATCCGGCATATTTGTCGAGAATTGCTTACAAATGACAATGACTGGAAACCGATCTGGTCCGTGTCCGAAGTGTGGTGGTATGGGAAGTGTTCCTGACGGGGTATTCAACGTCTTAGGAAATGTAATTGAAATAATAAATGCACCGAGTAAAACGATAGAACAATTACAACGTTATGCTCAAGTGCTTGATGAAGCTAAAGAACAGCGGCTATCGCGTGAAGAGGTAAAGCAAAAGATTAATGAAGAAGTTCCAGAGTTTTCATCAGTTAGCCAATACCTTCCTAAAAGCCGCTCTGAACTGTATGCATTTCTAGCTTTAATCGTATCCATTTTAGCCTACGTAACACCTCTCATGATGTCAGACGATGGGATGTCAGAAAGTGATGTCGAGAGTTTAATAAATAACTCAGTGCAACAAATGTTAATGCAACAAGAAATAGAACGCCTTAAAAGAGAAAACAGTGAGTTAAAAGGTTTTGAGTTTTCTAAGCCATCTAGAAACTCTGATTGTCCGTGCGGTTCAACAAAGAAATACAAAAATTGCTGTGGTCAATTAATATAACAAAGCATTTAAGAGTGATTCCCAACGCTTGGCATTTTCCATTCCATCGTTGGGTTTTGTGTTTACGGTGATCTGGTTAAGTTTTGTGGTAGCGTTGCTCACACCTTAATGCGGCGTTATGCATTTTTATTAACTTCGGAGTTGTTTATGCAGTTTCCAACATTTGATTTTAGGCAGTGGTATCAAACGGATTTAACAACTATTGAACAAGTTGAAGATGTGTTCTTTAACAAAGAGGTAGATGGTGAGTTATTCTTTAGAGGCATGGCAAATTATGACTTTGTGTGTATATCCACCTTTTACCGATACTTTATCTCTAACCATGATCTGAAATGGTCTGAAGTCGATGTAGGTTTTAACTCAAAGGTTTTACTCCCAGAAATCGACCTAGAGGAATATAAAAAACAGTCTTTCCAAATTTTGGACGATTTTTATGACAATTTAAGAACTCTTGGCTCTCAAGAGCTATCGTTTGAATCTATTGCATATTTAGCACAACACTATGGCTTACCGACGGACTTAATCGATTTCAGTTATGATCCTAAAATAGCTCTCTACTTTGCATGTTGTGAGATGCCAGAAAAAGATTGCAGTGTGTACATGTTTGATATTTATTCTCGTGTCAAAGAAATGATGGGGCTCTATGCCTCGGGAAGTATTGGGTATTGTCAAAAGCCCGATGGGTCATTGATGGATGCAAGTGAGCGAGAGCGTCATGCTAGAGAGTTGTGTACAAAACTATCGAAAGATGGACTACCGACAGTTACCCCTGTCATTGAACTCGATAAGATTAAATATGGACAGCGCATACTGAATCAGAAAGGAGCTTTCATATACCATCGAAATGCAGTGCCAATGGATCAACTGATGTACACAGCATCAACGCACACCAGTTATGCTGGGCGTCGTGTATATAAAATTGCCCATTCACTTAAACCAATAATCTTAAAAAGATTGGAAGACGACTTTGGTATAAACGAAGCATTTGTTTATCCAGACGCAGACCAAAATCTTGACATCATTGATAAAGCCGTTCAAATGACGCGAGAAAAATTTGGCTTATAACAAATGCATAACAAACAATTTAAGAGTGATTCGGCACGCGTGGCATTTTCACTATGCGTCATTTTTTGTGATTAAGGTGGCATGCGGCAGCTTTGGTATTGCGTGCCTCACACCTTAATTGGGCGTTAGCATGTAGGAGCAACATGAAGAAAATTCTCATCATTGGCAATTCTGGTTCAGGTAAGAGTTGGTTGTCAGATCTGTTGTCTCGAAAGCTCCAGTTGCAAGAAGTTAACTTGGACTCGATTGTATGGGAGCCAGGTGGCTATAACCGGAAACGCTCTCCTAGAGCAATCGAAAATGAAATTGTTAGTTTACGTTCTCAACATAGCTGGGTGGTTGAAGGGGTATTTGGTGCCTTAGCGGAACAGCTCATTCCTTCCGCTGATACGCTGTTGTTCTTGGATTTGGAGTGGTCCGTGTGTGAGAGTTCTCTGCATGCTCGTGGTTCAGAGAGCTCAAAGCAACTTGATGTGGAACAGGCGGAGAAGAATTTTCGAGAGTTATTGAAATGGGCTTCTGAATACACGGTTCGAGAGTCCAAAAGCTCACGGCAGTTTCATCAGCAATTGTTCAGTGATTTTCAGGGCAATAAAGTACGTTTCACTACACGCTCACAAGTCAACGCATTTGTTGTGGAAACAACATGCTAACAAAGCATTTAAGAGTGATTCCCAACGCTTGGCATTTTTCATTCCATCGTTGGGTTTTGTGTTTATGGTGGTATGGTTAAGTTTCGTGGTAGCGTTGCTCACACCTTAATGCGGCGTTATACGAATAGAGGGAAATTATGTACAAAAATACTGATTTTAGCTTGGATTCAAAAGAGTTCAGGTTTAAGAAAGACTCATATCCTTTGTCTAAGATAAACAATGTTAGGGTTAAAAAGTTAAGTTTTCTTGATAATTTAGGTCAAGTTTTATTCTGGGTGTGTGTTTTTTCAGGGGCAGTTTGGTTAGTTATTCCAAGGTTGGAAGAGGTGCCACAATGGCTACTAGTTTTAGTTCTTAGTCTGACGGTTGTAGGTTTGGTTTTTGCTCTTTTTCGTTGTTCTAAATATGCACTTCAAGTCGAGTTTCACCACATAGATGAAACGGGCGTTCAATGGGTTAATGTCGCTAAGTCATACTCAAAGTCAGATTGTGAGTTATTTGAACAGCAAGTGTTGGCACTGAAAAAATTCGTATAACAAATTGTTCAAGAGTGATTCGGCACGCGTGGCATTTTACTATGCGTTGGCTTTAGTGGTTAAGGTGTTATGCGGAACCTTCGGTATTGCGTGCCTCACACCTTAACAAGGCGTTAGTACGGGATTGGCATCAAAGGTTAAAAGTTCTGGTGTTTATTGGTTTCGTTCCCTAGCTTCACACCTGAACGGGCGTACCTTTCACGTTCTTTCCGGTGGCACTATATGCGGAGTGTTCGCTTTGACTTCACCGTTTACGGCTTCTAACTTTTTGGCTATTTCGTGGGCGCGGCTTCTCTTGAGTGGTTGGTTTTTTACCTTAAATTCGGTTCTTTGGTCTGGTTGTCAAAGCTCGGTGACCGAATCCTTTGCTAATTTGAAACTGGTCAAAATAGGGTAGTTGGGCGTGTTTTTCTTCTAGCCAACTTGCGTTTTGAGGTTAAGTTCTAGTTTCGCAGTTGTCCCTTTAGCTTTAGCGTTTTAAGCCAATAGTTTCGTGTTATATTTCAACACCTTGGTGTAAACCAAAAGGTTTAGAAACAGCGTACTAACAAACAATTTAAGAGTGATTCGGCACGCGTGGCATTTTTACTATGCGTTGGTTTAAGTGAATAAGGTGGTATGCGGGGGCATCGTATTGCGTGCCTCACACCTTAATTGGGCGTTAGTTTGCAAGAGGAAAAACGCAGTTATATCGCAAGATCTACCAGTAAAAGCTCAAAGTTGAAATTGTCGTATCGACGTTCAATTTCAGTGTTAACTAGCGTGGTGAAAATTCCAAGTTGGCATCGTTTCAACGGTTGATTTGTTCTTTGGTGCGGCGACTTTTGGGATAATTTAGTCGTACTTTTTTGCTGAAACTTTGCTCGTTAAGTTTGTTGGTACAAAAGCCGATTTACTCGCTGAAATGACGTTTTCTCTGGTGTGGTAAGTTCACGTGGTTTCAGTGGCTTTGTTGACAGTCCGCATTGTAAGATTGGTTTTCCAAAAGCGCTTTTTGGTGTTGTGAGTTCGTTTTCTGCGGCGTTGTTTGTTCCAAGTGGTTTCATTGACTAGCCGCTTTGAGACTACGCCTGACTTAAGTGCATCAAAGCACATAAAGTTTGTTGTTTGCAAAGTGTAAAATAACGTAAAATCAATCCTTTGGGTTTACAAACTAACAAACTGTTTAAGAGGGATTCGCAACGCGTGGCATTTCCATTATGCGTTGGTTTCAGTGTTTAAGGTGGTATGCGGCGGCTTCAGTATTGCGTTGCTCACCCCTTAACAGGGCGTTAGGCTATTGAGGAGAATTTGAGCTTGAAAACAGTTTGCGTAGCTCTAAGTATGTTGCTTATTTCATCGCCTGTATATGCAGCAGTCTTTCCTGATTTTCAGGGGCATTATGAGCGGTATAACAATGATCAATTGGATACTGACACTGCCTTTATTGACTTGACTAAGGTGGGTTCGAACACATACGAACTATCTGGTACATCAGTTTGGGTAGGTGGCTCTTCTTCTGGCCTTGTAAATTTTGGAGAAATCGACGGAGTTGTAACGTTAAAAGGTAATCAAATAGACTATGACGTTGACGGCTGTACTCTCCAAGTTTTGTTAGATCAAGATACCCTCGTAGTGAGCAAAGACAACGGTTGTGGCGGGCTAAATGTCACCTTCAATGGGACGTACGTGAGAATCTCAGAGGGTCAATAGCCTAACAAACTGTTCAAGAGGGATTCGCAACGCGTGGCATTTTCACTATGCGTTGGTTTTAGTGTTTAAGGCGGTATGCGGCGGCTCTTGTATTGCGTTGCTCACCCCTTAACAGGGCGTTAGGCTCACTATAAGGAAATGAAATGGAACCGGTAATTATTTTAGGGAGCCGTGTCAAAGGCTTGATTGTTCTTTTGTGTGGAATAGGAATGACCTTGTTGGGGTGTTATTTGATTTCTTTAGGGCACTGGTGGGGATGGGTAGCGACTATCATTTTCTCTTTGGGGGTTGTTGTCACCATTCTAGTCCTATTGCCCTCAGCTACAGCATTAAAAATAGACGCTGAAGGATTTGAAGTTAAAATAGGTTTCCGGAAGTGGTCTCTCTCTTGGTCAGAGGTTGAGTCTTTTTCTGTGGTAACAATTAGCAATAACAAGGTGGTTTCGATAGCCCTTTCTCCTAAGTGTAAAAAATGGAGAGTTGCTCAAAAAGCAGCCTGTGCTATTGGAGGTGCGGAGGCTTGTATTGCAAATGTATTCGCAATGAAACCATCTGAGCTTAGCTCTCTTCTTAACAAATATAAGCAGAAGTTTGCGCCTTAAGCCTAACAAACTGTTTAAGAGGGATTCGCAACGCGTGGCATTTTCACTATGCGTTGGTTTTAGTGTTGAAGGTGGTTTGCAGAGACTTTTGTATTGCGTTGTTCACCCCTTAACAGAGCGTTATGTTTATTGTCAGGTCTACCTCAATCATCTAATACGAAACAATATGCAACCAAATAGGTAAGTGTTAGAATCCGGCTAGTTTGTATGGCTCAGGCAGCTATATAAGTATAAAAAAGGAAAATAAAATGAGCGATATCGTACAGATTTTATCGTTTGATAAATATATAGCTCCTCTGGAGCATACGTCTGATGGTCGAATGGCAGCAACACACCTGGCTAGTGTTAAGTGGATAGATAACAAAGCTGGTCGTTTCTATGTAAAAGTTTATCCCAAATGTCATCCTCGTGGCTTAATCAACGAAATTACTGGTTACCTAGTGGCGCACGCCTCTGGTATACCGCAACCTAAGAAAGTCGCCGTCATACAAATCCCTAAAGAAGTGATAGAAAATAATTTCAAAGGTGACTTTGAATGTTCTGGTGACTACTATTGGGGATGGGCTAGCGAAGAGTCTGGGACGACTCCCAATACATATCTGAAGATGGAAAATATGTTGGCGTTTAATCAATGCTTAGAGCAGTTAAAAAAGTGGAAGTCATTCCCTAATATGCTTGCGTTCGATGATTGGGTTGCAAATCAAGATAGGAACACAGGAAATATAACAGTCAAAGGATACAATGACTTTTACGTCATTGATCATGGCAATGTGCCTGTTTCGGAAAAGTGGACTAAAGAGCATTTAGTGGTGGAAAGTGTGTATGAGAATAAGCTACTTGACGGATTGTACCAAGATAACAACTACCCACTGCCTTTATCTGCATCCTTAATTGAGTCGAGTAAAGAGCACCCAGAGGCTTTTAGAAAAGCTCACCAAGAATTAATTAAATGGTGTGATGCACTACTCGATGAAGATTGCTCATCACACCTTCAGCATTTCCTTGAAGCTCGTGCGCATCTTAGCGTATCGAGGATTAAGGATAAAACGGGGCTACTGGTGGCTTAAATGAACAATCTTGAAAAGCTATTAGGACAAAATACTGAGAAAAGCCTAGTAAAAGGTGAGTGGTTTAATATCAGGTGGACACCTGACTTAGCTACTGGCGAGAAACTTAATATTGGTGTTGGATTTGTCGAAAATGGGCGAGTCCATAGCAGGCTGTTGAGCTATTTCGAAAGAGTAAAGTGCCTGTATGGTGAACGTGGTATTTATCATGCAGAGTTGGTGACTTCAATAGTCGGTGAAAGTTTACGTCAAAATAAAAAGTCATCACCGATCCCACAAATTGCATACGATAACTCTGGTTATGCTCAAGGTTTCTCTGTTGATGAGGTTTTAACCAGTCTGTTTGAACAGACTGTTCCTTTGCAGAAAAAAATCCGTGTTCCCGGTAATACAAAGCGTTTTAACTCCGTTAACACAGATAAACTGTATACCTGCTTGGTTGATGAGTTAAAAATAAAAGCTGCATTACAATTTGAAGAGTTTGTACCTGCTGATAGTTCAATTTTCATCGAGGATGACTTGGGGGCACATGAACTTTTCGTACCGTTTCGAGATAACAGAAACCTTGTTGGAGGGCTCGCTTCGACAGTCTATTCTAACGTTCAAAGAATTGAACTTAATCTACTGAAAGCGGCTAGAGATGTTGAATCGGCGGTTAAGTTAGGCAAGGGAAATAAAGCATCCGTCTTTATATTGATGCCTGGCGATGAAGTAGAAAAGTTAAACAAAGAACAAATAGTTTCAATTGAAAATACTCTTGATAAATTTGATTGGCATATGAATAAGCAAGGTATTTCCGTTGGGGGACACACCTCTGTTAGTGGCTTGGCGGACGAAATATGTTCTTGGGCTAACGTAGCATAAACATAAACATAACAATCTGTTTAAGAGTGATTCGCAACGCTTGGCATTTTTGCTATGCGTTGCGTTTTGTGTTTAAGGTGGTATGCGGAAGCTTAGGTATTGCGTTGCTCACACCTTAACAGGGCGTTAGTTTGCAAGAGGAAAAACGCAGCTATATCGCAAGATCTAGTGGTAAAAGCTCAAGGTTTAAGTTGTCGTATTGGCTTTCAATTTTAGTGTTAACTAGAGTGGTGAAAATCCAAAATTGGCATCGTTTCAACGTTTGGTTTGTTCTTTGGTACGGTGACTTTGGGGTTAACTGAGTCGAACTTTTTTGCTGAAACTCTGCTCGTTGAGTTTGTTGGTACAAAAGCTGATTTACTCGCTGAGATGGCGTTTTCTCTGGTGTGGTATGTTCATGTGGTTTCGGTGGCTTTGTTGAAAGTCCGCATTGTGAGATTGGTTTTCCAAAAGTGCTTTTTGGTGTTGTCAGTTCGTTTTCTGCGGCGTTGTTTGTTCCACGTGGCTTCATTGAGTAGCCGCTTTGAAACTACGCCTGACTTGAGTGCATCAAAACACATAGAGTTTATTGTTTTCAAAATTTAAAATAACGTAAAATCAACGCTTTGGGTTTGCAAACTAACAAACTGCTCAAGAGGGATTCGCAACGCGTGGCATTTTTACTATGCGTTGAATTTAGTGGTTAAGGTGGTATGCGGTGGCTTCGGTATTGCGTTGCTCACCCCTTAGCAGGGCGTTATAAAGATTAGGAGACTTTTGCGATAAATGGACTTAGTTGTTGAGTTACTAAAAAGTGGTGATTACTGGATTGCGATTGTTGTAGTGATCGTAACTATTGCTATAAATGCTCCTAGAGTAACCGAGTACTACTTCTTACTTAGAAAAAATAGAATCGCTCAAATTTTATCAGCTTTACAAGAACCGAGTGTCTCGGAAGAACTAAAGACTCATTTAAAAAATGAGCTAGATATTGAGTGTTTTAAAGGTATTCATGGTACTCGTGTTAGCTTCCCAATGTTAAAAGCAGTTTATGTACTTAATGAAAGGGTTGGGGCGACGGTCTCTTTCAGACATGTTTTGAAAACAGTCCAACTTTTACCTGATATTTCTGATGTAGAACTTTTGTCGTACCGGATCAGATTAAACATCCTAGATAAGGTTATTGCTTCTTATAACTTGGTGTTTGGATTGCTCATAGCTGGCTTTGGGTTCATAACATTTTTACTATCGATTTACTCCATTGTTACTGGATTTGAGCCAAGCCTTCTTATTTCTGGTGTTATCTTCCTACCATTAGACTTTTATATGCTCAATGATGGTAGTGCCTTGTTTTCTGTGTATCACATCAATAGAGCACTCAATGACTATGAAAAGGCAACTGAGAAAAAATCTTTATAACAAATTGTTCAAGAGTGATTCGGCACGTGTGGCATTTTTACTATGCGTTGGTTTTAGTGGTTAAGGTGTTATGCGGGAGCTTCGGTATTGCGTGCCTCACACCTTAACAAGGCGTTAGATTAACCCGTATAATTTGCCATATCATTATACGGGTTACTGTTAGTTCTGCTGCTTACACGTGAACGGGATTTTGATTTTTCTTAAGTAATTTAAAAAGTCCCGAGACAGTGTGCGACATTCCATTTCTGTAAAGTAAGCAGGCTCATACTTATACATGTATCGAATGGTTTCGTTCCAACCTACGTCGTCACTAAATAGTAGGTGGATGCGTTCTGCCGATACTAAAGTGATGTCGTCTAAACCAGAACATAAATTTTTGTTCTCACAATCATTTCGGTATTTCAAATACTGCGAGTAAATTTCATATGCATCTTTCTTATCATTACTGGATGAATCTTCCATCCAAGTAAAGTAAGGCACGATGACAGCTATAATTGCGACGATTAGCGCTCGGTCTAGTGTTTTTATCTTTTTCCATGTTGTTTTGAATATAGTGAGTAATTTTTCTTTCATTTATGAACTTAAAAGTTTTAAAAACACATTTTAATTCATGTGCTTGTGTTAATCTAACAAATTGTTCAAGAGTGATTCGGCACGCGTGGCATTTTTACTATGCGTTGGTTTTAGTGGTTAAGGTGTTATGCGGAGGCTTCGGTATTGCGCGCCTCACACCTTAACAAGGCGTTATGTGTATCCGCTTGGAAAGGAGTTCAGTTTGAAAAATCTATCAATGGCTGTAGTGGTAAAACAAGGTAAAGTTCTTGTTCAGAACCGTTACCGACGTGGTAAAGGTATGGTTTTTGAATTTCCAGGCGGTTCAGTTGATTCTGGTGAAAGTGGTGAGCAAGCCGCTATACGGGAACTATGGGAAGAAACAGGTTTAAATGGTCTTAAGGTTCTAGGTAATCACACTGCTCAAAATAGCTATGGTGGAGAAATAAGTTATGTAGTTTTAGAGGCTCTACCGAACCAAGAACCAGCAGCCGTAGACCCAGAACGGAAGCAGACTTTCTACTGGTTTATTCCTACCGATATTCCTCGTGGAGACTTCTTTGACGCTGACTTAACCTTCATCGAAAAGCATTTAGGATTATACACATAACAAAGCGTTTAAGAGGGATTCTCAACGCTTGGCAGTTTTGGTCCAAAGTTTAGCTTTTGTGTTTATGGCACAATGGTTTAAGTTGTGTGGTATCGCGTTGTTCACCCCTTAACGCGGCGTTAGGTGCTTGGAGAAAATCATGAACTCAAAGGAAGTCGTCCTAGCTTTTTGGGATGCGATGAAAACAAATGACTTTGCCAAAGCAAGCGAGTGGCTTAGCCCAGACTTTGAGGGTTTCTGGCCGCAGTCTGGTGAACTTATTATTGGCCGAGATAACTTTACGGCTATCAATTCCTATTACCCAGCGAATGGTATTTGGGAGTTTACAATTCACTCTGTAGTTTGCGACGGTGAAACAGTTGTCACTGATGTATCAATTACAGATAGTGTCCAAAAAGCACGAGCTATAACTTTTCATACCGTTGAAAATGGCTTAATAAGTAAGCAAAAAGAGTTCTGGCCAGACCCAATGGAAGCACAGGCATGGCGGGCAAAATGGGTCAGATTAGTGCAAGATTAAGCTACGCACCTAACAAACAATTTAAGAGTGATTCGGCACGCGTGACATTTTTACTATGCGTTGGTTTTAGTGGTTAAGGTGGTATGCGGAAGCACCGTATTGCGTGCCTCACACCTTAATTGGGCGTTATGTGAATAGGAGATTCCAATGGACAAGGTAGTCAAAGATCGTTTCGATGAGTATCCAGATAATGCTCGTGTTAGGTTAGAAGAGCTGCGAAATTTAGTCTTTCAAGTCGCATCTGAGTTGGAACTGGGTGAGGTCGATGAAACTCTCAAATGGGGTGAGCCAAGTTACAGTGTAAAAACTGGCAGTCCGTTAAGAATGGACTGGAAGCTTAAGTCTCCTAATAGTTATTACCTATTCTTTAATTGCCAAACTAAGCTAATCGATACATTTCGGGAGTTGTATAGTGACGAATTGGTGTTTCAGGGTAACAGAGCAATAGTTCTGTCCTTATCGAAACCGCTACCAGAGACGGTCATCAAGACCTGTTTAGAGTTAGCTTTAACCTATCATCAGCGTAAGAATCTGCCTCTTTTGGGAGTGTGAAAAATTCACATAACAAAGCGTTTAAGAGGGATTCTCAACGCTTGGCATTTTCAGTTTGATTCAGCTTTAGTGTTTACGGCACAATGGTTTAGGTTCGGTGGTGGCGTTGTTCACCCCTTAACGCGGCGTTAGTTGCCAACGAGGAAAAACCTACCTAAAGCAGAATGTTTAGGGCTAGTGTTCGTGAGTGTTTGGCTAGGTTTTCGTATTTTGGGTTGTGAGAATCGTGCTTTGATTTCTTGTGCGATTTGGGTTTTCTGTTTCAGCTACTGATTAGCTTGTTGAAAGCCTGAACTGTTGCATTGTCGTTCCAAAAGGTTTGTTTGGTGTTCAAAGTTCGTTTTCTACGGCGCTGTAAATTCCAAGTGGTTTCAGTGACAGGCGCTTTGAAACTGCGCCTGATTTGAGTTTCTCAATACACGTCAAGTTAGTATTGGCAAAGCGGTAATCAACTTCAAATTAAAGCCTCAAGTTTGTCAACTAACAAAGCATTCAAGAGGGATTCACAACGCTTGGCAGTTTTGGTTTGAATCAGCTTAAGTGTTTACGGCACAATGGTTTAGTTCGGGTGTAATACGTTGTTCACCCCTTAATGCGGCGTTATATGCAACAATGTGGCTAGTCTGCTTTAGGAGAGTGGAATGTTAGATTTTTTGAACCAAACTATTGGTGTTGATATAGCAACTTATATCAGTTTAGGTCTTGCCGTTGTGGGTATTTTCTTCGGTGCAAAGTTCAGCAAAAGAAGGTTGACTCAAAGCCAGGATGTTAAACGAGGAAATGGAATTCAGACTACTGGAAATGTTAAGTTAGAGATAAATTATGGTAGGAAGGATAAGGATTAATGTTGGGGGATAAGCAAGAGCAAATAGTCAAAGAAAAAGCTATTGCGGTTCAAACAAAAGGGGATGTTCATATCGAGCAGAACATCGGGGTGTCATATTCTGACGTTAAAGATATAGCAAATGATCTATTTGAAAGGAATTTTTTAGAACTATCAGAATTAGCTGCTAACATAGCCACTAAGAGAGCAAGAGAAGTAACTAATAAAGCTATCTCAAAGCTAAAAAAAGAGTTTGGTGAGGAGTTTGTTAAAGCGAGTGACCCAAACTTTCAATCTTGCCTCTACGATATTCAGGTTGAATATGCAAAAACTGGTGATGATGAGTTAGGTGATTTATTAATTGATGCGTTAGTTCAAGTTTGTAGTGAGGATGCTCGCAGTCTTAAAGGTATTGTTTTTAAAGAGTCTTTAAAAGTTATTCCTAAACTAACAAAAACTCATGTTGTGACGTTGTCAATAATTTTCTTCCTAAGAAGTTGCACTCAAGCGGGAATAAGAAATTATGCCATGTTGGGAAATTTTTTAGATGAGTTCGTCAAGCCATTACTTACTGAAATATCAACGCATCCATCATGTTATCAACATCTTGAGTTTTCGGGATGTGTTACATTTGATAACAACCAACCAAGCTTAGCATCTTCTTTTAAAAATGTATTTCCTGAATTATTCCAAAGGGGATTTGATGAATCGATTGTTGAGGGATTAGGCTTAAGCAATGAATTAAGGCAAGAGTTTATTTCAACCTGCTTAACAGACAAAAGTAAATATAGTGTCTGGTTCCTCCCTGAAGACGGGCTTGATAAAAAGCTCAATAGATTAAACATCCCTTTAGAAACACAAAAAAAAGTAGTTAGTGCATATATAAGTCACCGAATGAGTGATGTCGAAATAATCAAACATTGTATTGAGGTTCGTCCTTATATGGAAAAACTTTTCAGTGTATGGACAAGCCGAGGTATAAATAACCTAAGGCTTACGACTGTTGGTATTGCTATTGGTAGTCAGTATTTCGAAAAAATAAGCAAAACGAAGACAGACCTTTCGGGTTGGTTTGAGTGAACAGTTACATATAACAAACTGTTTAAGAGTGATTCGCAACGCTTGGCATTTTTGCTATGCGTTGCGTTTAGTGTTTAAGGCAGTATGCAGCAGCTTCGGCATTGCGTTGCTCACACCTTAACAGGGCGTTAGCTTTCAAGGAGGATATGTGAATAAGTTGAAATGTCTAATATTTTTGTTTTCTACGTTCCCTACGTTCATTTATGCTGAGGAAATAGAGGAAAATCTTATAGACGCAAGGAGTGAAAGCTCCTCTCTTTTGATTTTTGAGTTTACCAAGGATATATGTGAATTTAGGCTAGGTACCTCAGGATATGACTCTGAAATTCAGTGTAGCACGACCGAATGTAAGAAGAAGCTTAAAATAATTGAATCAAATTATAACCTCGATATTCTGGTAACCCCAGAATACAAGATGGTATTAGCAAGCACTAACAGAAATGGACTTAGGGAAACAAAGATTAGTACTTCGTACACTGATATATATGAGTTAATGACTGGTTGGGAAGTAGAAGTAGATAAGGTACCATTTCAGAAGAAAGACGCGTCAGATATTGCTGCCTGTATAAATAAAATAGGTAATGAACTTGCAGGCAGATTACTAAGCGATGAGCAGAAAAAAGTAATTGACAATGGGGATGTCTTAACTTTTTTTAATAAAGTTAACAATATAGAAAAGAAATTCATTGAAGATGAATTGGAATTCGCAAAACTGGAAATTGTCTATCCAGAACTCCTAGAAGATTCAAATTCGGGTTTTATTTATGTGACGGTCATTCCTTCCATGCGCTTTGCAAATAGACCAAATGTCATGAATAAATCTGAAATAAAAAGCGCTGTAATTGAATTAAAAGAGATTGCTAAAAGAATGTCTCCAAACAACGAAGATGTGAGTGGTGCTCTATCAAAGTTAAAATCAGGTGACGCTATTTACAGGATGTCAAAATGGACTGATGGAGAAATAGTTCAGATTGATAATAAATTTAAGACCTTAAAATTGAACATAGTTGGCAATGGATTTGAGGTGACTAGTTTATCTCCAGAACATCAAGTTCTTAGTCCTTTTGTTGAATCTAGATGGGTATGGCAAATAAAACCATCAAGAGCTTCAGTTGGTGATCCTCTGATACTCGTAGCTGAGTCAAAATCTTCAGAAAATTCAAATAATATTTACACAAATCAGATACCCATAGTTGTGAAGTACGAAAAATCGATTATTAATATGTCTTGGGGGGTGGTAATCAGTAATTGGCAGTTCATTCTGGGAACTGTCCTGATTCCTTTAGGAGTCTATATTTGGAAACGAAGAAAGAGTAGCTCAGCGGCTTAAAAGCTAACAAACAATTTAAGAGTGATTCAGCACGCGTGGCATTTTTGTTATGCGGTGGTTTCTGTGTTGAAGTACCATGCAGCAGCATAGGTATTGCGTGCTTCACACCTTAATTGGGCGTTATTTCCGCAACGGATCTCTCAGGCTGAATGTACGTGGTTGTAGCCTAAGAGTGAAAGTGGCGGGGTAATAGGTTGGAAAAGCGGCGAAAAGGGCGAATATTGGTCATTTCCATGCTAGCCTTAAAGCGCTTTAAGCGCACCTTAATATGGCGCAGCAATTAAAGAGTGACGCTAAAGCGATTTAAGGTAGTGAGCTGCCAAATACTTCGGCTTCGATTTTTGCCTGCATACCGAAAATTTCTCGTCATATCAAAAGATTAGGCGTAAACATAGCCGACTTTAGTTGCGGAATAACAAGACGTTCAAGCCGATTCGAAACGCATTGGGGTTTTAGTGCCCAAATGGGCACGGATTTATCAGAGTTTATTTTAGGTTAGGGTGGATCTGCGTCTCTCACACCTTAACTTGCGCGTTAGTTGCCAACGAGGAAAACGCAGCTAAAGCAGAATGTTTAGGGCTAATGTCCATGTGTTTTTGGCTAGGTTTTTCGCATTTCAATTTCTAGTTATTTGGGTTTGTGAAAGTCGTGCTTTGGTTTCTTGTGCGGTTTGGGTTTGCTGTTTCAGAAGCCGATTAGTTTGTTGAAAGTCTGCTCTGTTGCATTGTCGTTCCAAAAGGTTTATTGGGTGTTCAAAGCCTGTTTTCTACGGCGTTGTAAATTCCAAGTGGTTTCAGTGACAAACGCTTTGAAACTGCGCCTGAACTGAGTTTTTCAAAGCACATAAAACGAGTGTTGTCAAAACGGCAATCGACTTCAAACCAAAGCTTTAGGTTTGGCAACTAACAAAGCATTCAAGAGGGATTCACAACGCTTGGCAGTTTTGGTTTGAATTAGCTTAAGTGTTTACGGCACAATGCCTTAGGTCGGGTGGTTTGCGTTGTTCACCCCTTAATGCGGCGTTATATTTCAATTTGAGATTAGCAACTATGAATGAAGAAGAAAAGTTGGCAGAGAATTACTTAAAATCGATATCCCATCATAGTTTAATATTTGAGCCAGAAGGTAATGTTCCCCCTGACTTTTTACTTAATGAAAATATTGCGATTGAAGTTACTAGACTCAACGACCACTACGAATATCAGGGAGCTTTGAGGCGCTATGATGATGACAGGATGAGAATTCTATCCTATTTGGAAAATAGCCTTAAAGCTTATGATTGCAACTTATGGGACGTTGGATTTTATGTTCACTTCAAAATTAGAAGACCGTTTGGCAATTTGAAACGAAATGGCAAGTTATTACTGGAACTACTCCATTCATTTGATACAGCTGAGAGCGTATTTAATAAAAGGCTTTATATTATATCAGATGGATTGTCTGTGAGTTTCGAGCGCCATGAACTTAAAGAAAATCAGCAAGTATTCAAATGCGGGGTATTCGACGAGTATGAAGAGGGTTGTCTTGTTGTGGAAGAAATGCTTAAAAATGCTAAGTATTGCATTGAGAGAAAATCCTCAAAAATAGCACCTTACTATGATAATTATGAGCAATGGTGGCTGATATTAATAGACGCGATCAATTACGGGCACTATGAAGAAAGTATAGATATATTGAAAAACAAAATTGATAAAAGTGTGTTCAATAAAGTGGTTTTTCTTGAAGCAGTCAATGGTTCATACATATTTGAAATATAACAAACTGTTTAAGAGTGATTCGCAACGCGTGGCATTTTCACTATGCATTGCGTTTAGTGTTTAAGGTGGTATGCGGAGGCATCGGTATTGCGTTGCTCACACCTTAACAGGGCGTTAGTCGCCAGAAAAAGCTAGCAATCAAAATCATGTTTCTGACCTAAAAATTTGGCAGTAGTCTATTTGGTACACAGATCTATCGGCAATGGTCAAAACTCAGTTTTA
>NZ_RBWD01000028.1:0-27626 GCF_009361695.1 Vibrio sp. VGrn 2 | reverse complement strand
TCGCGACTAACAAACTGCTCAAGAGGGATTCGCAACGCGTGGCATTTTCACTATGCGTTGAATTTAGTGATTAAGGTGGTTTGCGGCGGCTTTGTATTGCGTTGCTCACCCCTTAGCAGGGCGTTATGTGCTTTTGAGGAAAATTGACATGGAAGTAGTAGAAGCGAGTCCAGATTTAGCTCCAATATTAGTGAGTTACGCGAAAGAATGTTTGGAGTCGGGTATCCCTAAATATTCCGGCGTTGAGCAAGAGCCTGGAGCTTATTTATCCGGTTTGGTTGAACGTTCTAAGGCAACTTCTGAGTTACCAAACGGTTATTTACCTAGCACAACTTATTATTGCGTATCTGACTCTGAAATCTTAGGCGCTATTCGAGTTCGTAAAGGTACTAATGCCAACGTAGAAAATGTTATTGGACACGTTGGCTACGAAACTAGACCGTCAGCTCGTGGTAAAGGTGTAGCCTCATTTCTCCTCGCTTGGGTGCGAGACCATATAGTCACTGACTCAGTTATTGTTACTTGTTCAATTGACAATCCAGCGTCCCAAAAGGTTATCGAAAACTGTGGCGGTGAGTATCTTGGCAACTACACAAGTGAAAACGAGGGCACTATAAGGCGCTACCGTTTAGCACGCACATAACAAAGCGTTCAAGAGGGATTCTCAACGCTTGGCAGTTTTGGTTCAAAGTTTAGCTTTTGTGATTATGGCACAATGGTTTAGGTCAGGTGGTGGCGTTGTTCACCCCTTAACGCGGCGTTAGTCGCCAGAAAAAGCTAGCAGTCAAAATCATGTTTCTAAGCTCAAAACTTGGCTACTGGTTGTTTGATTCATAGTTCCATCTTCGACGGTCAAAGCTCAGTTTCATCGGTTCTAAATCAACGCATTACTATTTTCCAAGCGGTTGTTTCGTTCTTTGGTGGTGATAGAGCGGGGTAATCGAAAATCTGTTTTTGGTTGCAAATCTGCTCGGTGAGTTTGTTGGTTTAAAAGCTTATTTACTTGCTGAAAGGACGTTTTCTCTGATGTGGTAAGTTCCACGTGGTTTCAGTGACTTTGTTGAAAGTCCGCACTGTAAGATTGGTTTTCCAAAAGCGCTTTTTTGGTGTTGTCAGTCCGTTTTCTGCGGCGTTGGCTGTTCCAAGTGGTTTCATTGAGTAGCTGCTTTGAGACTACGCCTGACTTAAGTGCATCAAAACACATAAAGCTTGTTGTTCGCAAAGTTTAGTTTGGCTTAAAATTGTCGCTCGGTGCCTCGCGACTAACAAACTGCTCAAGAGGGATTCGCAACGCGTGGCATTTTTACTATGCGTTGAATTTAGTGATTAAGGTTGTATGCGGCGGCTTTAGTATTGCGTTGCTCACCCCTTAGCAGGGCGTTAGGTAGCATAGGTTAATTATGAAAACAGAAGTTGTATTTTATACTAAAGTATTTTCAATAGTCGGCTTCGTAATAGCTCTGTTTGCTATTTATAGATCTTTGGCTTCACAGAAAGATGCGACTATTGAGCTTTTAAGAGAACAGCTTAAGTCTCGAGACATTACAATCCAAGAGCTAAAGGCACTTTCCCCTGATGAACTAGCTAAGTCTCTATCAGATCGAGTGGACATCATGATGTCAGAGATCGAAAGGCTGCGAAGTGATGACTCTCTTAATCAGGACCTAATTAATAAGAAAGAGTCTGAATTAGCTTTGGTTAGAGCTGAAGTTTCCAAATTATCCGGAATCATGGAAGAGTATAATTTAGTCTGCCCCAGTTGCTCAGCTCCTTTATTGCGTCGTGATTTTCATACTGTTTATGGTTACTGCGGCGATAAGGAAATGGAAGCTGACATTGAATATGTCGAGTTTGAATGTGGTCTTAGTATGAACGATGGAAGTGTAACTACACCTTGTGAGAATGCTCCCTAACAAACTGTTCAAGAGTGATTCGCAACGCGTGGCATTTTTACTATGCGTTGGTTTTAGTGGTTAAGGTGGTATGCAGCGGCTTCGGTATTGCGTTGCTCACACCTTAACAGGGCGTTATCTCTCTTCAATAGTTCAGAGAATGAATCATGGAAACAGTAAAGATTTTTTTGCAAATAACTACGTTGTTTGGAATCGGAAGTATATTTTTGTTTCGAAAGTTTTTGTTTTCCTATTCATCAGAAAAAGGAAAAAATCTAGCGACAAAAGAAGATATTGAAGACATTACTCGTAAAGTTGAAAGTACTAAAAATGAGTACATTGCTGATATTGAAAGATTAAAAGTAGAGTTGTCACTTGTTTCAAGAAAACACGATATCCTTTTAGATGAAAAAATAAGAGTGTTTAAAAAACTACAAAAAAGGCTTGTGGACTTTAAGAAATACTGTGAAGCAGCAATTGGTTCTTATGACAGCCGAGGCGATTTTCATATGACTTTAGAAGCCTTGGATGCAAATATAGATAAATCCGCTTTGTTACACCTAACAGCCCTGCACGAAATAGAGCAAGAAGACTTCATCTTCCTATCAGAGATCTCAAAAGCAATACTTTCTGAACTTCACAACAAGTGTTCGATGATGTGTAGTATGGAGTTAGCCGTGTGTGCTAACAGTGAAGACAAGGATATCATTGAGAGTACTATCCCAGTCTATGAGGCGGCAATGGTAAATATTGATCTATGTCTTCAAAGTTTGTACGAAGAGTTAGAGTTTCCGTCAAAAGAAAAAGAGAGATAACAAAGCATTTAAGAGTGATTCCCAACGCTTGGCATTCTCAGTTCAAGGTTGGGTTTCGTGTTTACGGTGCAAAGGTTTAGGGTTAGGTGGCAGCGTTGCTCACACCTTAATGCGGCGTTATGCGCTTGCAGAAATGGAGATAATCAATCATGGAAGATTTAGCTAATTCATTAAGAAGCTCTGGCATAAAAGTCAAAATTAAAAAAGGAAAAATTGCAGTTAGGCTTGACGGACTTTCAAATCCGGTTTCGATAATAAAAGATATATCTGCTGATGAGTATAAAGTGAAAACTAATGATTCGATTTTATCGATAATTGCCAGTCTTTTACTATTTAGTGGTCTGTCAGGTATTTATGAGTTTAGTGGTAATACCTTGATAAATATTGCACTTATCTCCGTTTCTATATTGTCTTTTGTTACAGTGTTACTTACAGAGTTTAAGTTGATTAGATTACGCGCTACCGTAGTTGCGTTCAATCGTGGAGAACGCGCATAACAAATTGTTCAAGAGTGATTCGGCACGCGTGGCATTTTTACTATGCGTTGATTTCAGTGGTTAAGGTGGTATGCGGAAGCTTAGGTATTGCGTGCCTCACACCTTAACAAGGCGTTAGGTATTTAGAGGTACTTGTGAAAAATTACGAAGCGCTAATTCGTCAGCTACCAGTTGAAGATCATGCGATCTCAACGAAGTTATCGACTTGGCTAAAATATAAAGATGAAAACCCAGAAGTTTGGAAAATTATCACATCTTTGTTTGGTGGAAAATCCGAATTAAACTTGCGTAGGCAGGACCTTAAAAAGATTGCGGGTAGTCAAAATTACAAAAAATTAGTGATAGCTACAATCATGTGGGGTTAATCCTCAGGGATGAGAGGGAATAACTTTTTAAAGGTTCTGGGTCAACTAGATGTCATCACTAGCTTGTTGAAGTATGCAGCAAAAGGAATTGATGATTGGGAATCCCATTACGATCAAGTCAAAGCTATTGATGGGTTAGGTTTATCTACATACTCAAAGTTTCTTTATTTTATTGGTGGTGAAGTTGAGGGGAATAAAGCACTTATTCTAGATGTTCGGGTTATTCAAGCTATCAAGACCGAATTGTATAGAGAGTTTCAGTGTATGAGGAAAATAACTTACACCAATGCTCCGGTGCTATATCCGGAGTATCTAAAGGTAGCGAGTGATTTTGCGAAGTCCACAGGTTGCTTAGCCGAACAAGTTGAAATGTTCTTGTTTGTTTTTGGGCAAAACCTGAAACAACATACCTAACAAAGCATTTAAGACGGATTCCCAACGCTCGGCATTTTGGGTTTGCTTCAACTTTAGTGTTTACGGCACAATGCTTTAGGTTCAGTGGTCTGCGTTGCTCACCACTTAATGCGGCGTTAGGCAACTTGGTGGCCAGAAGGAGTATAGAGTGAATAAGGAAGTACGAGTAGGTGTGGCAGCTGTAGTGTTACGTGAAGGGCGTATTTTACTTGGTGAGCGAATTGGGTCTCATGGAGCCCATACTTGGGCAACTCCAGGTGGGCACCTTGAAATGGGCGAGGGCATAGAAGAATGTGCTCGGCGTGAAACACTAGAAGAAACGGGCTTAGTTGTAGAGGCTTTCAAGAAATTAAGTTTCACCAACGATATCTTTGAAAAAGAAGGCAAACACTATGTCACATTGTTTGTCGTAGCTTCTTGCTCTAGTGGAGAGCCTCGGGTCACGGAACCAAATAAGTGTAAGCAGTGGAAATGGTTCGAACTAGACAATCTACCTGAGCCACTATTTCTGCCTTTGGCTAATTTATTACAAGACCCCGTTAGCATCGGAGAATTTGCCTAACAAGGCGTTTAAGGCAGATTCCCAACGCTTGGCGGTTTGTATTCTAAGTTGGGTTTAGCGTTTAAGGTGTAATGGTTTAGGTTAGGTGGTAAGCGTTGCTCACTACTTAACGCGGCGTTATGCTCTTAGGAGGAAGTTGTGTTTCTCAGGGAAAAAGAGAAAGCTTTGAATAAAGGTGCAATTTTAATCGGCACTATGGGTATTATCTGTATTTCTATTGCTCCAGGAAGCTTATTTGTAGCGCTAGGTTTGAGCTCAATAGCCGCAATTAGCTTATTACTGCAGCAAAAATTTTCGGATAAAAGTGGTCTTTACAGCATTGAGGTCCTAGGTGGGCGTATTACTCTTAAACTTGGCAGCAGTACACTTTGGCATTTGAATGTATGTGATGTTGAATCTTCTTATATAAGTTACTCAAGGGACGGCACAGTGCTCAAAGAAATTACTTTAAAAACAGCGAACGACAGTTATGTATTACCAAAACTTGAGTGCTTTGAAACTACCGAAGTTTCGCTGCTTGTAAGTTTTGTGCAAACCCTAAAAGAACGAGCATAACAAATTGTTCAAGAGTGATTCGGCACGCGTGGCATTTTTACTATGCGTTGGTTTTAGTGGTTAAGGTAGTATGCAGCGGCTTTTGTATTGCGTGCCTCACACCTTAACAAGGCGTTAGTACTGGATGGGCATCAAAGGTTAAAAGTTTCGGTGTTTATTGGTTTCTTTTCTTTGCTGTACACCTGGTCAAATGTGCCTTTCACGTTCTTTCCGGTGGCACTATATGAGTTGTGTTCGCGTTGATTTCACCGTTTACGGTTTCTAACTTTCGGACTATTTCGCTGGTGTGGCTTCTTTGGTGCTGGGAAATCTCGTCAAACACTGAGTTTCTTTGGCGCTGGCGTTTAGTTCTGAAGCCCGTCTTCTTTGCTAACTTGAAAACGGTAAAAATAGGTCAGTTAAGCAAGTTTTTCTTCTCGCCAACTTGTGTTTTGAGAGTGAGTTCTAGTTTGGCAGTTGTCCCTTTGGCGTCAGCGTTTTAAGCCATAATTTTCGTGCTATATTTCAATATCTTGGTGTGTGCCAAAGGCTTTAAGGGCAGCGTACTAACAAACAATTCAAGAGGGATTCGTAACGCGTGGCATTTTTACTATGCGTTAATTCTAGTGATTAAGGTGGTATGCGGCGGCTTCAGTATTGCGTTGCTCACCCCTTAACAGGGCGTTATTTCCGCAACGGATCTCTCAGGCTGAATGTACGTGGTTGTAGCCTAAGAGTGAAAGTGGCGGGGTAATAGGTGGGAAAAGCGGCGAAAAGGGCGAATATTGGTCATTTCCATGCTAGCCTTAAAGCGCTTTAAGCGCACCTTAATATGGCGCAGCAATTAAAGAGTGACGCTAAAGCGATTTAAGGTAGTGAGCTGCCAAATACTTCGGCTTCGATTTTTGCCTGCATACCGAAAATTTCTCGTCATATCAAAAGATTAGGCGTAAACATAGCCGACTTTAGTTGCGGAATAACAAGACGTTCAAGCCGATTCGAAACGCATTGGGGTTTTAGTGCCCAAATGGGCACGGATTTATCAGAGTTTATTTTAGGTTAGGGTGGATCTGCGTCTCTCACACCTTAACTTGCGCGTTAGGCGAAGAGGGAATGATTCAGAGTTATGGACTTATCAGAAACTGATTATATTGATTTGTCAGATCAAATGGCTGAAATGCTGTTGAATGCGGGGCCTGAAATAACTTTTGAATGGTTGATAAGCTTGTTAGCTCAACAAAGGCCAGAATTAAAATCTTCAAACTCAAAACTTGTCGCATACACAGGCTGTTCTAAAGCGTTAGACTGGTTAGAAGACAATGTATCTTCTCCCGTAACCACACATTGGGGGGAAGGCGCGGCTCTATTAGGCGTGCCTTGGGAAAGAGTTAAACATTGGCTGACCCAAGATAAAAA
Source organism: Vibrio sp. VGrn 2 (assembly GCF_009361695.1). NCBI lineage: Bacteria > Pseudomonadati > Pseudomonadota > Gammaproteobacteria > Vibrionales > Vibrionaceae > Vibrio > Vibrio sp. VGrn 2. The sequence continues at coordinate 21,131 of NZ_RBWD01000028.1, read as the reverse complement.
TCACAAGATCATGGGATTAGATGCTCTGTACGCATATAGGCTGCCAGCACCAAATATGGCGCCTTTTTCTCAAATTGCTGCCCCTGTACTTGAAAATATGCCTTCTGTAGTGGAGTTTGAGTTAACACTTCTAGAAGCTAGAAAAGTGGATTCCAATCCTCGTATGCGCCAAACGATTGATGCAATATTAAAGTACAAAACTGAAATACTGAGTGATAGAGAAAGAGGCGTAGAGGTTGCGCATTTACCGGCCTTATTCGTAAATCCTGAAGGGTTTGGGGAATCAGGTGAAGTCATGGCTGCACATAACAAGGTTTTAGCCGATATTAAAGATTCAATTAAGAAAATAATAGGTGGTGCACAGTAGTTAGCAATCGCCTAACAAAGCATTTAAGAGTGATTCCCAACGCTTGGCATTTTTGATGTCATCGTTAGGTTCTGTGTTTACGGTGGTGTGGTTAGGTTCAGTGGTCGCGTTGCTCACACCTTAATGCGGCGTTATACGCTTATCAGGGCAATCAACAAGGAGCAAGGAAATGAATCAGCATGAAAAACTTAATTATGTTGAGTTTGGTGCAAAAGACTTAGAGTTGACAAAATCATTCTTCTCTTCAGTTTTCGGTTGGGAGTTTGTCGACTACGGACCTGAATATACAGCTTTTTCAAATCAGGGATTAGACGGTGGCTTCTTCAAATCTGATTGCTGCAACCAAACTAATACGGGTGGAGCACTTTTAGTATTCTACAGCTCTGACATTGAAGGTACTCTAAAGAAAGTCGCTCAAAGTGGTGGTGAAATCATTCGCCCTATATTCGAATTTCCTGGCGGTTGCCGTTTTCATTTTCTAGAACCAAGTGGTAATGAGTTCGCAGTTTGGTCGGAAGCCCGCGTATAACAAAGCATTTAAGAGGGATTCACAACGCTTGGCAGTTTCGGTTTGAATCGGCTTTAGTGTTTACGGCACAATAGCTTAGGTTGGGTGGTGGCGTTGTTCACCCCTTAATGCGGCGTTAGCTTACAGTCTGAAAAATCAAACTCATATAGCTGATGTTAGGTAGGGCATATCGTAAAAATGAGCAATCTGATTGGCAAATATTTTGGTTGTATCAGCGGTAGTCATTTACATTTTTTAGCGGTCATTCTTACTCTGTGCGGTCATAATGTTGCTTGGGCTTGGGCTTGGGCTTGGGCTTGGGCTTGGGCTTGGGCTTGGGCTTGGGCTTGGGCTTGGTTTGTTGGTGATAATTTCAGTTCCGCCTCTGCCTCATTAATGGCAAAGTTTTGTTCTTGAAAGCAGCAAATCCAATACGAGCCTTGTCGGGTGAAGTTCCGAGAGTCTCCACGCTTGGCGGTTTTGGCTAAGCTCAAGTTAATGCTAAGTTCATCGCCTGAAGTTCTCGGCTATGTTTATAATTTCGACTTCACGTTTAATATCAAAGTAAGTTATTGTTTTAGTTTGGAATACTCGGAAAGTAATAAGCTAACAAAGCGTTAAAGACGGATTCACAACGCGTGGCATTTTTCGTTTGCTTTGGCTTTAGTGTGTACGGCACAATATTCTAGGTCGGAGGTCTGCGTTGCTCACCACTTAACGCGGCGTTAGCATTCAATAAGGAGAAACAACTTGGTATCGGTATCTTGGGCAGCGATTACAGCATTTTTGGTAGGTGCTTTACCAGTTTTTAAGTTTCTTAACGATTGGTTGTCTGCTCGTAATCAGTTTCGGGTAAAAAATCTAGAATTCTTCTATCAGTGTTTTGAATCTGAAACGAATAAATCAATGAAACTAGTAGTTGAGCAACAGTTTAAATCGGTTTTCAAGTTGGATGCAGACTTCGATGCAATCGAGGCATTGTTGCTATCCCAAAAACCAAGTAATGCAATCCAGTTGTTCAGAAAGTGTAAAGCGTATGTAGTTGTTAAAGATAAGTCCTTCGTATTATCAGAGAAGTACAGGAGTCCTAACATTCGTCTACGTGAGTATATCTTGAAACCAGTCAAAAACTTTATTGGTTATTTCGTTACAGCAATGCCTGCAGTATATTCCGTAATGTGGCTATATGATGAATTACTTGCTTTACATGTAGGTGAAGTTGCTTTGTCTTTCACATTTATAAGTAACGTTTTTGTAGTGTTGATTGTATCGATAACATTAACGATATTGGCATTCATCAATGTTACTGACACAACTAGTATCAAATATGCAGATCTATTAGTCAGTCACTATGATCCTGACTTTGAAGGTTTGGAGCTTGGTGTAAAAAAAATGCTAACAAGGCGTTTAAGAGGGATTTGGCACGCGTGGCATTTTTAGTATGCGGCGAGTCCTGTGTTTAAGGCGCTATGCAGAATCCTATGTGTAGCGTGCCTTCACCCCTTAACGCGGCGTTATGTTTCAGAGAGTAATTATGGCGAACTTATATAGTGTTTTTGAGTTAAAGCACCCGATTAGTGTTGATAGAACGGCACTTGGAAAGTCATACCCAATCAAACTCGGTGGGGTCAACGGTGTGATTCATATGCCTCATTTACCTAATTGGGCGGAGGATGAATCAGACCCACTTTGGAAACTCCTAACCCCGCCTGAGCCTGCTATTGGTTGGAAGTAAGGCGCAGAACCTATATTCTGGGGCAGGCCTAATCGCTATCCTTGTGGTCATTCCAGTGTACATAACATATTACTTCAGTTTCACGCCAATGATGCTGAAGTAGATAGTAAGCTGATTTATGAAGCATTTGTATCATGGTTGAATTTATTACTTGATTGCTTAGAAGTGATGTCTAATCAAAACGTTCGTATTGAACAGACATTGAATTCATATGGCGATAATTTTCATCTTTTTCAATGGGATGAAAATGGAAAGAAACAAGGGATTTCTGAAAACAAGCTAATTACTATCTGCCTTGATAATTGGCAAAAAAATATCACACATGCACAGTTCCTGGAAGCATGTTCTTTAGCGTCATCTGGAGCGCCATTAAAGTTAACTTATAAGCTCTACTTAGAAGCTAATCGTGCATTTTTGCAGAAAGATTATCGTAAGACTGTAATCGAGTGTGGTGCAGCAATTGAAAATGCGTTAACCGAGTTAATTTCGCTTGAGCTTTCTACGCGTGGTCTATCGTATGAAGAGATTGGTTTGCGTCTAAGTCATCCAAGTAACAAAACCCTTGGCGGACGCTTTAACTTGGCTGATTCCCAACTCCACTTAAACTTATTGCAGCAAGAATACCGTTATCGAGAATTATTAGTTGAACCGAGAAATAATGCTGTGCATGAAGCTGAGTTCGTTTCACAACAAGTCGCTCGTAAAGCAATTGATTATACTTGCAAATTACTAGCTCAAATAGCGCCTCAGCTGCAAGAAACATAACAAACTGTTTAAGAGTGATTCGCAACGCGTGGCATTTTTACTATGCGTTGTGTTTAGTGGTTAAGGTGGTTTGCGGAAACATCAGTATTGCGTTGCTCACACCTTAACAGGGCGTTAGGTGCTTGGAGAAAATCATGAACTCAAAGGAAGTCGTCCTAGCTTTTTGGGATGCGATGAAAACAAATGGCTTTGCCAAAGCAAGCGAGTGGCTTAGCCCAGACTTTGAGGGTTTCTGGCCGCAGTCTGGTGAACTTATTATTGGCCGAGACAACTTTACGGCTATCAATTCCTATTACCCAGCGAATGGTATTTGGGAGTTTACAATTCACTCTGTAGTTTGCGACGGTGAAACAGTTGTCACTGATGTATCAATTACAGATAGTGTCCAAAAAGCACGAGCTATAACTTTTCATACCGTTGAAAATGGCTTAATAAGTAAGCAAAAAGAGTTCTGGCCAGACCCAATGGAAGCACAGGCATGGCGGGCAAAATGGGTCAGATTAGTGCAAGATTAAGCTACGCACCTAACAAACAATTTAAGAGTGATTCGGCACGCGTGGCATTTTTCGTATGCATTGGCTTTAGTGGTTAAGGTGGTATGCGGCAACATCGGTATTGCGTGCCTCACACCTTAATTGGGCGTTAGGGCACAGGGAGGTATATTTTGATTAGTCATATTGATCATATCGTTCTAACTGTAGCGGAAATAGAACGCTCAGTTCAGTTTTATAAACGCGCCTTAAATATGGAAGAACTCATATTTGCCAATGGACGCAAAGCTGTTAAGTTTGGTAATCAAAAGATAAACTTTCAACTTTTAGGGCAGGAGCCGCGAAATCGAGCAAGAGTAGGTTCTGGAGATTTGTGCCTAATATCTACTTGGTCTTTAGATAAAGTTTTGAGTCACTTGTCTGAAGCAGGCATAGAAATAGTCGAGGGTCCTGTTCAGAAATCTGGTGCAAATGGTCCGATTCGATCAGTTTACTTTCTGGACCCAGACTCAAACTTAATCGAGGTCAGCGTTTACTAATTGGAAGTGCCCTAACAAACAATTTAAGAGGGATTCACAACGCTTGGCATTTTTGCTTCTACTTCAAATTTAGTGTTTATGGCACAATGCGTTAGGTTGGGTGGAGGCGTTGTTCACCCCTTAATTGGGCGTTATGAGGCGTCGCTATTTAGCTTAGAGATTTATGATGAAAAAAGGATTTATTTACCTATTGCCTCTGCTTCTCGTTGGCTGCTCAGCGAAAGTTGATAAGCTGAGTTACTTGAAAGTATGGGATGACAAATGGCAAGAGTGCGACAAAATTGGTAAACAAACGATATTAGATTTCCCCAAATCTGAATGGTTTGAAAGCTTGAGCCTTGACGATAAAAGAGAAGTATTCTTATACATTCACTTTCTTAAGGACTATGAGTGCACTCAAGTCGAGGCGAGCAATCTCAAGACTGTGTTAAATGAAGTAGATATCACTACTTTAAATGAAGTCTTAAGAGGTTTTATCTATTTTGAGAAGCCAAGTGATTCAAGAATTCAGCATTTAGACCAGCGACAAGTGGAGGTCTTGTCTGGCGAAATCAGTAGCCCTTTTAATGCCTTATCTACGGCTGAAACAATGGGGCTAGTTGAACACTAGTGAGAGCGCGCCTCACAACAAATTGTTCAAGAGTGATTCGGCACGCGTGGCATTTTTACTATGCGTTGGTTTTAGTGGTTAAGGTGTTATGCGGAAGCTTCGGTATTGCGTGCCTCACACCTTAACAAAGCGTTATTTCCGCAACGGATCTCTCAGGCTGAATGTACGTGGTTGTAGCCTAAGAGTGAAAGTGGCGGGGTAATAGGTTGGAAAAGCGGCGAAAAGGGCGAATATTGGTCATTTCCATGCTAGCCTTAAAGCGCTTTAAGCGCACCTTAATATGGCGCAGCAATTAAAGAGTGACGCTAAAGCGATTTAAGGTAGTGAGCTGCCAAATACTTCGGCTTCGATTTTTGCCTGCATACCGAAAATTTCTCGTCATATCAAAAGATTAGGCGTAAACATAGCCGACTTTAGTTGCGGAATAACAAGACGTTCAAGCCGATTCGAAACGCATTGGGGTTTTAGTGCCCAAATGGGCACGGATTTATCAGAGTTTATTTTAGGTTAGGGTGGATCTGCGTCTCTCACACCTTAACTTGCGCGTTATACGCTACATGAAGAAAGCCTAAAAATTCAGGGCAGTAATCTCAATTCTCAGCGTTGATTTTTGGTTTTTAGGCGTCAGAAATTTCCCGTTTCAGTTCTCGTTTTCTTCGACTCGCGGCTCAGTTTGGGCGTCCTGTTTATCGGTGGTTTTCTTCTTTGGTGCTGATTTTTCAGGGTCAGTTTAGGCTGCGTTTTTCGCTGAGATTCAGCTCTGTGAATTTGCCTTTCTAAAAGCTGGTTTTCTTGCTGAGAGGGCGCTTTCTCTGGTGTGGTGAGTTCACGTGGTTTCAGTGAGTTTGTTGAAAGTCCTCATTGTGAAATTGTCTTTCCAAAAGTGCTTTTTGGTGTTGAAGGTCCGTTTTCTGCGGCGCGGTTTGTTCCACGTGGTTTCAGTGACAAGCCGCTTTGAGTCTAAGCCTGACTTAAGTGCATCAAAGCACATAAAAATCATGGTTTCAAAGTGGGGGCTTGGCATAAAATCTTGGCTTAAACGTTCATGCGTATAACAAAGCGTTCAAGAGGGATTTGGCACGCGTGGCATTTTTAATATGCGTTGGGTTCAGTGTTTATGGCGCTGTGCGGTAGCTTTTGTATTGCGTGCCGGCACCCCTTAACGCGGCGTTATGTGTTCGGAGGAAATCATGGGAAGACGTTACAGGCGAAGATCAAACGGTTCTGCGATAGTCAGTGACTCAGTTTATATAGCGGCTAGGTTACCTTGGTGGGCTGCAATTTGCTTCGGGTTTATATCTTTCCTCATCTTCTACTTCGGCTTTCCTGCATTTCTTGAGAGTAAGGCATCAGAAATGACCGCTAGTGCTTTTTCACAAGCTTTTGAGTCAATCTTCATGCGTCGCATTCACTGGTTTGAATGGCTTGGAATAGCTTGTGGTTTAATTGGTGTGTTTTTTGGTTTTCGTAACTATGCAATATCGTCTCATGCAGGGTATGAAGAGCGTGGGCTAGTTACGTTTCTAGCTAAAATTATCAGTAGAAACATCAACTAACACACATAACAAACTGTTCAAGAGGGATTCGCAACGCGTGGCATTCTTACTATGCGTTGATTTTAGTGTTTAAGGCGGTATGCGGCGACTTCGGTATTGCGTTGCTCACCCCTTAACAGGGCGTTATGCCTTTTCGAGGAAAATATGGCAATTCCTAATAAAATATATAAATATGAACCAATGTCGGTACAGTCTTTGATTAACTTGAAATCTCAGGCTTTATATTTCAACTCACCTAAAAATTTTAATGACCCCTTTGATTGTGAGGTCCCGCCAAAGCTCCGTTTTCCTTATGACCCAGAGGCTCAATTAATTAAGACTCATTACGAGGCTGAATTGCGAGATCGTCTGGAAATCCAAAAGTACAACCAGTTGTACAAGACAACTTTAAATGACTTCAAAGTTAACCTCAAAAATATGGCTTCGGAGCTTTGCGAAAAGCGCGTTAAAGGTTTGTTTAATGACAAAGGTATTAGCTGTTTTAGTGAAACAAATGACAATCTGCTTATGTGGTCGCACTATGCATCATCAGCAAAAGGTTTTTGCCTAGAGTTTCGAACGGACATCGAACCATTTGAAAAAGTGCGTAAGGTAAATTATGTAGCCAACCCACAGCAAGTTGACTATGTGGCAATGATGCTTGGTGGTGGTGACTATTTTTTAGATAGCTTTTTGTGTACGAAGTCATCACATTGGTCTTATGAGAAAGAATGGCGACTGTTCCACCATGAAATTAATAAAGTTTATCACTATCCTTCAGATTCACTGACTGCCGTGTATTTTGGCTCAGAAATTGACCGAGAGTTTCTTGAGATTATTTGTCTGATCATTCAAGGACAAAATCCAAATGTAAAATTTTACCAAGGTATTCGATCTAATGATCAGTTCTCCCTCACTTTTGATGAGGTCACTTATAAGTCTTATGTCGCAGCACAGGCATAACAAACAATTTAAGAGGGATTCCCAACGCTTGGCATTTTTGCTTCTACTTCCAATTTAGTGGTTACGGTACAATGCTTTAGGTTGGGTGGTGGCGTTGCTCACCCCTTAATTGGGCGTTATGCTCTTAGGAGGAAGTTGTGTTTCTCAGGGAAAAAGAGAAAGCTTTGAATAAAGGTGCAATTTTAATCGGCACTATAGGTATTATCTGTATTTCTATTGCTTCAGGAAGCTTATTTGTAGCGCTAGGTTTGAGCTCAATAGCCGCAATTAGCTTATTACTACAGCAAAAATTTCCGGATAAAAGTGGTCTTTACAGCATCGAGGTCCTAGGTGGGCGTATTACTCTTAAACTTGGCAACAGTGCACTTTGGCATTTGAATGTATGTGATGTTGAATCTTCTGATATAAGTTACTCAAGGGACGGCACAGTGCTCAAAGAAATTACTTTAAAAACAGCGAACGACAGTTATGTATTACCAAAACTTGAGTGCTTTGAAACTACCGAAGTTTCGCTGCTTGTAAGTTTTGTGCAAACCCTAAAAGAACGAGCATAACAAATTGTTCAAGAGTGATTCGGCACGCGTGGCATTTTTACTATGCGTTGGTTTTAGTGGTTAAGGTAGTATGCAGCGGCTTTTGTATTGCGTGCCTCACACCTTAACAAGGCGTTATGCCCTTAGGAGGAAGTTGTGTTTCTCAGGGAAAAAGAGAAAGCTTTGAATAAAGGTGCAATTTTAATCGGCACTATAGGTATTATCTGTATTTCTATTGCTTCAGGAAGCTTATTTGTAGCGCTAGGTTTGAGCTCAATAGCCGTAATTAGCTTATTACTACAGCAAAAATTTCCGGATAAAAGTGGTCTTTACAGCATCGAGGTCCTAGGTGGGCGTATTACTCTTAAACTTGGCAACAGTACACTTTGGCATTTGAATGTATGTGATGTTGAATCTTCTGATATAAGTTACTCAAGGGACGGCACAGTGCTCAAAGAAATTACTTTAAAAACAGCGAACGACAGTTATGTATTACCAAAACTTGAGTGCTTTGAAACTACCGAAGTTTCGCTGCTTGTAAGTTTTGTGCAAACCCTAAAAGAGCGAGCATAACAAATTGTTCAAGAGTGATTCGGCACGCGTGGCATTTTTACTATGCGTTGGTTTTAGTGGTTAAGGTGGTATGCAGCGGCTTTTGTATTGCGTGCTTCACACCTTAACAAGGCGTTATGTTGCTAGGGAGTTGCGAGGAATAAAGTGCTAAATTTATTGAAGTTTTTTGTTGTCAGCAATCTCATTACAACCGCCGTTGTGGTCGCATTTGAGGAATCTACTGGGTTCTTTGGTCTTAATTTTTGGTCTGACTACGCTTTCTTTGTCGTGATGATTCTTTGGGGAATAGCAGCATTATTTTTTATGTATCCTCCTGAAGTTGGTTTTGGCGGCGATAAAGCGGAAAGGGTGACAGGTTCAATGGTCGATGGTTCGGTGGCTGATGAAATTGACGACGAACGTTTTTCGTCAAACACGATATTTTGCATCAAGCTTTTTGTGTCTGGCTTACCAGCGTTTCTGACGTGCGTAATAGCGAGCTTCGCAACATAACAAAGCGTTCAAGAGGGACTCCCAACGCTTGGCGGTTTTAGTTTAAAGTTTGGCTTATGTGTTTATGGCACAATATTTAGGTTTGGGTGGCATAGCGTTGTCGCCCCTTAACGCGGCGTTAGGTGCTTGAAGGAAAAGGTAAGTATGGAAATTGCTTTTCGGCGGATAAACATTGATGATTTCGAATTATGCGTTGCTGCGAGAAAAGATGCATACTTTTGTAGTTTTGGGCATTACGATGGTTTCGACGACTTCATCAGTGGTTATCGTGAACGCGTCTTAGACCGTTTAGCAACATCAGGATGGTTCTATATCCATATATTTGTGGATGGTCAGTTTGCAGGGCAGTTAGAGTTTCGTAGCTTTTCACCCGAGCCGGAGACTGGTTATGTGCATCTCATTTACTTACAGCCGAATTTTCGTGGTTCAGGACTCGCTTCAAAAGTGCAGGATTATATTGTAAGCACTTTGAGTAAAGCGGGGTGTGTGCGTGCTGTACTTTCAGTAAGCCGAACTAACCATCGAGCTCTCACATTCTATAAGCGCCATGGTTGGGAGTTCGTGCGCAAGAATCCCAAGCACGATGAAACAGACTTTTACCAACTTTGGCTACGCACCTAACAAACTGTTCAAGAGGGATTCGCAACGCGTGGCATTTTTACTATGCGTTGATTTTAGTGATTAAGGTGGTGTGCGGTGGCTTCGGTATAGCGTTGCTCACCCCTTAACAGGGCGTTAGCCCTAGTAATAAGTCAGGAGTGAGTGTTGACAGAAGAAAAGCACGATATTCATGATTTCTTAATATCCGCGCAAAGGGATATTCAAGAGGAATATGAACGTATTATGAAGCGGGCAACTGAGGATCCCGGGACAGCAGGAGATCAAGGTGAAGAGAATTGGGCGACGTTATTAAAAAACTGGCTTCCCTCGTATTTTCACATAGTTACTAAAGGTCGAATTCTATGCGAGAACGGATATGCGAGTCCACAAATAGATATTCTAGTGTTGCACCCCTCATATCCTAAAATCTTGTTGGATAAAAAACTGTATTTAGCTGGAGGTGTAGCTGCTGCATTCGAGTGTAAAACAACTTTAAAAGCTTCGCATGTTAAAGAGGCTGTTAAAACCGCAGCGAATATAAGAAGGAACTTACCACCAGAGGAAGGCAGTCCATACAAAGAGCTAAATTCAAAGATAATCTATGGCTTATTGGCGCACTCTCACTCATGGAAAGGTGATAACTCAAAACCAGTAGAAAATATTGAAAAATCTTTGTGGGAAGCTGATTCAGAATTTGTTGAGCACCCTATACAACAGCTGGACTTTATTACTGTATCTGACTTAGCTACATGGACAGCCCATAAGTCGGTATATATTGGCCCTGCATGGTCGCACTACAATGATGGTTTAAAACAGATTTACGGTGAAAACGGTTCTGCAAATACATCTTATGTGTGCGCAGCTAAAGAAGCAGAAGGACAAAAAGAGTTTTTCGCACCAATTAGTGTTTTACTTACAGGGTTATTCTCAAAGTTTGCGTGGACTTATAATGATATGCGCGGGCTCGAAGCATACTTTCGTAGGGTTAATATGAGCGGTAATGGGCAAGGCCGTATGCGCCTATGGCCGTTAGCCATATACTCAAAAGGAATTCAGTCGAAAGTATACAGTATGCAGCTATCAAACGGAGTTTCCTATGATGAGTGGCATTGTCACTTCTAGGGCTAACAAGCAATTCAAGAGGGATTCACAACGCTTGGCACTTTTGCTTTTACTTCAAATTTAGTGTTTATGGCACAATGCTTTAGGTTTGGGGGAGGCGTTGTTCACCCCTTAATTGGGCGTTATGTAGCCGCGAGAGGACGGTAAGTTAAAAGGATTTATATATGTTAAATATTCGGCAAGCTCGCATTGAAGATATCAGTGTTATCAAGAAACTACAGTTTCAGCTTAATGAGTATCATCAAGCAAATTTACCTGATGACTTTTTATCACCGGAAGAAATTGAACAAAAAATAGACCTACACAAGATAATCAAAAGTGAAAGCTCGATTTTTCTTGTAGCCGAAAGTAATGGGCAGTTAGTAGGTTTTGTTTTTGGTGAGCTATGGGTTCGTAAGTCTTGGACACTCAAACAGCGAAAGATCGCAAGCGTTGAACAGATTGTTGTGGATTCATGCTTTAGGAGTCAGGGTGTTGGACGGGCGCTAATAGAGGCATTTGAGGAAAGGGCTATTTCTAACGGCGGAGAAGAGCTGTGGTTAGAAGTATATTCTTTCAATGAATCTGCTCTAGCTTTGTATCGCAAAGCTGGTATTGCGCCCAAAATCCAAATTGGACAGAAAGCACTACCCTGAAAGTCGGCTACATAACAAATTGTTCAAGAGTGATTCGGCACGCGTGGCATTTTTACTATGCGTTGGTTTTAGTGGTTAAGGTGGTATGCGGAAGCTTCGGTATTGCGTGCCTCACACCTTAACAAGGCGTTATGTGCTTTCGGAGAAAACGATGAATAAGTGTCTAATCATCATATTAGCTAGTCTTTCGCTTGGTGCTCTTGCTGAAGAAGAGTCCATTGACTGTGATAATGCGATGACCACAATCGAGATAAACCAATGTGCCGCTATTGAATTAGAGTCAGCACAAGTTAAATTAGACAAATATCTAAACACTAGCTTTGAGCACAACTCTCATGACCCAGAACTGATCGCAGCAATTAAGCTTGCTCAACAGGATTGGCAAGCATATATGTCCTCTCACTGTGATTCGGTTTATACGCAATGGCGTAATGGAACTATTCGTGGAATTATGGCGATATCGTGCAAAACTAAGTTAACTAAGCAAAGAACGCACGAGTTATGGGAAAACTTTTTAACTTATATGGACAGTACACCACCAGTTTTACCGGAGCCAAGTGTAGAGTAGGTTTCAACCACGCACATAACAAACTGTTCAAGAGGGATTCGTAACGCGTGGCATTTTTGGTATGCGTTGTTTTTAGTGATTAAGGTGGTATGCGGCGGCTTCGGTATTGCGTTGCTCACCCCTTAACAGGGCGTTATGTGTCCATCTCAATGGCTAATCGTGGAAAGTCAACTATTATTATGCTTCATGGTGCTTATTTGAGGTGTTGTGAAATGGTAAGGTTTTTAGTTGGCTTAATAGTTTGCTTGTCAGTGGCAGCTTGTACAGGTAACTCGTGGTGGCATACTTATTCTTATGACTCTAGTGGTAATGTTTGGAGCAATAAAAAGTGCTCTACTCACTGTGCCACAGTTTCGGACGATGGACGAACTTGCGTAGTTTATCATGAGATTGCTCAGCCTTACTGTAATCAATGGGTAGATTACTGAGGGAATCTTTATGAAACAATTAATCTTGATTTTCGGAGTGTTGCTTTCTAGTGGTTGTGTTCACTCTTCACTTGGCTATGCAGATAAGAAAGAAAATGGAGAGTCAGTAGAATCGTATGAAACTTGTATGGCAAACTGTTTGGAACGTTCTGAAAATGGTCAAAAATGTGTAAAGTTCTCAGAGGGTATGGCTAAGGTGTGTAAAGACTTTAAGTCGTAGTAAAAGACACATAACAATCTGTTTAAGAGTGATTCGCAACGCGTGGCATTTTTGCTATGCGTTGCGTTTTGTGTTTAAGGTGTTGTGCGGGATCTTCGGTATTGCGTTGCTCACACCTTAACAGGGCGTTATGCGCTTGCAGAAATGGAGATAATCAATCATGGAAGATTTAGCTAATTCATTAAGAAGCTCTGGCATAAAAGTCAAAATTAAAAAAGGAAAAATTGCAGTTAGGCTTGACGGACTTTCAAATCCGGTTTCGATAATAAAAGATATATCTGCTGATGAGTATAAAGTGAAAACTAATGATTCGATTTTATCGATAATTGCCAGTCTTTTACTATTTAGTGGTCTGTCAGGTATTTATGAGTTTAGTGGTAATACCTTGATAAATATTGCACTTATCTCCGTTTCTATATTGTCTTTTGTTACAGTGTTACTTACAGAGTTTAAGTTGATTAGATTACGCGCTACCGTAGTTGCGTTCAATCGTGGAGAACGCGCATAACAAATTGTTCAAGAGGGATTCGGCACGCGTGGCATTTTTACTATGCGTTGATTTCAGTGGTTAAGGTGGTATGCGGAAGCTTAGGTATTGCGTGCCTCACACCTTAACAAGGCGTTATTTCCGCAACGGATCTCTCAGGCTGAATGTACGTGGTTGTAGCCTAAGAGTGAAAGTGGCGGGGTAATAGGTGGGAAAAGCGGCGAAAAGGGCGAATATTGGTCATTTCCATGCTAGCCTTAAAGCGCTTTAAGCGCACCTTAATATGGCGCAGCAATTAAAGAGTGACGCTAAAGCGATTTAAGGTAGTGAGCTGCCAAATACTTCGGCTTCGATTTTTGCCTGCATACCGAAAATTTCTCGTCATATCAAAAGATTAGGCGTAAACATAGCCGACTTTAGTTGCGGAATAACAAGACGTTCAAGCCGATTCGAAACGCATTGGGGTTTTAGTGCCCAAATGGGCACGGATTTATCAGAGTTTATTTTAGGTTAGGGTGGATCTGCGTCTCTCACACCTTAACTTGCGCGTTAGGCATCAAGGAGAAAAAATGGCGAGACAAGATACACGTTTAGAGTCAGAGGGTGCAGAGTTTCTAGTCTTAGGGCAGTTGTTGATCCATAGAATTTCAGCTTATAAAACATACACAAATATGCCTGGTTATGACTTAGTAGCTGTTAATCCAGATTCTCATAAATCTGCGAGAGTTCAAGTTAAGAGTAGATGGAGAACGGGTGCATTGGGTTTTCCAATTAAAAACCTTGAATCTGACTTTGTCGTAGCTGTATTTCTAAATCGTGGCTCAAAAGACAACAAAAAAGAAATACTGCCTCCCAGATACTATGTGTTCCCAATTAGGTTAATTCATGAAGCTCCTCGCAGTGCAGATTGGGGTAAAGTAAGCATTAAATCCATACCAAATTATGAAAGCTATGAAAACAGATGGGATCTTATCGATTCTTTTTTGTTGAAAGAAAATGCCTAACAAATTGTTCAAGAGTGATTCGGCACGCGCGGCATTTTTACTATGCGTTAGTTTTAGTGGTTAAGGTGGTATGCGGAGGCTTTGGTATTGCGTGCCTCACACCTTAACAAGGCGTTAGTACGGGTTTGACATCAAAGGTCATAAGTTTTGGTGTTTATCTGTTTTGGCGCTCGTATTTACACCTTTCAGTTAGTGCCTTTCACTTTCTTTCCGGTGGCACTATATGCGGAGTGTTCGCTTTGATTTCAGCGTTTACGGCTTCTAACTCTTAGCCTATTTCTTTGGCGCTTCTTCATTTTCGTGGTGGCTTTTGAGAGAACCCTGATAACTTTTGGTGTGGCTGTTGAAGTACGAGGAAAGAATCCTTTTCTAATTTGAAGCTAGTGAAAGTAGGGCAGTTCCGTGTGTTTTTCTTCTAGCCAACTTTCGTCTTCCTATCGAGGTAAAGTTTTGTAGCTGCCCGTCTCACTTCAGTGTTCAAAGCCTTTCATATCATGCCAGTTTTCAATATCTTGGAGCGCATAAATAGAAGTAGCGCATGTACTAACAAATTGCTTAAGAGTGATTCGTAACGCGTGGCATTTTTACTTTGCGGTGGCTTATGTGATTAAGGCGCTGTGCGGTAGCTTTTGTATTGCGTTACTCACACCTTAGCAAGGCGTTAGCTTGTTCTTCGAGTTATGAGGTAAAAATGAAAACTTGTTATATGTGTGACTCGCTTGCAGTATCTAGTGAGCATGTCCCTCCTAAGTGTTTATTCCCCGAATCAAAAGACATCAAAGGCATAAATCTTAGGCAGCATCTCATTACTGTCCCAAGTTGTGATATCCATAATAGCGCAAAGAGTAAAGACGATGAGTTTTTGATGGTTTCATTGGCTGGGATATTTGGTAACAACTCAATAGGCTACCAACACAAGTTTACTAAAGTTAATCGAGCTATTAAGCGTTCATCAAATCGCCTGCTAGATGCAGCTTTCAAAAAGAGAAAGCACTATGTGCTTGAGCGTGACAATAATTTTCTCGAAGTTATTTGGGGTACACCTGATCATACTCGTTTGCGAGAGTGCTTTACCCATATAGCTTATGGGCTCTATTTCCATCACTTTCAAAAACGCTTTGAGGGGCAAGTAAAAGTAATGTTGGGCTATCTGCATAGCACCGATACTGCAAACAATAACTTTGTTCAATTTATTAAGGATCGTGCAGAAATCGACTTAAGAGGCGTAGAAATGCACGGAAAAAATCCTGACGTCTTTTACTATCAATTTGTCGAACCAGATGAGCATGGATTGTTTATGGTGCATATCAGGTTGTATGGTGGTATTGATGTTTACGCAGCATTTATACCAGAAAATAAACAAGTACCATTCAATCTAGGCTTCGAGCTGATGAATGCAGGTATAGAAACTGTCATAAGACTTGAAGGCAAAGAATACCGAGTAAATGGAAAAAGCTAACAAAGCATTTAAGAGTGATTCGCAACGCTTGGCAGTTTCGCTTCGCTCAAGTATAGCCAAGCGCCGCTCACACCTTAATGCGGCGTTAGGCATTCTGGAAAATTTAGAGTTCATCAAAGGAAAATAAATGTACTCAGCAAATGTATATAAAGTATTTTTAGCTTCACCTAGTGACGTTGCAAAAGAAAGACAAATTGCTCGTGAAGTGATTCAGAAATGGAATGACCTTCATTCGGAGGAAACCGGTGTCATCTTGCAAGCTATTGGTTGGGAGACTCACTCTTACTCTGCAATGGGGGATAGAGCGCAAGGGGTCCTAAATAAACAAATACTTCAAGATGCAGATTTCTTAATTGGCATGTTTTGGACTCGAATTGGTACTCCAACTGGTGATCATGAAAGTGGGACCCTTGAAGAAATCAGGGAACACATACAAAAGGATAAACCAGCGATGATTTGCTTTTCTGATCAACCAGTGCAAATGGGTTCTGTTGATCAAGAGCAGTATCAAAAACTGGTGGACTTCAAGGCGGAATGTTATCAAAAAGGTTTGGTTTCATCGTATGAAACGCTGGAAAACTTTAGCAATATTATTAACGAAGCCCTAATTCGGAGAGTAAACAAGCAAGACCCATTTGTTGGCTTTCATCGTGAAGAGTCTACGATAATTGACCTTTTTGGCGGCACACCTAGTCTAGCTAAGCACCAGTTAAGTGATGATGCTGCTGAATTGCTAGTTGAAGCTTCGAAAGACCGTAGTGGCGATATTATGAAAATAAGTTTCTTGGGCGGTTCGACATTGCAAACTAACGGAAAGCAAATGCTACAAAATGACTCTGCTAGAGAAATCGCAAGATGGGAAGCGGCTCTGAATAGTCTAGTTAACGAGGGCTTTGTTGAAGCCGTCGGTCATAAAGGGCAGGTCTTTAGAGTAACTCACTCTGGGTATGAGTACGTTGATCAGTTAAAAAATGCCTAACAATCTGTTTAAGAGTGATTCGCAACGCTTGGCATTTTTGCTATGAGTTGCGTTTAGTGTTTAAGGTGGTATGCGGAAGCTTTGGTATTGCGTTGCTCACACCTTAACAGGGCGTTATGTAGCCGCGAGAGGACGGTAAGTTAAAAGGATTTATATATGTTAATTATTCGCCAAGCTCGCATTGAAGATATCGGCGTTATCAAGAAACTACAGTTTCAGCTTAATGAGTATCATCAAGCAAATTTACCTGATGACTTTTTATCACCGGAAGAAATTGAGCAAAAAATAGACCTACACAAGATAATCGAAAGTGAAAGCTCGATTTTCCTGGTAGCCGAGAGCAATGGGCAGTTAGTAGGTTTTATTTTTGGTGAGCTATGGGTTCGTAAGTCTTGGACGCTAAAACAGCGAAAGATCGCAAGCGTTGAACAGATTGTTGTGGATTCGTGCTTTAGGAATCAGGGTGTTGGACTTACGCTAATAGAGGCATTTGAGGAAAGGGCTATTTCTAACGGCGGAGAAGAGCTGTGGTTAGAAGTATATTCTTTCAATGAATCTGCTTTAGGTTTGTATCGTAAAGCCGGTATTACACCCAAAATCCAAATTGGACAGAAAGCGCTAACCTGAAAGTCAGCTACATAACAAATTGTTCAAGAGTGATTCGGCACGCGTGGCATTTTTACTATGCGTTAGGTTTAGTGGTTAAGGTGGTATGCGGCGGCATCGGTATTGCGTGCCTCACACCTTAACAAGGCGTTAGTTCCCCAGAGGAAGCAATCAATCCGTAGGGAATTTTTGTTTCTGGTGGAGTACACGCATAACTTGGATGATATCGCCCTCGACCCAGTAAGAGACAATCATCGAAATCTCAGGAATAATGAGCAATCGTCCGCGGATGCCATCTCGTTGTACACCCATTAAAGGTTGTTCAAGCAAGTTTTCTACTTTTGCTTCAATGAGGTAGTCAGTTTTTTCTGCCGCATCAGGGTTGAAGTCATAGAGAAACTCGAAGATCTTTTCACGATCACTAAGTGACTCTTCTTCCCATAAAATCATTGCTTACCTCGATTACGGATTCTGGCTTTCCGCTCTTCCATTCGAGATTTAGCAGTTTGGTGCTCAATGAAAACGGACTTTCCTGAGTCAAACTTCTCAAATGCTAGGTTTACTTGTTCAGTTAGCCATGCATCGTGAGATAATGTTTTTCTTTGTTGTTCAGCGAGTTGCTCAGTAAGTTCACGGCATGCGTCACTCAGAGTGCGACCTTGGCTCTCAGCCATTTGTTGAGCTAGGCGTTTTGTTTCTTCATCAACACGAAATTGAATTCTAGTGTCCATGATTTATTCCTTTGTTGGTGTGTGTACAAATGTTAGCACTAGGCTTTGAGGTGGGCAACTAACAAACAATTTAAGAGTGATTCGGCACGCGTGGCATTTTTACTATGCGTCGGTTTAAGTGATTAAGGTGGTATGCGGGAGCATCGTATTGTGTGCCTCACACCTTAATTGGGCGTTATATTTCAATAAACTAAGCTGCTAACATAATGATTGATAAGCACTAATCATAGGTGTACTATCTCATAGTCGAAACACGTAAGTGTCTCTCGTGGGTGGCCTCCTGAGACTGATGATGACAGGCTTGGTATTTTTAACAATCAACCCGAGTAGCTTTTGGGTTACTTTTGTATTGGCAGAAATTATCAGTTTATTATCGACGTTGACTATGGAGGATATGCATATGGTTATTAAGGTTCTTAGAGAAGTTAAGTCATTTGTATTAGCACACAGCCAAGAGTTCATCGAAGTTTTGGAGTGCCACCTTCCTTACAGGTTTAACCTGCTGATGAGCTAGTGAAATCCTAGCGAAAAGGAAGAGTTCTGTAACCCCAATGCAATTGCTGTGTTGGGGTTTTCTGTATCTGAAATATAACAAAGCATTTAAGACGGATTCCCAACGCTCGGCATTTTTGGTTTGCTTCAGTTTCAGTGTTTACGGCACAATGCTTTTAGTTCAGCGGTCTGCGTTGCTCACCCCTTAATGCGGCGTTAAATTACAGGAGGTTATATTGAAGATTCATAATGTATCTAGTTTTTCTGAACTACACGAAATACTGTCGGTTTATCGGAAATCCAACCGTTGGGTTTTTCGGGGACATGCCGACCCAACTTGGACTTTGACGCCTAAAGCAGGGCGAGAACCTTATTGTAAATCTGATGATTTGACAGTTCTTAAGGCATGGAAAAGGCGAGCTGTTGAGTATGTCACAAATGCTCCTGAAAATGACTGGGATTGGTTGGCAATCGCACAACATCATGGCTTAGCAACTAGGCTGTTAGATTGGAGTTACAACCCTATGGTTGCGGCGTATTTTGCTACTACACACCAGTATGATACGGATTCCCACATCTATTGCTATAAGCCTCATAAGGTACTCCTCCCACAGAATGTTACCCCCGAGGATTACGATAGAATTTCACTGTTTAAGCCCAATGGAGTCGTCCCGAGAATTGCGAGGCAAGGTGGTGTTTTTACAGCACATGGACAACCCAACAAACCTTTAGAAGATGTTTTACATGACGAAGATATCCTTGAATTAATTGTTATCGATAAAGATTATGTTAAGGAACTAAGGTTTGAACTGAATCATTATGGCATTAATGATGCGTTTGCATTTCCTGACTTGGACGGTTTATCGAAGCATGTAAATTGGTACACAGAAAACCAAGATTATTGGGTAGCAAAAGATCGCACCCTTGACGATGAAATTTAACAAACTGTTTAAGAGTGATTCGCAACGCGTGGCATTTTTACTATGCGTTGCGTTTGGTGTTTAAGGTGGTATGCAGGCGCTTCGGTATTGCGTTGCTCACACCTTAACAGGGCGTTATTTCCGCAACGGATCTCTCAGGCTGAATGTACGTGGTTGTAGCCTAAGAGTGAAAGTGGCGGGGTAATAGGTTGGAAAAGCGGCGAAAAGGGCGAATATTGGTCATTTCCATGCTAGCCTTAAAGCGCTTTAAGCGCACCTTAATATGGCGCAGCAATTAAAGAGTGACGCTAAAGCGATTTAAGGTAGTGAGCTGCCAAATACTTCGGCTTCGATTTTTGCCTGCATACCGAAAATTTCTCGTCATATCAAAAGATTAGGCGTAAACATAGCCGACTTTAGTTGCGGAATAACAAGACGTTCAAGCCGATTCGAAACGCATTGGGGTTTTAGTGCCCAAATGGGCACGGATTTATCAGAGTTTATTTTAGGTTAGGGTGGATCTGCGTCTCTCACACCTTAACTTGCGCGTTAGCATGCTTTGTACGAAATCATAGATGACATTAGATGGGATCGTAACCTACGTTTTAAGAGTATGAATACTCTGAGGCTAGGGTTATGTTTGAACATCAGAAGAAATATGAAGCATTTATTCGTGAGCAAGGCGTAGGACAAAATGACAAAGTGGCTGACTCTTGTAAGTCTTATGTTTCCTACTTAAATGGTGTGGAGAAGCATGCAAATATTAGAATTAACTCAAAAACTCTAGCTAGTGAAAACGATATTTCGGCTATAGTCGCGAAGCTTCATGAATCGCATGAAATATCTGATAGAACAATCGGCAACTACGTGTCTGCTATGAGGCAGTATGTAAATATGGTGAATCAATCTGCCCCGCATGCTAACAAACTGCTTAAGAGCGATTCGCCACGCTCGGCAGTTTTAACTCCCCATACTTTTGTGATTATGGTGGTGATTTTTATTGTGATGCTAATGTGGCTCACACCTTAGCAGGGCGTTAGTTTGCAAGAGGAAAAACGCAGCTATATCGCAAGATCTAGTGGTAAAAGCTCAAAGTTTAAGTTGTCGTATTAGCTTTCAATTTTGGTGTTAACTAGCGTGGTGAAAATTCAAAATTGGCATCGTTTCTACGATTGATTTGTTTTTTGGTGCGGCGACTTTTAGGTTACCTGAGTCGAACTTTTTTGCTGAAACTCTGCTCGTAGAGTTTGTTGGTACAAAAGCCGATTTACTCGCTGAAATGGCGTTTTCTCTGGTGTGGTAAGTTCATGTGGTTTTAGTGGCTTTGTTGAAAGTCCGCATTGTGAGATTGGTTTTCCAAAAGCGCTTTTTGGTGTTGTTAGTTCGTTTTCTGCGGCGTTGTTTGTTCCACGTGGTTTCATTGAGTAGCCGTTTTGAGACTACGCCTGACTTAAGCGCATCAAAACACATAAAGTTTATTGTTTGCAAAGTTTAAAATAACGTAAAATCAACGCTTTGGGTTTGCAAACTAACAAACTGCTCAAGAGGGATTCGCAACGCGTGGCATTTTTACTATGCGTTGAATTTAGTGATTAAGGTGGTATGCGGCGGCTTTGGTATTGCGTTGCTCACCCCTTAGCAGGGCGTTAGTTGCTTGGGAAAAATTAGCTTACAGGGAGTAATCAGATTGGTAAAAATGTACGGTTCTGAAGAGACAAGGGCGTTTTGTTGTAATTGTAAAGAAGTTACGCTGCATAGGTATGAAAGTT
>NZ_RBWD01000027.1:0-28514 GCF_009361695.1 Vibrio sp. VGrn 2 | reverse complement strand
GGGGGGGGGGGGGAAGAATAGTGAATAAGTCCTTTACGTAACAAAGCCAGCTTCTGACTTAATTCCATTGAGTTAAGCATTAAAGTCCTTTCTGTATAAAAGATGAGACTGAGAGAGACGTATGCCTGTAGAAATTGATAACTAAATTAACTGCTATAGAATGCTGCAATTCAAATGTAGCAAAATGCAAAGTCCTTGCTTACTTTAGAATGCTCCAATTTGTTATTAGTGAAACTCTGATTTGTATAGTTTCATTTCTAAACTTTTATTTCAATGATTTGGCGATATTCTAGACAGTTGGTAAGAAAGGGCAGAATCTACATAAATTGTTTTATAATTAAATTTATACTTTTATTTTCAGGAAGTTAATTATGACTGATGAATCGACAAGCCTTGACTCCACTTTAACTGATGGTTTGAGCCAAGCTGAAACTTGGTTAAATAACAACTCAGAACTTTTAGTTCAATACAGCGTGAACATTATTTCTGCAGTGCTGATCCTATTTATCGGTAACATTATAGTTAAGGCGATAGCAAACAGCGTTTCAAAAGTGCTTGAAAAGAAAGAGATGGACAAAGCTGTTGTTGAATTCGTTAATGGTTTAGTTCGTTACCTTTTATTTGTTATCGTACTTATCGCAGCACTAGGCCGTGTAGGTGTTCAAACTGCATCTGTTGTTGCGGTAATCGGTGCAGCAGGTCTTGCTGTAGGTCTTGCTCTACAAGGCTCACTATCTAACTTTGCTGCAGGCGTACTAATTGTTGCATTCCGTCCATTCAAGTCTGGTGACTACGTAGAAATCGGAGGTGTTGCAGGTAGTGTTGAAGCAATCCAAATCTTCCAAACTGTACTAAAAACACCTGATAACAAAATGATTGTTGTGCCGAACTCATCAGTTATCGGCGGCGCAATCACGAATTACTCTCGCCACGCTACGCGTCGTGTAGACCTAGTTATTGGTGTTTCTTACAGCGCAGACCTTAAGCAAACTAAGAAAGTTATTCGTGACGTACTAGAAAAAGATGAGCGTATTCTTAAAGATCCTGTAATCCAAATTGGTGTACTGGCTCTAGCAGACTCTTCAGTGAACCTCGTGGTTCGTCCATGGTGTAAAACTGCTGATTATTGGGATGTTTACTTCGATTCTATTCAAGCAATTAAGGAAGCATTGGATGACGCAGGTATAGAAATTCCATTTCCACAAATGGATATTCACTTGAATAAGGTAGAATTTTAATTCCTTACCTAAAAACACGTTGATCCTCACTAGTATTTTTGGCCCTTGAGTTAAGTGAGAGCATTCACTAACGAGAAGAATTATGACAACATTCGCCCCATGATCTCACGGGGCGATATTGTTAGTGCTTGAAGTTCCAAGGCAGGAGTGCATCGATATCAGGTTCCGCTTTCGCTAACTCCTGCATGCACTTGACCAGGTAGTTGTAAAGGATAAGGCCGTTGGCTTTCTCGGTCTCGACGATACTGTAAAGGATCGCACTCGCTTCAGCGCTATTGGGATTGGTCGAGAAGAGCCAGTTCTTTCTCCCAATAACCAGCGGTTTTATTGCGCGTTCAGCACGGTTATTGTCTATCGAGAACCTATAGCTGGTTAAACCATTATCGTAAATTGCTATTACAACCAGCATCGTCCGTATCAATATAACGGTGGATTAACACCAAGTGAGTCAGAATGACAGTTCTGGTTCCCTTATAAAACTGTGGCCGGTTTTACTTGACCACTTCCAGTAGAGTGCTCACAAAGAATTTCAGCATACCTGGTGAGGGCTGATAATATCAGGCAACTACCAAAAATGAAATGAGTGGTGAGACTATGCTGGCTATGGGCTAGTACAACGAGTGAGTTTTAACTGCTCCACAAATCTTTAGCTAATAGGAGTTTGACGTTTGGCATTATAACAATACCTGCCGAGCCATGGTTCGGTATGGGTTTGGTACGATACAATTAAGAAAACGTTTGACTAGTCAAAGTTAGAAAAAAGACCTAGCCTATTATAAGCTAGGTTGTCCGAAATATGTGTAAGGATAGATGAGGTGACACTTTTAAAACATCAGAGCAAAAATACAACACGAAACGTTCCTGTTCAAGCCTTAAAAGTTGACTATGTGTTTCGAGTTCTCCAATTGATAGATTCATAGCGCAGAGAACTATCATTTTAGTGCTAATAGAGGCAAGCCTCTGCCAAGTCGACGAGCAATGGTCTTAATACGAAAAGGTTACAACAATTTGAAAAGCAGCGGAAATGGCTTATAGGAATGATCCTAAATATGCAAAAAGGAAAATCGCCGTTGGCTTTGGTATGCTTGGAAGCTACGCTATAAGCGCATTATTGCTCACGAATTTGATCAGTGTAATGCGGATTTCGGATAATCTGCGCTCGTTACTCACGTAGATAAAGCCGTTTACACCAATTTCTTTTTTACCGGCGACTTCAACGTTTACAGGAAAGAACTATCAAGGGAAAAGCATATTGTGGGGGAAAGGCTCACTCAGGGGATTGAGCGAACCAATCTACCTAGTTAAAACCAATAGTACGCAGAACGATTGGTTTTTCGATATCCGGGCAAATGCACGATAAGGTGATCGGAAGCCCCATTGAACGAGCGTTCTACCTTTGAATCAGTGGATTTGAGCCATGGCCCAAAAATCGATGCCTGCTTTGCTCGTTGTTGCTGTTCGAAGTGTTGGCGCAAAGCTTAGGTTCAACAGGCTATACAATCAAGCTCACACTGGTTCTGTAAGCGGGTCTTGTGGTGTATTCAGTTGAACAACTGCATTATCATTCATGCGGTGTACATCTCTATTAATCGTTATGGGGAGAACAGCATCAACAGGTTAGACCGTTCCTTTCTCTTCCATACACCAGACATCAGCATAGCTCGTCCACCAACTTACAATTACTTATAAGCAACGGTAAATGAAGCTGAAGCAACAACAGTACCAGCGACTACAGGGGCTGCCGTTTTAACAATTTGAGCTGAGAATGGCAGACGTCCATCTGTAAGAGTCGTAAGAGAGTGAGTGACGGTAGAGTTATCAGTGTTAAATGAAGCCCCATCTTTATCCATGAGTTTTACGGCTGCACCTTGTGCTGAACCTGTATTCTGAAGGCCGAAAGCATCCCATGCACCTGTGACAGGCAGCCAAGTAATATCCACATCTGTCGCGCCAGTCGTAGTACAAGCTTCGCCAGTGTCAGGATCTTTCGCTACTAGAGCAAAATCTACAGCAGCAGTTGTATTACCTACTAGATTCGCAACTGTCCAAGTACCTAAATCAACGTTGTTAGTTTGTGCGCCATTTTCTTCCGCAATGAATTCACAAGTCGCATGACTGATTGCACCGTAAAAATTTACAGTGCCCGTATTTGCAAAAGCAGAAGAAGATAAAACAGAAGCAAATGCTAGTGTAAGAATATTTAGCTTTTTCATGAATTTTCCTAATAGTTAGTTAATATCTAATTCAGGCTATCCCGAATTAATTTGAGTTTGGAAACCAAGTAGCTTTCTCTAAGTTACTTCTATTAACGGCTAAGTTTGAAAATCTTTTAGAGGAAAATGACGACTTTTTAAGAAAAGTTCATTTTCCGAGACGTTCGTGACTAAAGCAGTAGAAAAAGAAAATATTGTTAAAGTTTTGCACGTCTTTACTTTAGAACCAGAAGGCAGAAAAGCACCTCAGCCGATGAGATATAAGAGGCATGAGATTGTCACTATGGAAAGTTCATAGACAAGTGATTAAAAAGCGAGATGAAATAGTGCTAGGCGCACATCGGAATAAAACACGTTTATGCAGGAAAAGAAAGTGTCCCCTATCCCTTTGATAAAATTGGGATAGCACATCGTTGAATCAGGTGTGACCCAACGAAAAAGCCAGCTAAATGCTGACTTTTCATCGCTACTTCCAAAGTGTAGATAGGCCTTTTATCAGTCCTGAACTTGCCCCTTGGTTCTTTAACTCATTAATCAAAACCGGTGCAACCTTACTGATCATTGATGGATTAATACCTAATTGAGAGAAGGCCGCTTCTAACGAATCTTGGCTAGTGATCAAAGAGGAAAGCTCGGTGCCTTTTAATGCATCATAACCAGGAATAAGCTCACCCAATTCATTGTTCTGAGATCGCCCTAAAGAGTTTTGAGCTAATATAACTAGAGAGCTAATGCTTCCCATTGCTTGCTCTGATGTTAAGCCTGTCGACTTTTGCACAAGAGAAGCTAATTCCTTAATCTCTCCTGTTGGGTGCGAATTAAAAGCTTGTAACGCACTACTAAGTGTATTTTCAGGTAATATACTCGATGCTAATGACGAAGCAGACGATCTGCTTTCAGGCGTTCCGGTTGCTTGGCAACCTAGCAAAGTCATTGATAGTGCGCTTATCGTCACAATGTGCATTTTCATTTTTTAGTCCTCTGTGAAAGTGCTAATAGGGTAAACATGCTTCTACTTTAAGGATAGCTTTCGTTAATCAAGGCGAGCCCTGGAGATTCATTGAGCAGTGGCGCTTCTACCACAACGAAAAATCGTGCGCGTTGCTTTGTTGAACGGGAACTGCTGACCCCGATCATAATAGTGTTTCATCGGTTGATAGAGGTAGAGAGCCACGGCTCAGCAAGATGAGCTAATCATGGCAAAGTGCTTTGTCGCTAAAGATGGGGAGGATGTGAACAAACTGACAGGGCTTGGCATACCTGAAACTCAGTGTACTCTATAAGATACGGCCAGCCTTGGGCTACCATGTATTCTCTCGGAGTTAAACAAAAACTCATTGAGCTTTTTCAGAGTGAATTTATATGTCTCAATTATTCGTAGCGAAGCTCAAATAAAACCCCTGCTTTAAATGCCCCTTTTTCTATGTTGGAGGCTGGAACTGACGTAATATGTACCGCCTTTGCTCGTAACGGGAAAGTATTTTTTGAAGTCGCGACTGGGAATTCGTCAGTTGGTCTATTGGTAAAACGATTTCCAGGAAGACCGAACACAAATGCTGCTGCACCACTAAAAAACCAAGACAGCTCAACCCCTACGCCATTTAAATTTGTTTGCATAGTATCCGACGAAATGCCTGGGGAAAAGCCTAGAGGAGTACCAACAACAAATATTCTATTGAACATAACAGGGTTTGCCGTACAGTCAAATGTCATATCAAATGGAACAATGCGAGTATTACCCGCAACCAAATCACTAGTTGTATATGAACCTAGAGATATAGCATCAGCAGGCAAAATGAAATCACAGGTGCTGCTTTCTACATTACCACTCACGATAAGTTCTGAAGTTAAAGTCTTTGCATGTAATGACAATGACGCAAGTAAAAGAACTAAAATGGAAAGTTTCATCTGATACCTTTAGAGATAATTAACAGTGAATAAAAATGACTTTGAAAATTGCCCTACAGATGAACTTGAACTCGCCATCGTTCTAACGGTAAGATCGTTCAGAATCTCTAAGTCACTGTATAGTATACCACTAGTTAGAGGATTCCCGTTATTGTCTAAGAGTTCTATTGTTACACCAGATAGCGCAATGTTATCTCTCTCGGAAAATGTCCAGGAAGCGCCAAAGGGGGCACTATCACAATCAAAAAACATATTCACATTATTGGTTTTAGTTTCCCCTTTTCTCAAACTACCTACAAATAGATTTTCGATAGGAGTCATGGTACATGTTCTATCTTCAACTACTATGTCAAAAGGTTGAACATTTACCACTTCAAGTTGCTCTCGAGAAGTGGTAACAGCTGTTCCAAATACATTTGAATATACACCTGGGGCTAAGGGGGTCGTTAATTTTAAGTTCAATCGTGTAACACTTACATCTAACCTATAACGACCAACAGAATAACCCGTTGAAGGTGAAAATACGCCATTACTACCAGTAGTACAATCAAAAGGGTTCGCAATGAATTTAGTGATACACGTTGTATTTACGCCGGCAACCCATTCTGCATTAAAAAACTCCTGTCCAGCATTAGTCCCCTCAAGAAGAACCCCCCTCAATGTAAAATCATACAATGAGGCTTCTAAACCTGGTGCAATAACAAAATTTAGGTTTGGATATGGGTTGTATGGTAAAGGAGGGAAGTTTCCTATTCCTACATATGCTCCAATATTACCTCCTAGATTAATTTCTGTCGAAGATGAATACGTAAAGGGAGCAAGGAAATCTTGACCAACAGAAATAGATAGCTCTCCCCGTACATGTTGGGAGATAACTAATAATGATAATGGAAGCCAAATAGCATAATTATGAGGGGCTTTCATATGTTAGTCCTTAGGCTTTAATGTATACTCATTTACTGCACCATAATCATCCACTGCCGAAATCTTTATGCTTTTTGGTAGAGATTTAAATTGCGGCATATCCACAGTTGAAAACGGTGCGAGTGTTCCGCTCACTAAGTTTAAATCGATTTCAGGCTGTAAAGCTTTGATAGAAAAGTAGTAAGGAGTTGGGTTTTTCAGCTTAACTTTGCCATCGCTTTCATCTAGATAAAAATACAGATTTGCTTCCGCGTCTCTTCGTGATGTTGCAAGCGCTTCTGGCCTGTAAATCATCTTCACCTTTGTGTTTATCGCAATAACAATTTTGTTTGCTGCTGAGGTGTCTGCCTTAGGGATTTCTTGTACATTAAGCCAGAATATAGACTCTCTATCACTAGGCAAGTCATTATTTACCTTAACCATTCTTAAGACTTGCTTCGTTTCTGCCTTGACCTCAAAAAAAGAAGGAATGCTAACAAAAGAGGTTGTATTATCCCCTTCTTCAAAACTGTCAACCCAAGCTTGACCAGCATAATCCGACTTAGCTTGATTATTAACGACCACAGTAGCACCATTTGCTGCCTCTTGATAAATGACACGAGTCCCATTTAATACGAAGGCTGCTGAAGAGCTAAAGCTCACAAATATAGCCATTAGGCTAACTAAAGCCGAATTCTTTACATTAATTACATTGAACTTCATGGATAACATTCTCACCACTTTCTAAGTTAGATAGGTCGATTACACAATGGTCACTTAATAGCTTGCTACTATCGTTTAATACTGTCGCAATAAGAACTCCACTGGTTGTTGTTGTACCAACAATAGCACCTTCTTCATCTTTCATTACAATGCCTGAATCTAGGTAATTTTGATTTTTATCTTTTACTTTTAAGATATAACGCTTGATGTCTAAGTAATCAAAGTTTAGCACATGCACAGAGTTTTCAGTTGGGTACAGACTCTTAGACCCATTGAGGAATTCAGTGTTTAACGGTACTTTACTGGTGTTTAAATACACCTCATTGCTTCTATAGTCAGTAAGCGGTATTAGAGCATTACCAAATACATTGGTATCAGACATACCACGATTAAACGTAATGCCTTTTAAAGAGTCAGCATGTGCGATAGCAATAGTATTAACACGATCCGGTCCCCACGCTAAGCCTGCATTATCTGCAGCGATAAAGCTACCTGATACATTAGCGTAAGCCGCAGTGTTACTTCTTGCGGTAGAAATCCCCATACCTAATCTTGCAACAGAAGTCTTAATGTTTGTACTTGCATTAGCTGTGATTTCACCTTCATTTGCTATCGTACTTGATAGCTGATAAGAAACATTATCATTCGGCCTGATCGACACAGCGGTTGATAAGCTAGCGTTATTGTTATTATCATAAGAGACTGTCGTAGTTGAAAATTGAGGTTGATCCCATAGGTCGAACGGGATATTTACTCCAACAGAAGTCCCGTAATTTTCATCGAACTGGTTCTTTTGATAATAACCTTGAATGCTAATACCGACATTGTTTTGAAATGTTTTTGATAACAAGACACTTGCACCAGATTCAGATGAACGATTATCACGATAGTCCTGTAACCATAAAGATGAAGTCAAGTAACTATCACCTATCTTATGCCTTAAGCTTGCTTCATAACGACTTCTACGTTGATTATTTTGATGGCTGTTTTCGGGTTCAAATTCATGGAAGTCAACATACCCCTCGTCTTGGTACTGATAAGTCAAAAGTTGTAGGTTGGTTGATTCACTGATATCCTTTGCATATTTAAAGGAAAAGCTAAGTCCTTTTTGTGTCTTCTCAAAATTAGGTTGGAATGAGCCTTTGTCATAAGTCGCAGATGATAAGTTAATACTACTTGATATTGCACCAAACTGCCCCATTGGTAGTGCATAACCAAGACCAAAGTTATTATATTTCGAGTGAACTAGTGCATTTGCTGACAAAGTGCCAGCTTCAAATCCGTAATTGAACTCACCGAATCCAAAAAGACCACTTA
Organism: Vibrio sp. VGrn 2; assembly: GCF_009361695.1. Classification (NCBI taxonomy): domain Bacteria; kingdom Pseudomonadati; phylum Pseudomonadota; class Gammaproteobacteria; order Vibrionales; family Vibrionaceae; genus Vibrio; species Vibrio sp. VGrn 2. The sequence continues at coordinate 20,212 of NZ_RBWD01000027.1, read as the reverse complement.
AGTCTTGCTCCCTTTCTCCCACTGAAACGTTAAACTCTTTATCTCCTTCCTTTAATAAACCAGGAACAAGGGAGACATGGAGTTTTTCATATTTAACGCTACCATCACTGCCCTCGATAATAATATCAACTTCACCATTGTTAGTGATGTTGTAATCATTAATGACATACTCACCTGGCGGTAAAGTTTGAGAGTATAAAACACGCTCGCCTTGCTTAATGGTAACTGTTGAGATCTGGCTTAAAACTCCACTAACAGTAGGGGCGTAAACCCTATAGTGGCTATTTTTCATTGCTCTATTTGATCTTAACGTTGCGCCTCGGAAAGAGAAATCTGGTGTATATTGTGAACGTGTTGTTGTTTTTCCAAGCTCAAGATCTGCCTTTAGCTCTTCTACCGCTGTCGATAAGGTAAACTCTGGAGTATTCAAGCCTTTGCCTGATGTGAGGTCAAAGTTAGATTTTAAAACCCAACGATCATAGTTCAATCGAGCATCAAAATTAGCATATGATGAATGAGAGTTATTTCCTCCCCACCCTTTATTAGTTCGAGCATAGTAATTTAAAACTGCGGCAGTCTCACCGTAATCCCAACTTTCTAGCTGATGTTCTTCATTCAGGTAAACTTGAGGAACACTAACCGATAGAGTCATACTTTGAAGATTAAGGCTTATGCTTGCCGATTCCAATTGAGTGATATTATAACAATCAAATTGACTGTCATATGTGTGATTAATCTTATCTAAGTTAATATTTAAACGAGAAGCAAGGCCTTTAGGCAAACAAAGGTTGTCTTTATCTGTTGGTTGCTGAACAAGAATAGTGTCCCGTCCAAAGTCACGATTGTTAAATTTTACATCAACTAAATATTGCCCACTAGGAACCTTGCCTGAAAGAAGTAATTCAGCAGCCTTTCTATCTTTAACAAAAGAAAGATCGTACTCTGCATGACTTCCCCAAGCAACAATTGATAAGGTTAATACTGTTGTTGTGGTTATTTTCATGGACTTACGAAACACCTATAATAAATTATAAATTATTTAATATAAGGAGGGTATATACCCTCCTTATAGCCTACCAATCTACAATTACTTATAAGCAACAGTAAATGAAGCTGAAGCAACAACAGTACCTGCTACTACAGGATCTGCAGTTTTAACAATTTGAGCTGAGAATGGCAGACGGCCATCAGTAAGAGTAGCAAGAGAGTAAGTTACTGTAGAGTTAACAGTGTTAAATGAAGCACCATCTTTATCCATTAGTTTTACGGCTGCACCTTGTGCAGAACCCGTATTCTGAAGACCGAAAGCATCCCATGCGCCTGTTGCTGGTAGCCAAGTAATATCAACATCTGTCGCGCCAGTAGTAGTACAAGCTTCGCCAGTTGCAGGATCTTTACCTACTAGAGCAAAATCTACAGCGGTAGTTGCATCACCTGTTACATTAGCAACGGTCCAAGTACCTAAATCAACGTTGTTAGTTTGTGCGCCATTTTCTTCTGCAGTGAAATCACAAGTAATATCACTGATTGAGCCGTAAAAGTTTACAGTGCCAGTATTTGCAAAGGCAGCAGAAGATAAAACAGAAGCAAATGCTAGTGTAAGAATGTTGAGCTTTTTCATACTTTTTCCTAATGGTTTGTTTGCATTTTTAATGCAAAGTAATTAAAAGAGTTGGATTCATAGTTAAGACTAGGCGTAATTTACACAAAAGGAGTTCTCATTTTTAAGAAATTTAACCAAATTGAAGCATCATGTTTATTGAAGAGCTATTCAGGTTTCTCGGTCATAGCTAAAACTGGTTGTTAAGCGATCATCATTGTTTCAGGTATAGTTAGCCCTGTAAGCTTATTAAGCACTTTGATCATTGCGTAAGTCTCGCCAACCTGAGCATTGTAATTTCTCAAGCTTAATTTCCCACCTAACAACTGTTTCATACGATACATTGCTGTTTCTGATAGCGAGCGTTTATGGTAGTCATACCGCTTTTTCCACTTCTTGTTGGATCCGTAGAGCTTCTGGCAACCTACTGCTAAGTTGTGAGGATGTCCTCGTTCCCAGAAGGCTGCCCCTTCTCGTGGCGGGATGAGCGGAACAGCTCGCTTGATCCGTATGGCATCATGGCAATTCCTTGTGTCAAGCACCATCGCCTGATATCTCAATGATTTTACGACGTGTCTGCTTAAGCAAGTTGGGAAGTACTTCGGTATCGGTTACGTTAGATAAGCTCAGCTCTGCTGCGACTATTTCGTGGGTGTGTGTATCAACTGCAATATGCAGTTTATGCCAGACTCTGCGCTTCCTATCAGTACCATACTTCTTGACCTTCCATTCGCCCTCATCGTAGAGTGTTTTAGCTCGTTTTCTAATGCATGAATAATGATGGCATGACAACGGTCTTGATGCGTAATAGTGAATATGCCCTGTTTTGCTGCTACTAAACAGATCTATCATCTTCATCTACCGATTTCCTAAACCGTCAGGTAAGGGGTAATCAGCCGAAGGTTTGATATAAGGGGGATGAATAATACTGAATAACTCCTTCGAATCACGCAGCAAAGTCTATAATATATTTTGATTGGTATATTACTTTACAATGAGATAGTTATAATGCAGCCACCGAAAATTCCTGATAATGAAGTTGATCGCCTGCGCGCTTTAAAGCTATTAGAGATCCTAGATTCAGCTAATGAAGAAAGGTTTGATAGGGTTACAAGAATAGCAAAGCGACTATTTAATGTTCCGATATCAGTGTTTAGCTTAGTAGACACGAATAGGCAGTGGTTTAAGTCAAAGCAAGGCGTGGAAGTAAGTGAGACTCCTAGAGAGGTGTCATTTTGTGGTCATGCCATTAATGCTAAAGATGTCTTTTTGGTGCCAGATACATTTAAGGATCCAAGATTTTTTGATAACCCTCTTGTTATAGGTAAACCTAATATTAGATTTTATGCAGGTTACCCCATTAAGGTAAGCAGTAATTTCAATATAGGAGTATTATGCTTGATTGACACTAAGCCGAGAAATTTTGATGAATTAGAGCGTAGATTACTTTGTGACCTAGGGGAAATAATAGAGCAAGAGTTAAATTCGACTCAAATGGCAATGTTAGATCAATTAACAATGCTTTCTAATCGAAGAGGGTTCTATATACTATCTAATCAAGTGTTAAAGGTTTGCAACAGAAAAAAGATTAACACCGCAATTATTGTTTTTGATTTGGACAACTTAAAAGAAGTTAATGATACTTATGGGCACAGCGAGGGTGATGAAATGATTAAACTTTTTTCACTTGAGTTATCGAAAGTATTTGGAGATTATAATATTATTTGCCGGTGGGGAGGGGATGAGTTTGTAGCACTTGTGCCTTATGATGTAAGTGAAGGAAGAATTTCCGTGTTTAATCTATTATCTCGATTTCAACAGAAAGTGGAAAGAAGAAATAATAAACATGATGTTCTTTATAAATTAAAATTTAGCTTCGGTATATGCTTTTCAGATTATAATAGTACATTAAGTATTGAGAATAGAATTATTAAAGCAGATAAAGAAATGTATAGTTCGAAAGCGATAAGGAGATCTCATAGGGTTAAAACTAGGCCATAACGGCGTCGCCTGCAATTGAGTAATTCTTATGCTAAGCTCTGAAGGATCCCCTCATAAATCACCCAGCGCATAACTATATTGGTGAAGTTTCCGTGTAAGCTCTGCCCCTGCATCGAGCGGTTCTAACGTTGTGATTTCGTAGTCTGATCGGCTACATCCATCAATAATAGTAGCCCCATGCCTAAACCTCGTTACAAAACAACTAACTGGGTGAAGTACAACAAAGCCTTAATCAACAGTGGCTCTCTGATCTTTTGGATTGATGAGGAGACGATAGCTGAGTGGAAGCAAAACAAACAAGGCAAGCGTGGTTGACCTCGCCGATTTAGCGACTTAGCCATTACTACCGGACTGATGGTGAAACGCATTTTCTCTATGCCATTGAGAGCGTTACAAGGTTTTCTCTTGGCTAACATCCCGCTTACTTGCCCGCACTACACCAGTATAAGCAGCCGAGCTAAGGAAGTTGAGCTTTCATTTAAAACCAATACAACACCTGGCAATTGATGCCACTGGCCTCAAGGCTTATTGCGAGGGTGATTTATCTAACGTAACCGATGCGGAAGTGCTCCCCAACTTACTCAAGCAGACGCGTCGAAAAATCATTGAAATATCAGGTGATGGTGCTATGACATAAGGAATTGTCATGATGCTATACAGATTAAGCTAGCGGTTGCGCTTATCCCACCAAGAGAAGGGGCTGCATTCTGGTAACAAGGATATTCTCGCAATTTAGCAGTAGGTTGCCAGAAGCTCTACGGCTCCAACAATAAGTGGAAAAAACGGTATGACTACCATAAACGCTCGCTATCAGAAACAGCAATGTATCGTATGAAACAGTTGTTAGGTGGGAAATTAAGCTTGAGAAATTACAATGCTCAGGTTGGCGAGACTTACGCAATGATCAAAGCGCTTAATAAGCTTACAGGGCAAGGTATGCCTAAAACTCAGTATATCGTTTAATAACCGAACAGCTTTGGGCTGCCATGTCTTCCAACCGAATTAAGCAATAAAGCCACTCTCTTTCGATGTGTTCCTAGAGGATGGTTCGTCTTGTGGATAGGTTAGGTTGCAGATACTCAATTTTTGCTCAAAGGGCATCAGGGATTAGGTATTGTTTTGAGTTCATTTACAATATCTTCAATAGGTATTGACTTACTCAGACAACACCTATTGAAGATAGATTCTAAGGCCTATAAATAAGACACGGTAAAAAGAAATGATTTTGAAAACTGTCCTGTAGAAGAGGTTGTACTTGCGCTCGCTCGTACTCTTAAACGATTAAGCATGCTAACATCAGAATAGCGAGTTCCAGCGGTAAGCAGGGTGTCACTGCTATCTAGAAGTTCGATATTAACCCCAGAAAGCGCTATATTATCTCGTTCAGAAAACAACCAGGATGCACCGCTAAGGGCACCATCACAATCAAAAAACAGATTTACATCGGAAGTTTTAACCTCTCCTTTTCGTAAAGTACCCATAGACAGGGTTTCTATTGGTGTAATAGTACAAGTCCTATCTTCTAGGTTAATAGTAAAGTTTCGATAAGGTAGAGGGTTCCATAGTTCGTTAAAAGCAGTAACAGCAGATCCGATTATAAACGGATACGTCCCCGGTGATAATAGGGCAGTGACATCGATGCTAATTTCACTCACATTTATGTCGACCCTGTAATCTTCTCCCAACGAAAGTCCGCCACCTGTAGAGAATACAGAGCTCATATCAATGTCGTCACACGAGATCGATGGCGTAATAAAACTTGATGTACATAGAGTATTCACACCATTCACCCACTCTGCATTCAAAAACTCGTTGCCAGTATTTGGCCCGGTCAAAAGAGTAGCTTTAATAGAGTAGTCGGATAAAGACAGGTTTAGACCTGGGGTTATCGTATCAGTTGTTCGGAAGGGGTTAAAACCTCCAGCGCTGGCAGGCGTGGTAGATATACCTACAGATACCCCTATATTCCTTCCTGGTGTAACCTCTGTGGAAATGGAATAATCAACTGGTGCAAGAGCATTCCCACCAACAGAAATATTAATATCCTCCGCTAAAGAATAGGATGCACCTGTTAATAAAAAAGCAAGTAAGTAGATTCTTTGATGGCATAGTCGATGAAACATATTATGACCCTTATTTTGTATTCCGGTATCTACGAGAACGAAGATTGAGAGTATGAAGCTACGTTGTTGATTAAATTAAGTAAAGGTCGTTATTAGTCTACAGTTCTTACCGATTAGTATCTAATTGGCACTATCCTCCTATAGCTTTGCGAATGGCTTTGACATTCCCAGAGCCTTACCAACTTGGAGCGTTGTCGTACCACTAGTTAGCACCTTATATCAGAGCGATAGCGATAGCCAGAGTCCGTCTCCACTGAGCTCGCGTATCATTCTTAAGAGCACAGATTGCTTCATGCTAGGGTGTCCTTGTTCCCAGAGTGCAGCCCCTTCTCGTGGCGGGATAAGCACAACCGCTAGCTTAATCCGTATCGCATCATGGCAATTCCTTGTGTCATAAGCGCCATCACTTGATATCTCAATGATTTTACGACGCGTCTGCTTGAGTAAGTTGGGGAGCACTTCCGCACCGGCTACGTTAGATAAAATAAACCTTGAGGCCAGTTGCATCAATTGCCAAGTGTTGTATTGCTCCTCTGGTTTTGGCTTTAAATGAAACCTCAACCCAATAGAGCGACTATGGAAAATAATGAATGAGAAGTCGAGGAACAACGTTTACTTCAAAAGGAAACGGGACTTCAAGGCGGCAATAGACCAATTTTTTGCAGTGATTCTTCCAGAGATCGCAGGCTCTTTGACATCTCGAGTTAATGATAATTTTCAGGTTCTCAAGCCTACACCTTCAAGTTAATTCGGTATAGATTTAGTTCCATCGATTTAAGCAACAAAGCCATTTTGTTTGAAATAAATCCCTTTTTGGATCAGGTCTAAGCTTAAGAAAATACAATGTAATCGCTTAACAACCAACCGTGTTAGGTGCTTTTTAAGTTAATCAAATTAGGAAGCAAAGCTTACTCTAGATAAGGCTTTTAACCTGAGCACGAACAATAGCCTGGACTCTACTTTTTACACCTAGCTTTTTAAAAATATTATACATATGGCTTTTTATAGTGTTTTCAGTGACACCTAACTTTGTTGAAACTTCTTTATTTGAAAGTCCATTAGATATAAGTAACAAAAGTTGCCGTTCTTTAGGTGTTAGTAAATTATCTTCTTCAAGATCTTTATATTTACTTTTTCTTAGATGTTCAATATAACGCTGTGAAAAATCACGACTAAACCACAAATTACCACGCAATATTTCTTTAATGCCTTTACAGATCAAGGATGTATCATCGTTACTATAAAACACCCCGGATAAATTATTAAATTCAGCAGCCCTAGCTACGGTTAAATCATCACTGCTGTTAATTAAAGCCAAGGCAGTGTTGCTTGAGTTATATTTTAGTCTGGCTAATAACGATATGATATACTCATGACCTAATGAACAATCCAAAAGAATAATGCTATTTTCCTTAATTGAAAGGAAATCGTGCTCGCTAGTGTTGATAAGTGTTATGCTTAAATTAAGTTTAGACTTAAAAAAGTCAAACAAAAGTGAACCATTAAGTCCCTTGTTAGTAAGAAGATATAAGTCACGGTACATAATAATCCCTATTATAAATTACGTGTATTCTATACTGATTAAAACCCCAGCTTTTGCTACACCAAGCTCAATATCTTCTTTTGGGACCGTTTCAATATGAACTAATTTCACCCGCAATGGAAAGCTTAAAACGCCAAACGGGATTTCATCTGGATTCACAACTTGAGAGAAAAAGTTTGCTCTATGGCTAAAGCCAAATGCCTCGGCCCCAGAAAAGTACCAATCAAGCTCAACACCAACACCATTGAGATTTGTAGACATAGTATTTGCTGAAATGCTAGGAGAAAAACTTAGGGCTTGAAAGTTAGCATAAACGCGAGAAAAGGCTTTTGTATTGTCAGTACAATCCAATGTAAAATCGAAACTAAATGTGTCTGTTTCCCCAAGAAACAAACTTTGTTTATTATAAGATCCTAAGTTTATTGCTTCGTTGGGTAATATTAGCTCACAAGTTATATCTTCTACATTTCCAGTAACTATTAACTCGCTAGTTATCTCCTTTCCTGATAAGAAGAAAGGAAATAAACACAATGTGAAAATTATAAAAAATTTATTCATATATTAATATAAGGAGGGTATATACCCTCCTTATAGTCTACCAATCTACAATTACTTATAAGCAACGGTAAATGAAGCTGAAGCAACAACAGTACCTGCTACTACAGGATCTGCAGTTTTAACAATTTGAGCTGAGAATGGCAGACGGCCATCAGTAAGAGTAGCAAGAGAGTAAGTTACTGTAGAGTTAACAGTGTTAAATGAAGCACCATCTTTATCCATTAGTTTTACGGCTGCACCTTGTGCAGAACCCGTATTCTGAAGACCGAAAGCATCCCATGCGCCTGTTGCTGGTAGCCAAGTAATATCAACATCTGTCGCGCCAGTAGTAGTACAAGCTTCGCCAGTTGCAGGATCTTTACCTACTAGAGCAAAATCTACAGCGGTAGTTGCATCACCTGTTACATTAGCAACGGTCCAAGTACCTAAATCAACGTTGTTAGTTTGTGCGCCATTTTCTTCTGCAGTGAAATCACAAGTAATATCACTGATTGAGCCGTAAAAATTTACAGTGCCAGTATTTGCAAAGGCAGCAGAAGATAAAACAGAAGCAAATGCTAGTGTAAGAATGTTGAGCTTTTTCATACTTTATTCCTAATTGGTGGTTTTGTCTCATTTAAACTAAATTCATGCTAAATAGTTAAATGACTGAGGTTGTAAATTAATCTTAGGCGTAATTTACACAAAAGCCTTTCTCATTTTTAAGAAAGTGTCGCAAAGAAATTTTTTCAATAAGTGTTGCCTGAGTTGTGCCCGAATTTAGCTGTGAGGTGTATCCATATATTGCGCAATTTTTTCAGAGAACCAAACAGTCAGCAATTTCCTAGATACTGAAAATTTAACAAACTCGCAACTGTATGAAATATTATAATTTATCGGGCACCATAAAACAGATACTTATGAGTGTCTATTTAATCGAAAAAACGAGATAGTAGACATGCATTATCCACTATTCGATATAGGAGACGATTTTGAGATTATTTGGGTATGCTCGTGTATCGACCAGTCAACAATCCCTCGATATTCAGCTCAAGGCACTAAAAAGTGCTGGCGTGAAGCCGAGCCGAATTTTTAGCTACAAAGCGTCCGGCAGCAACAATGAGAGAAAAGGACTCGAATTACTTCAGATGAAAGTGGAAGAAGGTGATGCTCTCTTGGGCAAGAAGCTGGAGCGACTAGGCCGTGATACCGCAGAGATGATCAGCCTCATCAAACTATTTGATGAAATGGGTGTTACCATCAAGTTTCTGGATGATGGGATCAGCACTGAAGGCGAAATGGGAAAGATGGTGGTCACTATCTTATCTGCAGTTGCCCAAGCAGACCGCCACCGGATACTAGAACGAACCAATGAAGGGCGAATAGAAGCAAAATTGAAAGGGATTAAGTTTGGACGTAAACGAACAGTGGATAGAAAGCGGCTCAACGAATTGTATGCTCAAGGTGTAGGAGCGACTGACATTGCGCGACAGCTGGGGATTGCACGCTCGACAGTATATAAAGTGTTAAATGAGACTAACCACGATTAAGTCTTTCCTTAATAAACTTAAATCTAGAATAAGAATGCACTGAAAGAAACGATAATCAATAAGTCAATGACGATAGTACAAAAGTTCTCTAGGGCATTAAACCGTGTGTTCGATGTTCATGGCGATATTATCGGAAGTTTGGTAATGGTCGAATTTGCTAGTTCTGAAGGGTTTATTAGGACGAAAGATCCTGATAAGTGTTTAAGAAAAAGTACAAAATGTCACAACATGGCGTTGTGAGATTGATCGAATGGGGTTGTGTAGCTATGATAGACCCCAGATACAAGAAAGGGAGGCCGCCACAGCCTCCCTTCCCGGATAAGACCGAAGTCTTATCAATTAATTCGTTGCTCAACACATCGCCAAACGTGAAGAACTGAATCAGCCAAATTCAATTCTATGGGTAACGAGCCTAATTATCAAGCTTTAAGGTTCTTGAAATGGAATTGAATGTTTCTGCGGCTGTACCCACATGCAAAATTGAAGTAACACACGGACCTTGGCGCAGACATATGCCAAGGTTTGACATACCTATGGTTAACCATCCAACAGCTAAACGCTTGGATGCCCTCTTATCTGGCCATAACTGGAACCGTAATCGGTTTATCCGCAAATTGCGGAAAGAAGGCGCAACTCTTAAACGTCGCAAATTGGCCGACGGTACATGGAAAACCAAATATATAGCCCCACGCAGAGCATCTATCCGCCTGGAGCGTGAACAAACGCTTGATGCACTAGCTCGCGCAATGATTTACCGCGCAGATTATGATCCGGATGCACCTTACTTATTTGAAGTTAAGGCTAGCGTGGAAGAACTTGCGCGAATGATTGGCCAGCTTCACGAATATGAAGCCGGCTATGATGGCGAAAACGGTCAGTATCGCCATGGCCGTAAAGCTTGTGATCCGGTTCATGGTGCTGTTGATGACTTTGAAGCGGCCGACATGATTGTTGTTGTGCGTGAGTTTGACCAGGAAAGCAAGACCAACAAAGCGAAACGTATTTTCTTTAAGCCTAACTTTTTTAAAGGCTTTGGCTTAACAATGGAAGATACCAGATCTATGTTAAGTCAAGCGCGAAAATGGCAAGAAAAAAATGGCTTCATTAAAACAGCCAAGCAGAAACGCCAGGCTGAGGTGTTGCGCCTGGCTGAATCTGATCGTATAGCATCGCTGGATCGTCCATCATTACGTAACTTGTTGGTCCGTTTAAAGCGTGAGTTTACCGGAGAAAACAAGCACACTAAGCGTGTTATGGATGCACATCATCGTTTAAAAGAAGCGAATAAGCACGTTAGTGAACAACGCAAGCAACCACAGCTTAGTGATACTGAAATCCGCCTAAGGCGGCTACAGACGCAATTACCGCCTGTATACGTGTACCAGGCGAAGAGCGAGATCAAAGCTAAGCATGGTTTAACGTCAGGCGCTGAGTTTGACAAATTACTGTTAGCTATCCTAGAACCCCGAACGTAATCCCTCCTTTTATTTGAATCCGCTATATTACGGAGGCTTTGCTACATTCAATGTTTATTGTTGTTTAAAAAATAAACAACAATAATCCGATTGATCCTGTTTCTCGTCTTACTTTCTCCTTTTATTACCCTTTGCTTCATACTGTTGCTTCCTAAATGGAAAATAACCTCGAAAGTAATCTCTGAACTAGCCGCTTCTCTAAAGAGAAGGATATAAGCCCGCCATAAGGCGAGGCTTATTATCTCTTTCGCTTTGCTACAGATATAAAAGTACATCCCATTAAATTGCTATTTAAGCCCTTTATTAACCAATAAGAACAAAGTTAAGCAATTTAACGGGCCCCACAACTGCAGCATTAAGTTATTACAAACTATTTCGCTTCTCGCTGTAGCTGGCAGCGTTGAACATTTCTTTTGTCATCCGACCGTCATCCTTTCGAGAATTACGATTATCCTGTGGAACCAACACTTAACCTTTAGTGTTTAATTCAACCTAATCACCTAGCCTTCTTTCGCTTCGCGATGTCTAGCAGGATGGTAAGGCAAGATTTAACAATCTCCTGTGTAACTAACCGCGCCGATATAGTCTCGTGCTCTATTGAGCTACATCGAACGGCTTGGTGCCTCGCTTGCGCAAGCGCATCGCTTATCCCTGCGGGGCTTCTTGTTACGTGACGACTTTGCAGTGAAACGAAGGTGAAATTGAAATCGAGCTAGTAAAGGTGTGACGAGTCACGCTGAGAGTATGTTTAATAAAGTTGTAATTGACGGGAACAAAAAGATACATACAATTAGTAATTACAAATTGCATGTACTAATGGTGAGCTAATGCATATTATCTTTTTCAATACTAAAGGTGGAGTTTCCAAATCTACGCTTTGTGAATTTAGCTCTTTGGAGCTGCAACGACTGGGATACAGCGTCCATGTCGATAATACCGACCAACAGGAACACGTAACGCTAATAGAGAACGAACAAGCAGATTTTTTCCTTTACGATACTGCGGGGGCATTTACTGCGGCCAATGTGGATTTGTTAAAAGCTGCTGCTGATGTGAAATCACTAATTGTGATCCCGATGAACACGGGAGTGAATGATCTTAAAGAGCTGGACTTCATTCTGGCTCGTTTAGATGAATTTGGGGTTAAAGATAAATCACAAATAGTGTTCACCAAAACACGTCAGAACAGCAAAGCGCTACAAGCTAGAAAAGCCACCGTTCTAGAGCGTGGTTTAACTCCGATCAAATGGGTTATGCCTATGCTTGAAGATTTTAGTGAGCAGCGTGATACATCGAGAACGAGAAACGAAATTAGCGCGTTTTTACATGAGGTGATCTTATGAGCCTTATTAAAAAGAAAACTGAAAAGTCGACCGAACGTGAAGCGCTATCATCGTCTCGTGAAATTCGCGCTCAGCTCGAAGCTGAAACCAAGCAGAAAACTCAAGCTATTCAAAAAAAGCATCGAGAGAAGTATTTGGCAGATTGGAAAGCAGAAAAGTCCAAGATTGATGGGATGAGTCCTGGCGAACTCGAGGCGTATCTTGAATCAAGTGAAGGTAATGCCTTTGATCCTCGCGTTGGCCTTCATTCTATGAAAGTCAATCCGCATGAACATGCTGTGATAAAGCTCGCGATGGAAATTACTGGTGCACGCTCTAGCCGTGAGCTTTTTGTGAATCACTGCAAATATGTAATTAATAATAGTAAATAATAATTGTAAGTATTAATTGTAAGTGCTATTGCTAATCCGGATAGAAAACATGATGTTTAGATACAAAATCGCCGCTGGAAAACGCCTCTCGACAACCCCGTATACAGCCAAGTTCAGCATATGGGGATCATTGACATCATAAACTATGTCAACCGAAAGACCGGGTATCTTGGCCTCTCATCGAGAAAAAGAAATACTGAAGCGAGAAGTCACGATCTTATTGCCTGTATCTTTGGGAACGGAGCAAACTACGGCCTGCACTGCCTTGCCTCTTCATCAGACAGAAGTATCGGTATACTGCGAGCTGCCAATGACTGATTTCTAATGCCCTCGCCAGACTTCCCATTTTCCGCCATTACACCATCAATGAATCTGCCCCGTTTGGCAGTATTGATGGGCAGAAGCATGCGTGCTGTATTAATACATTCAAAACCAGGTGCTCAGCAAAATATTTCCGTAAAGGAAAAGGGGTTTCGGCCATGACGTTGGTGTCAAATCATGTACCTTTGAATACGACGGTAATATCGGCCAATGAATACGAAGGGCACTACGCATTCGACCTACTGTACAACAACAGCAGTGACATCCAGCCCAAGTCTCTGGCTACCGACAATCACGGTGCCAATAATGTGAACTTCGCTGTTCTGGATATTTTCGGTTACCAGTTTTCGCCCCGATATGCCAAGTTCAAGCATGTTTTTGAAAACCTGTTTGAGGTAAACATAGATGGGGATCTTGATATCAAGCTTAAAAAGCCCATTCGAGTAAAACTCATTAAGGAGGAGTGGGGCCGAATCCAACATATCATCTGCTCTCTGAGCCGAAAATCAACGGAACAACACGTCATCATCCGCAAGCTGTCAAACAGTAAACGCGGTAGCCGGACGCTCGCCGCGCTTCGAGAATATGACCGCTTGATTAAGTGCCTTTACATGCTGACTATATCGACAGAAAAGATTTGAGGCAGTTTGTTCAGCTGGCACTGAACAGGGGGGAAGCCTACTATCAGCTTCGCCGTGCAATAGGTAACCTCAACGGGGAGCAGTTGCGGGGTGGAAGTGACTTCCAGATTGCGCAATGGAATGATTGTGCCCGCCTGATTACCAACTGCATCATCTACTACAATTCAGCATTGCTATCCGGCCTTGTAGAGCGATTCTAGAAGCAAAAAAATGACGAGGCAATCGAGTTACTATCGAATATCTCTCCAGTCGCTTGGGGCATATTCAATTGACGGGACACTATGTTTTCGAAGAAAGAGAAGACATGCTGAACCTGGAAAGTATGCTCGAAAGTGTTCACCCATTATCATCAGACGTGGAGTTAGATAGCAATTCTTCTGTGGCCTAATTCAGCCATAAAATGAAGAACGAACTTTTCGGGGACATGTGCGCGATACCTCAAGTCGTCACAACATCTTTCCATTCGGGCCATAGTTGATCATGATTTGCTCAAGAGTGGTATCGGTGGCTTCGACCCAAGCTTGTTTGGTCTGTTTCCAGCCTTCGGTTTGTAAGTAATCAAAGCTCTCAGAAAGCGTTAATAACATCACATAGTGATTGTTCGCTTGCATTAAGTCTCTAACTTGCTGATCTGGAAAAATTCGCGTGTTTTTGTAGATAGGATAAGTAGGTTCAGTTTGTGACTGGGGATAATTTCCTGTCAGATACGGTGGGAGAGAAGAAGAGGTATTCGCTAATGAGTTTTCTGGGTGACTTGCAGAAGTCACACTCGGCTGCATAGCTGAATTAACACTCTGCTTAGCGACTATCGCCGAAGAGACTTATGGCATAGCCATTCCTGCGCCACCCATATTGATGTTGACTCCATTACCCATATTTACGCCACCGCTCATGTTGAGTGACGTTGCCATCGAGGTGCTCAAAGCAACTTGATGACTGCTGGGCAATAGAAAACAACTGCCGCAACCGGTATCAACAAAATCGCCTACCCGTGCAACATCCTGACCATTTAGGTTCGCGTTTCGAGGAGTCTTCTTGATAATGGGACCTTGACCTCGACAGCTTTTACTACCACATGTACAGGTAGCCATATCTCCAATTAACGCAAGAGCTTTTCCATTAATCTTGACTCTACCACTTCCTGAAATAACTTTACCCCCAGTAGTCGTCGGACTATCTATGGTTATAACATCATTCATCTTTTTAATATTCCTGCCTAATTTATCGACGTTGTTCTAACTTTATCTAATGATTTGTAGTTTTAATAAATGTCTGGATGGAAATGCCGTAATGGTTCCATTTGCTGATGAAGAATACGGATTATGTAAACACCATGAGGCTGTGGGCGATAAAAAATAGCATGTTTATGGTGATCGTGGCGGCGAAGCCCTTCGGCAATTTCTGGGCACTCGTAACCCATCAAAGGTTGTTCTGAAAGCGTTAGCAAAACGTCATTCATACTATCTGTATAAGCATCCGCTAGCTCTATGCCAAAGTTCAACAGAGTGTATTCAAAGATATGCTCAAAGTCTTCTGCGGCGAGGTTGGAAAGCTTATACATTGTGTTTCTGCTTTACTTTAGCCGCAATGTCATGAAGTGATAATGAGCATTGACCACTCTGCTCTCCTGCCTCAATCGCCATTTTTAGAGCCGTGGTTTGTTTCTCTTGCCTTTCGAGTAGCCGCAATGCAGAACGAACGACTTCGCTTGTTGAGCCATAGCGACCAGTCGCTATGAGTTGGCCGACAAAATCATCTAGCTGAGATCCAATCGTAACACTAGTTGTGCGTGACATATTTCCACCTACATGTGTGAATAATTAACACACTAATAATAAGTGAACTAAAATTCAAAATCAAATCACGATCTTTATATGACAATGAACTATACCCCATGATCACAGATTAAAAGTGGCAGTTTTAATATATTTGTCATAACCTATATAGCACACCACGTTAGATCATTACTTAAATGTCACTTAGGGCAGATTATGTACATCTTTGGCTATCTTAGAGCATCAACTAGCGATCAAAACGCGAAGCGAGCACAGAGCACCTTACAGAAGTTTGTACAGGATAAAGGATTCCGCATAGCCGGATGGTACATAGAAAATGAATCAGGGGCTTCGCTGCAAAGACCTGAACTTCTTCGTTTGCTTGATGATGCCGCGAAAGGCGATGCAATCATCATTGAACAGATAGACAGGCTTTCTCGTCTGGATGAGAAAAGCTGGTTCACATTAAAAGGAATGCTGCATGAAAAAGAACTCAAAGTGATTAGCTTAGATTTGCCAACCAGTCATATCGCATTCTCTCCCCAAATCACCGATGAATTTACCGGATCGATGATCAAAGCTATAAATAGCATGATGATGGATATGCTAGCTGCTATCGCGAGAAAAGATTACCAAGATCGCCGCCGCCGTCAGGCTGAAGGAATAAAGAAAGCCAAAGAGGAAGGAAAATACAGAGGGCGGCAAGCTGACTCAGATCTACACGAAAAAATCTATCAGCTACGAGTTATCAACAAGCTGAGTATTAGTGATACCGCAAAACTTACCAACGTTTCGGATCGTACAGTAATTCGCGTTGCTAAGAAGTTGGCAGGTGAGCGTTCAGCGGGGTAAGAAGCTTAGCGTACGTTTTCGTTCCATTGGGCTTCAGACCCCTTTAAAGAGCGTAGAGATCATCTTGGATCCCCCTCTTTACCCAGAGAGAGACCATCAGCTAAAAACTTATGAGCTTGTTTTATTTAACTTTCTTCTTCTACGTTCAGCTGTAGCCGCGGCATTCTTCTTTCTTTTCTCTGTGATCGCCAGCTGCTTGTGTAACTCTGCCGTTTCTTGATTGGCAGTCGTGATCGCTTGTTGAGCTTGCCATCGGATAGCCTCGATTTTTTGCTGCAAACTGCTCTCCAACTCTTGGGCCTTAGCCTCTCGATATTGGGCTTGTTGTTCTGCTTGTTCGGCTCTGTCCATCTGCTCTTGAACTTCAGAGCGAGCGTATTTCAATGCTCTTTTCTCTGCGGTCGAAATGCGTTCTTTGGCTTGTTTTTGGGCTTCTGCTGCTTTCTGTTTGGCCGCCTTTAACTCTTGGCTAGAGAGGCGACCAAAGAGATAAATGCTCATTGGAAGAAGTAACACGCAAAGTAAGCCTAAACTTGCTGCGGCTGGCCATAGCTGAACAAAGATATTCCAACCGTCCACTTTGCTATAGAACGGGGCAAATTGAGCAGAGTCTGTTTTCCCGTTCCAGAATTGCCAGCCCTCTTGTATTTGGTCGGTTGTATGACCGATTTCAATCAAGGATAACCCGCTGACATATTGATGCGTATGATCACCTAAATACAACAGACCAATGATCAAGGCGACAAATAAGATCCATCTCATCGCAGATATACCTCTGTAATCTCTGGGCGAAAATGCCCCATTTCTTGGCTAACGGTTTCTAATGCAAGCTCTCTGGAAAGCCCTGAGCTTTGTAGTTCATGCATTCGCTCTTGGGCATAGCTGTGTCGTAGACCATGCGCTCCCTCAGACCATCCTAGACATCGATTTGCAGCTGCAGAGAATGAATTGCTCCAGGGCTGACCGGCTCCTATGGCGTAATGGCTGGTATAGTGAACACCTCTATCGGTGGTGTGTTGTGGTGTTTCGTGACGTAGGGCCTCTAATTTCTGGCTTAAACCATGAGGAACGAGAACGTCACGCACCAAACCGCCTTTTCCCTCTACGGTGTAAAGGTTTCCGTCTCGACCGCTCCACTTACTCTCTAGGGTAGGGCGCTCATCGGGCAAGCGTTCTTCTCTAGGACGCAATGTCAGTAACTCGTGCGCTCTGAGTCCGCAAGCGTGTGCCAGCTGGGTGGCAAGGCTGTGCTTTTCACTTTGGTGCTGAGATACAAGGCTTACTTGATCTGGTGTGTAAGCCCGAGAGCTTAGAGCTTGAGTTTGTTCTGATTTGATCACCGGCAGAGGGGTAGATGTTTCGAGGTGGCCTGTGACGTGGTGCATCATGCATTGTATTGCTTGACGCTCCATATCGAGAGCCTTTTGTCCCACTTGTTCACCACGCTGCTCTAAGTAAAGAATTGCTTGTGTGGGAGTTAAACCTCTTAGTCCGCCATCGATGCGCTGCTCTTTAGCATATTCAGCAACACGAGTTAGAGCTTGTTCATAGTTACGAACAGTGCCAACCGATGCGAGAGATTGCCCTTGAACGACTTTCATGACACTGGCCGCTTGTGTTGCGGGGCTGGCAAATTTACCCATCTTGCTGCTCCAACCATCGGGCGACGGTGGAATGAACAACCTTGATACGCCTTTTTCTAAGCCAGCGTTGAAGCTCTGCAATACTACAACCTTCACGGCGCAAGGCGAGAAGTTCACCTTTGTATTGGTCTAGTCGTGACTTTCTGCGGCTATATGATCGTTTTCGTATTATGCGGGTTTGCTGTCTGAGTGATTCCGCTTCTTGGTGTGCATCAAACACAAACCACCTCCATTGTGCTGTAAGAACTACTGACTCTCATCGAGTTCAGCGACAACTGAATGCCTATTCGCCACTGTTTAAGCATTAACGCTGCTTAGGTCTGACCGCTCTCACCTGTATATCGAACCATGGTATTGACTAGACTGGTTAGTTCTAGAGCCTTATATTGCTAGGCTATTCGTTTCAATATCGCATTGAAAAAGCGTTATCGTGACGTGATAAATTCGACTCTTTTCGCTGTGGAGTGTCAGTTATCCAAATGTGGATCTCTGTTTTAACTGGCAGGTTCCAGATACTCAAGTTTTCTTCTTGAGTCTCGGTTTTTATGAGAAACCGGCATGCCCTTTTGGGAAAAACTCTAACGACTTCAAAGCGGTCGTTAATCGCATACTTACACTTAGAGTGTAACAATCGGCTATTTTGTCAGCAATATGTTTATTAAAATGTGCGTTAAATGAGCTTAAGCCATAGCCCCCGCTATGTATCGACGATTTCAAGAGTCGTACATAGCGGGGGCTATACTCCCGAAATTTACGAAATGAGAGATGGCTCTCTCGACTCTGATCGCGCTGCTCAGCGCGGGAGTGTCGCGGGAGTGTGATATTTGTGACGTATGGTTTGAACTTCGTGCAAGTGGTGGTAATGTGACCTATCATATATGATAATAAGAACGGTAAAGACGAATGGCTTGGACAGTGGATTTTCATAGCGGTGTTGAAGATGAGATCCTATCAATGCCGCCAAAAATCCAAGCGCGAATGATTAAGCTCCTGGAGCTGATTGAAATGCATGGGGCTAATCTGGGGCCGCCACATACGGAATCGATGTGGTGATGGCCTGTTTGAGATCAGAGCCAAAGCACAAGAGGGGATCGGTCGAGGCTTGTTTTGTTATCTAAAAGGTCAGCATGTTTACGTGCTTAGAGCTTTTGTGAAGAAGTCGAATAAGACTCCAAAGAAAGAGATCGAATGGCTCGAGAGAGAATGAAAGAGGTGAAACGATGAGTTTATCAGCACTGAAACAGAAAGCCTTTGAAAACCCAGAGGTGAAAGCAGCGTATGACGAGCTGGGCGATGAGTTTGAACTGATTAGCACGCTGATCACCATGCGAGAAAAGTCAGGTCTGACTCAGGACGAGGTGGCCAAGAAGATGGGAACGCGAGCGCCGAATATTTCGCGCCTGGAGTCTGGTCGAGCAAACCCAAGCCTTAAAACCCTAGTCAGCTATGCTCATGCTTGTGGTTTCAAACTCGATCTAGGGTTTAAACACGCTTAAGCGATGTCTAGATAGAAAACTATGAAAACGCCCTTTTAGGGGCTTTTTATGTCTATCGTATAGTCGTTCATTTGGGCTATTTGATGCACGAAAAGTGTCGCAAAGTTTCAGCGGATAAAGACCGTGATAGTGCATCAAAGAGTGATGAAAACACGCCTTAACGAAAGGATTGAGAGCAAAAGCGTTATTTTTGATAGCAAAAGTAGTCATTTACCATAATATAGATAAATTGAAGGAAATGATAACTTGTTGTTTTAAAAAGTTTTTAAATGTCACATAGCTCCACAAGTTAGAAATGTCATACAGTTATGTGACTACTTCCTCTTTCATTGAATTTAAAACTGTTAAGTTCAGACTGACTTGTCGATGTTGTTCTTGCCGCCTAGGTGAATTAGACCTGCGCTCTCTCTACCCCTCATTCTCCATCTGTTCTTGCTAAAGCCTCGCTAGTTTTAATACTTCACTTAATCGCTTATTCTCTACAACCTCCCCCTGACGAATGACTTCTAAATTGTCAAATGCCTTAAAATCCACAATTATCCTTGCAATGATGGAGGAGACCATATACACGCCCTAAATATTAAATGTCTATGCTGCCGTATGGATAGTCATAAATCATCAAGTTCTTGTCTGAGAGCGATTCGTTCCCTGGTTTATTGGCGAGTAAATACCTAACTTGGTCGGCCTTGTTGCGTAATAGTGAATGTGCTTTGTTTTGGCACTACTAAACAGAACAATTATCTCCATCTACCGATTTACCAAATCGTCAGGTAAGGGATGATGGGATGATTAGCCTAAAGTTTGATAAAAAAAAGGGGGGGGGGGGGAAGAATAGTGAATAAGTCCTTTACGTAACAAAGCCAGCTTCTGACTTAATTCCATTGAGTTAAGCATTAAAGTCCTTTCTGTATAAAAGATGAGACTGAGAGAGACGTATGCCT
>NZ_RBWD01000026.1:0-30349 GCF_009361695.1 Vibrio sp. VGrn 2 | reverse complement strand
ATATAAATTGACAATTTTATTTTTAGTGTTTTTTTTATTTCTATTCTGGCGAGTTAAGTTTTTCTAGTCTATAAATTAAACATCGGCATTTTCTA
Organism: Vibrio sp. VGrn 2; assembly: GCF_009361695.1. Taxonomy (NCBI): domain Bacteria; kingdom Pseudomonadati; phylum Pseudomonadota; class Gammaproteobacteria; order Vibrionales; family Vibrionaceae; genus Vibrio; species Vibrio sp. VGrn 2. Next base: position 30,254 of record NZ_RBWD01000026.1, on the reverse strand, counting down.
AATAACTGCCGATAAAAATAATTTTAATTTCAATATTATAAATAGTTGGCTTTATACAATGGATATTGGCTTTTTCTGCCTGTTAAAAGGATTTCATATTACACCACACTTGAATGCCGCGCTTACCTCTATCAAGGAGACTGCGTGGCTGCCACATGTCAAACGATCTTGTTATCGAGGGGATTGGCAAGCGCTTGCTTTAGAAGAATCCTATCGAAAGGCCTATTACCCTAACTATTTACTACTCTCTGAATTTCCAGAATTGGAACTGTTCTTATCTCAGTTTTTCTGCCCAATTTTGTCAGTACGGTTTGTGAAATTAGATCCGTGAGCTCAGGTATTATAACGCCGAGCTTATGGCGTATGTTTTTCTCAAGTACAGGCTTGTTTACATCATTAACTACTGCTACAGCGGCAATTGAGGTTCATGAATTATGCAAAAGGGCTCACCTATAGAATTCTACCAGCAACGTCCTCAATCTCGTGAGACGGTCGGTGTTGAAGAAGTGCAGCAACAAACTCAACAGTTTGGTTTTGCTGAACCCGAAATGGATGAGCTGCTTAAGTACTCATTACGGACTCAACTTGAGGCTATGCTCCAAAACCAACTCAGCACGGCTGAACGCCAACGGCAACTGAAAGAGAGTTTCGCTGCGGCAGTTGAGCTCGTATTGAAGGAGACAAAAGTTGAGCACCGAACACTGGTGCAAGCCTTTCAGACCATGTATGGCAACGCTTGCCAATCTCTTTCTCTGGCTAAACTCACCCAAGAGGAACTGACCCGACAGTACATTTCCACATTTGGGCTGGTGATGTCTCCACTTAACTGTAAACACACCATCAAAGATGTGTACCGAATTAAAGGCTTTGCGTGTGGTACAAACAAAGCTATCCAACAAATGCTTGCCAACAAGCCACAGGTTAAAGTGCTTTATCCAGCTTGCGGCCCCTTTGCACCATTGCTGCTGCCTTTACTTGCTCACTACAAACAAAGTGATCGGATTAGCGCAGAGCAGCTTCAGGTGACACTAGTAGATATTCACCCCGGAGCGATTAAAGCACTCAATCAATTGATCGCGGATCTCGATATCGCAGACTACATTGAAGCCTTAGTGGAAGAAGATGCTACCCAATTTTCGTCAACTCAAACGTTTGATCTCCTGATACTTGAAGCGATGCAGCATGGCTTTAGTCGGGAAGGGTTCCTAAGCATCGCGAAACATTTGGTTCAATATTTACATATTCAAGGCGAAATGATCCCCAAGCAGGTATCTGTGCGCGCCATGATGGTCATCGGGGAGACGGAATTTAATCGACAATGGGAAAAAGCAGAGTATGCACATTCCAACCATTGCCAACCGGAAGCGATAGATGATCGAATTGATCTGGGAGAAATTCTTAACGTCAATAAAGCCATGTTGCTCAAAAGCGAGATTTTTGAGCTAGATGGTGGAATAAAAATGCTGCAAGGCAACACCGTTGAGCTGCCGAAAGATGTGCCAGATATGGCAAAACGTATCCTGGCCATTTACAGCCATATCGATACTTACGGAGATGCCATGGTCGGACAATACGACTCCGGCATTACCCATCCTAAACCCGACATGACTTTTTATGTGGATGCCAAGCCCAAAGCTGTTGAACACCATTACTTCGAAGCGAGGGGAGGGGATAAGGTCAGTTTCTATTATCAGTTAACCGGATTGCCAGGTTTTGTCGCCACCCATGGATGATTTCTATATGCAGCAAAAATACGTCGTTTTTACAGGAAGTTGTTACGCCTTGCCCATCATTCAGTTGTTGGCACAACAGCATAAATTGGCGGGCGTGGTAGTACCGGAAGGAGAACTAAATCCTGACTTACAGCAGCTACAGAGCTATCTGAGCGCTCAATCGATTCATATTGCTCAGTATACCGCCAATGACAGCAGTGCTTTGATGGCGCAACTCGATGCTTGGCGAGTCACGGATGGCGTCATCTATTTGTTCAGGCACATAGTTCATTCCTCGCTGTGTCAGTTTTTCAACGGAAACTTGTACAACATTCATCCGGGAAAGCTGCCCGAGTATCGAGGCCCGATGCCTCTCTATTGGCAATTAAGAGACGGTTTAGACACCTTTAGCCTCACCCTGCATCGTCTTGATGCATCGGCTGATTCCGGCGCTATAGGAATGGAGTTAGAGGTACCATTTCACCCGTTTGAGACCTTAACCAGTGCTCAGCAAAAAGCGTCACAAATGACGGCTAAGCTGATGTATGACTTCCTCATCGCGCAACAAAAGAAAGGGCTGGTTTGGCGTGAGCAAGTATCAAACCTCAACGAAGTGGCACGAGCAGTAAACCAACATGATCTGCACATTCGTTGGAACGTGCAAACGAGTCGCGAAATCGTCAATTTAGTGCGAGCAGGCAATCATGACTTCGGTGGTGCGATGTTGAGCTTGCCAAATGGTGTCGCCAATGTTTTGCAAGCAAGCGCAATGGAGACTTCTTTAGTCGGTGTTGAGGCGGGGAGCATTCTCGAGATCAGCCCACAGCATGGGTTACAAGTGAAAACGTTAGATAGCGCCATATCAATAGATGTTATTGCTACACAGCAAGGCGTGTTTTCGGGTTATCGCTACGCGCAAATGGCTGGGCTGGACGCTGGGATGTCATTGCTTCAGCGCTCTTCGGCCTGCGAGTAAAGAAATATCTCAATACGGCTCTTTGCGGCATTAATGAAGCCCGTAAAGGTATTTAGTAATGCGAGATTGGAAAGTTTTAACCAACCACACCAATTACGTTATGGGTTGGTTTTAACTTAAGTGTATACGTTAAAAGGAAGAACAGTATGGCTACAGAACCGTATCTTGGGACACTAACCGCATTTGGTGGCAATTTTGCAATTAGAAATTGGGCAATGTGCTCGGGGCAAATGCAGGCAATTGAAGATAATCCAGCACTCTTCTCTCTAGTTAGCACTCTATACGGAGGTGACGCCCGAACTACCTTTGGTTTACCTGATTTGCGTGGCCGCAGTCCAGTTGGTATAGGCACACGACCTGGGGGGATGGATTATCATCAGGGAGAAAGATTGGGTACTGAACTGGTAACTATTGATATAACCCAAATGCCAGCACACTTACATACGGCAATTTTTACCCCTCTTGGCACTGCTGCACCTGTAACAGGCAGGATGCAGGTTGCTACCAATGCTGCAAATACGCAGGTACCCGAAAGTAATTCGTATATAGCGCAAAACTCTACCCCCGGGTTCTATAAACCGACGTTTCAGCAACCAGATTTGACTGAGATCGAAGGCTTAAGTGTGTCTGGTGGTGGCTCGGAAGGAGGTACTGTAACTGTGACTGAAACAGGCGGTTCAGAGCCACTTAATATTTTGAGCCCGGTATTGCCGATTAATTGGTTAATTGCCACTGCGGGAGTATACCCACCGCGCAGCTAATCAACCAAGAAAGAATTGGCTGAAACTTTCGCTAATCCTTTCCTATAAAAAATTAAATATTTAAGTTGATTATGATAACCCGGCTATGTTGATAAGGCCGTCATCTTCAGGAGAGGAAAATGAGATTACGTCGTCAGGTAGCGATCGCAATTACAACAGCATGGGTGTCCTCAGCGTTTTTTTCCGGTGAAGCCTGGGCCGCACAGCAAACGATTAACTACTCTAATGGTTCAGGTTCCAATTTTAGTGAGGTGGAGACAGGCGTCACTGGGGGTATGCCCTCGGTCACTCTTACCAATGCAGGTGCTGTGTCTATGGTATTAGATGCCGGCAATAGCACTGATAGCACTCCGTTTACTGGCCTAAATGACCTCGGGTTTGTAGCTGGTGTTTTTTTCTCAAATACCATGATTAATGAGTTCAACAATCGTGGCTTCCGCTTTTTTGAGAGATCAAGTACTAACTTCAGTTTCGACGAAATTACCTTTATGCAGGGGTCGGCCCGAGACTCAGATAAAACGTATCAACTTGTGTTAACTGGCTTCTCTAATAATACTCAAACAGTGACCGAAACTGTCACCTTGCCAAAAGGTGGTGAAGCAAACTCAGGGTTACAGGATTTGTTTACCCTGACCCGTGGTACAGACTTTACTGATTCTGCATGGCAGGACGTTGATACAGTGACTATGGCGTTTACCCGAAGTCCGGGTGCTGACTCTCGTTATCTTATCAAAAGTATCAAGATTGATGACGCTGCGGTTTCAGACTCAACCGCGCCTACTTTTGTCAGTGCGAGCTCAACTCCCACTGATGATGCAACCAATGTTTCTGTTAGCAACAACATCGAGATTGCCTTTGATGAGAATATTGAGCTGAAGAACGGCAATATTACCATTCGTAATGTTACAGACAGTCGCGACTTTGAAGTATTTAATGTTGCCACCGAAAGCGATGGCACAACAACATCACCAGGCGCTGGCCGAATCAGTGTTACCAACGATAAAGTTTATTTAAACCCAACCAGTGATCTGATAGGAAACCGGACTTACGCTATTCATATTGAATCCAGTGCCGTGGCTGACACCGCAAATAATAGCTTTGCTGGGATCAGCGATGATGCCACATTTAACTTTACTACGGTCGATACCACGCCAAATGCGCCATCTACACCCGATTTAGATGCTAGTTCGGATACCGGATCATTAAATACTGATAATATTACCAGTGACACTACTCCAACGTTTAGTGGGATTTCCGAGAGTGGATCGATCGTGACTTTATACAGTGATCAAGTCGGTGGAGGTGCAACGGTTATTGGCACAGGCACTGCTGCTGGCGGAAACTGGCAGATAACAACCAATGAGTTGGCGTCTGGTATTACACATGCAATAAGTGCTAAAGCGTCTGATAGCGATGATAATGTTAGCTCGGCATCCAACGCGTTAAGTGTCACCATTGATACAATAGCACCATCCGTAGTGAGCATTACCACGCCGATTGAGGCTGATAGTATCGTCAACGCTGCAGAAGACAACGATGTGCTTATCGCTGGCTCCGGCGCGGAAGCAGGCAACAGCGTGACCGTGACTATCACAGACAATAACAGCTCTGTCAGTCGTACGGTGACGGCCGACAACTCAGGCAACTGGACGCTGAGCGGCAGCGAGCTGGATATCAGTGGCCTGAACAATGGTACCCTGACTGTGTCTGCAACCCAAGCTGATATAGCAGGTAATATCTCCACCGCAGCCACACAGAGCATTACCCTGGACAATGCTGCCCCATCAGCAGTGACCATCACCACGCCGATTGAAACCGACGGTATCGTCAATGCGACAGAAGATAACGATGTGTTGATCGCTGGCTCCGGCGCGGAAGCAGGCAACAGCGTGACCGTGACCATCACGGACAATAACAGCTTTGTCAGTCGTACGGTAACGGCCGACAACTCAGGCAACTGGACGTTGAGCGGCAGCGAGCTTGATGTAAGTGCGTTTAACAACGGCACCCTGACGGTGTCTGCAACCCAAGCAGATATAGCAGGTAATACTTCCACCGCCGCCACCCAGAGCATTACCCTGGATAACGCCGCACCATCAGCTGTGACAATCACCACGCCGATTGAAACTGATGGCATCGTCAATGCGGCAGAAGACAACGACGTGCTGATTGCTGGCTCCGGCGCGGAAGCAGGCAATAGCGTGACCGTGACCATCACGGACTACAGCAATTATGCCAGTCGTACGGTGACGGCCGACAACTCAGGCAACTGGACGTTGAGCGGCAGTGAGCTTGATGTAAGTGCGTTTAACAACGGCACCCTGACGGTCGCGGCTAGCCAGAGCGATGCTGCGGGCAACACCTCCAGTGCAGATAGTAAAACATTTACGTTAGATAACGTGCAGCCAACTGTTTCTTTGAGCAGCTCAGACCTCGATTTGATCTCTGGCGAAATGGCGAGTGTCACGTTCACCTTAAGTGAGTCATCAAGTGACTTTGCTGAGTCAGATGTCACCGTCACTGGCGGCAGTTTGTCCAACTTTGCAGGCAGTGGTAGCAGTTACACGGCGACCTTTACACCAACGGAAGAGAGTGTGGCGAGCGGCACCATTGATGTTGCCACCGGCACATTTACCGATGCCTCTGGTAACAGCAATAGTGCAGCAACACCACTTTCCATCAGCGTCGATACTATGCTTCCAACCGTCAGTATCACTAGCTCCAGCGCTGCGCTGAAAGCGGGTGAAACGACAACACTCACGTTTACCTTGAGTGAAGCCGCAACTGATTTTGCCGAAGCCGATGTGACCGTTGCTGGCGGAACTCTTTCTAACTTTGCGGGCAGTGGCGCCAGTTACACGGCTACCTTTACACCTGCAGAAGAAAGCACTGAGGATGCAACTATTAATGTTGCAGCAGAGCAATTTAGCGACGCTGCAGGTAACCTCAATACTGCAGCGACTCAGTTGTTGATTTCAGTGGATACGGGGATCCCGACTGGACATAGCATCAGCATTGATCAGGAGAGCATTAACAAAACCAACGAACAAGCGATGAGCTTTACCTTCGCAGCAGCTGAAGTGAACGCGATGTTCACTTATCGCGTGACCGACGGTACCACGACCATTGACGGCGCTAGTCAAACAATCTCCTCGGAGACCATGCAAGTAACGGGCATTGACGTCACTGGTTTGCAAGAGGGGACGTTGACAGTAAGCGTGGTGGTAACCGATGCCGCAGGCAATGCATCTGATGCAGTGACGGATACGGTGACTAAACGCTACGATGTCGCGCCAACGGCAGTTGATGATAGCTTCTCGACTGAGGAAGATACGGCGAAACAGTTTGATCTGTTAGCCAACGATTCCGATATAAATGATGACATGGTCGCTTCTTCTGCAACGGTTAAAACACAACCAATTAAAGGTCAGGTGTCGATTAGCAACGGCGTTGTTACCTATACGCCAAATAGTAATGAGACAGGCACGGATAGCTTTACCTATACCGTGAAAGATGCCCTGCTGCAGGAGTCACAAGACGCGACAGTAACCGTCACTATCATGGCTATAAATGATGCGCCAGTCGCGAAAGCGCTGACCATTAACACTGACGAAGATACCGCAAGCGCAGCAGTCACCGCGCGTAGTCAAGCGAAGGATGTTGAAGATGGCATCCCAACGGGTGATTTAGCGTTAGTTAGTTTGCCTCAAAAAGGACAAGTCGCCATTGATCAAACTGTAGGCACTTTTGTATATACGCCGAATGCGAATGAAAATGGTAGCGACAGTTTTACTTACACGATCGCAGACAGTGAAGGCGGCGTTTCTCTTGCGGCCACGGTCAGCGTCAATATCGGTTCCGTCAATGACTCACCAGTGGCGGAGGCAGACAATTTTACCTTTGATGAAGATGTCACATCGATACTCGATGTTTTAAGTAACGACAGTGATATCGAAGATGGGTCATTCACCCCGAGTAGTATTACCCTGCAAGATCTTGGTCAAGGAGAGGGGGGATACAGTTTTGCCACGGTCAGTGTCAATGCCGATGGGACCTTAAAGATTGTGCCAACAGCGAACGTTAATGGTCAACATAGTTTTACCTACACGTTAACCGATAGTGGTCAGGCAGTCTCCGTGCCAGCAACCGTCACACTCAATATTACGCCAGTGAATGATGCCCCCGTTGCTGTTGATAACAGTGCACAATTACTGGAGGGAGGCTCCTTTGAAGTCAACGTATTAGGCAATGATAGTGATGCCGATGCTGGAGACAGTTTTGAACTCACTAGTGTCACAGTCGTCGATACGCCAGCATATGGCAGTGTGAACGTGACAGCGTCAGGAGCGATTGTTTACAACCCCAATGAAAACTACTTCGGTGAAGATAGCTTCACCTATACGGTGGCAGACTTAGCAGGTGCTGTATCTAACGCCGCAACAGTGACCATGACGGTAACACCAGTCAACGACGCACCAATGGCGCAAGCACAGTCACAAACGCTTGATGAAGACAATAGTTTGGTGATCACGCTGGTTGGTTCAGATATTGATAACGATGATGACACTCTGCAGTATCTTATCACTGAGCAAGTCAGTCATGGCGTTCTAGAGCAGTTGACCAATAATGGTTGGCGCTATACACCAGAAGCGAACTTCAATGGCTCCGACTTCTTCTTGTTCAAGGTCAACGACGGTGATCTCGACTCGACAGAGGTTCGTGTCGATTTGACGGTTAATGCAGTCAACGATACACCAACCGCGACTGGTGTCAGTGCTACGGGAGAGGAAGAGATACCGCTGACCATTACTTTAAATGGTAACGATGCAGAAGGCTCATCTTTGAGCTATCAAATTGTAACATCGCCAGTCAACGGTAATATTACCGTCACAGGCAATCACGCGGTTTATACGGGTAACAGTAACTTCTTTGGTCAGGACAGTTTCACTTACAGCGTAAGTGACGGAGAACTTACCTCTGGAGTGGCGTTAGTGACCATCACAGTGAATAACGTTAATGACTCGCCAGTGATTACGGGTACCCCATCGGCGCAAGTGGATGAAGATAGTGTGTATCAGTTTGTGCCCGCGGCATTGGACAATGACCCAGCGGATACTCTGACCTACTTGATAGCTAACAAGCCACCTTGGGCTACATTTGACAAGACAACAGGAGCACTTTCTGGCACGCCAAGTAACAGTGATGTGGGTACTTATCCAGATATCGTGATTAGCGCATCCGATGGCACTATTTCTTCCTCATTGTCAGCGTTTTCGATTACTGTGAATAACGTGAATGATGCACCCGTTATCTCTGGCTCACCAGCAACACAAGTGAATGAAGACAGCGCCTATCTGTTCACGCCACAAGTGTCAGATGTTGACAGCCAAGCCTTTACTTTCAGTATCGTGAACAAGCCATCTTGGGCTAGCTTTGATGCATCAACAGGCACGCTCAGTGGTACACCGGATAATGGTGATGTTGGCAAATATCAAGGCATTGTTATCTCGGTTTCTGATGGTCTCACGACCACAATGCTCAATAGATTCAGTATTGTTGTTAACAATATCAATGACGCGCCAGTGATCAGTGGCACTCCTGCTCTTACTGTCAACGAAGGCAGTACGTATCGCTTTGCGCTGCAGGCATCGGATGTTGATAGTAGTAGCTTGAGCTTTTCAATCCGCAATAAACCATCATGGGCAACCTTTGATAGAGCTACTGGGTTGCTAAGTGGTACGCCGGAAAATGAGCATGTTGGCAGCACCAATAATATTGTTATTAGTGTCTCTGACGGTGAGTTAAGCGCTTCTCTAGCAGCGTTTAGCATCACGGTAATCAACGTCAATGATGAACCAATGGCAGTTAATGATACCTATGTCTTTACCGAGAGTAACGATGGTAGCTACTTATTGGATGTACTCAGCAACGACAGCGATATTGATCTAGACACATTACAACTGGAATGGGTTAAACCTACATCTGGAACGGCAACGATTGTGGGCAGTCAAATCCAATTGGCAACGACCTCAATTGGTACAGTGACAGTGCAATACAGTGTGAAAGATGGTAATGGAGGAAAGGCCACCGCGAAAGCAATCGTGACAATTAAAAGTGCGAAATTGGACGCACCAACAATAACCGCACCTTCAGATATCGAAGTGAACGCAAGTTCGCTCTTTACTAAAGTTGCATTAGGCTCTGCCGTGGCCCGAGATAGTACAGGCAAGCTATTACCTGTTTCATTGGTCGACAGCACGACCTTCTTCCGACCTGGAACTAATACGGTCTATTGGCGTACTCAAGACTCTGATGGAAACGTCGCTGAGGCTAGTCAAACGGTAACAGTGTATCCACTGATAAGTATCTCCAAAGATGCGCAAACCACGGAAGGCACCAACCATAGCGTAACGATACACCTTAACGGCCCTTCGCCGAGTTACCCAGTAGTCGTACCTTACACGGTTTCAGGAAGCACAGACAGTGATGACCACACACTCACCTCTGGCGAAGTGGTGATAACTAGTGGTACCGAAGGCAAACTTTCGTTCGAACTACTTAATGATGGACAAAGTGAAGGCGTTGAAACCTTAGTGATTGATTTGGACAGCACCCTTAATCTAGGTAGTAAGCGTCGTTACACCTTGACAATCTTTGAAGAGAATGTGGCTCCGAAGGTCTCGGTAAGTGTATCTCAGGCGGGGGAGCAGCGGAGCCAAATTGAAAATGGTGTTGAACCGGTCACAATCACAAGCAGTGTTAATGATGCAAATGTGTCAGATATACACAGTTTCAGATGGAGTAGTGATAGCGATGTACTTAACCAAGCGATTGCGGGGCAGATGTACAGCGAAACATTGACTTTCTCTCCGCAATTACTGAGTTCAGCGATTTACAATTTGCAATTGACAGTTACTGACAATGGCACTCCACCATTATCAGTGACACGGAATGTCTATTTAGAAGTGGTACAAACATTGGCGGAGCTCGGAAGTGAAGATAGTGATGGCGACTTAATCCCGGATGATCAAGAAGGTCATAATGATAGTGATGGTGATGGCATTCCTGACTATCTTGACGCAATTTCTGACTGTAACGTAATTCAACAGGTTGTGTCAGAAAAAGATCGCTTCCTCATTGAGGGGCAGCCAGGTGTCTGTTTACGCAAAGGAATAACCATTCTGACTAACACAACAGGAGGAGCTTTATTGCTAGATGAGGAGCTTCCTAAAGATATCAACATGAAGAGCATCGGGGGAATCTTTGATTTTGTAGTAACTAATTTGCCGCTGCCCGGTCAAAGCTATCAATTAGTTTTGCCTCAGCGTTTACCTGTTCCAGCAAATGCAGTGTACCGAAAGTATAACGCTGAACAGGGGTGGATAGACTTTATTGAGGATGCTCAAAACACAGTTTCTTCTAGTGCTGGCGAGGCTGGTTATTGTCCGCCACCAGGGCACAGTTCATGGTCACAGGGTCTGACTGAAGGTGACTGGTGTGTACAACTTACCATTGAAGACGGTGGTCCGAACGATGATGACGGATTGGCTAATGGCAGTGTCGTTGACCCTGGCGTCGTTGCCGCTCGTGTAAACAATAATGCACTCCCTCAAGCGATTGACGACAATGCGTTTGTTAGTCTCAATGGTACGGTGACGCTCGATGTATTGAGCAATGATACCGATGCTGATGGTGATGGGCTGAAGGTAAGTCGCGCTTCTGTAGATATTGGTAGTGTTAGTGTGGTTGATAACAAACTAAGTTATGTCACTCAACCACAGTACTACGGGGAGGCTTTGATCACTTATAGCGTAACGGATGGTAATGGTGGAACGGGATCGGCGAAGGTGACGGTGAATGTGGTAAACAGTCAGAATCCGAATGCGGTGGACGATAATATTACCACCGATGATCGTACCCCTGTCACGGTTTATGTCCTTGCTAACGATACCGATCCGGATAACGACACATTGAAGTTGGTTTCAGTCCAAGCGCAGTATGGGCAGGTGGTCATGAATGCAGATCAGAGCGTGACCTATACCCCTACCTCAGGGTTTGAAGGCAATGATGTGTTGACATATATCATTCAAGATAGCCAAGGCCTGCAAGACACAGGGAAAGTTATAGTGACAGTTAAGTTGGTAAGAGATGTAAAGGTTGAAAATACTTCAGCAGGATCATTGGGTGGCATGGTGTTGATGCTTTTGATTTTGTTAGGAGCCATGAAACGTTATGGAAGAAACAGTGCTCTAGCACTAATTGCTGTGTTTAGTTTTAGTAGTCAAGCGGGTTGGTATGTTGATGTTCAAATGGGGTCAAGCCATGCAGATGAGCGTGATGCTGTTAAAGGTGATAACGTAATTTCTACTGACAACACCGGGCTCTACCGTTCTATCGGGTTTGGATATACTTTTTCTGAGCAATGGTCAGGAACTATTCGTTATATAGATATGGGTGAAGGCAGTGCAACATTGCGTAGTGCGACTACTTCACCAGAAGACTATCACACCAGTGTCGCATCTATAGCACCACTCCTTGTTAAGGGCATAGGCTTCGACATCGGTTATAAGTTCTGGCAATACAATTCATGGTCCGCAAAACTGAGTTTAGGGGGCTTGTTCTGGGATACCGATATTGAAAGTACGTATCAAGGCAGCAAGATAACGACGGAAGTGGATGGTTTTGATGGATATATTGGTGCAGAAGTTGGCTACAACCTCTCAGATAATTGGGAGATCGGTGTCCAAGGCGCTCGTTATTTTTTACATGAAAATGATGTTGATATAATCGCGCTACAACTTCGTTATTTTTTTGAGCCGTTAGCAGCGTATTAACTTATGGTTTGGTATTTTTCGATAATTTATATCCCAATTGCTCATGAAGCGGTATGGTAAATTACTGGAGATTAATGCGTGATACGTCGCTTTACTTTGAACCTAGTACGTTTACAGTCGAAGAAATATAGTTTTGGGGCTGAAGCAAACCAAGCGGGTTAGAGCGACACAATTCGTAGTGAACCCTTATTGAGTTGAAAAGCGTTCCAAGCTCGCAGTTGCTCTGACTCTGCTGGTGATAACACGACGATAAATTGATACCTATCAAGACGATAATTTGATATTGCCTCTTCATAAATCTATTGCTTTTTAAGTTTATGACATTTTTTGAAGAGGCAATTTTATATCTGCTTTAGGATGAGATGCTTGCTACTATCTCGGTTTAATCTAATACTGATTGAATAATATTAAACGCTTTTTCTATTTTGGGGGTAGGGATAATGCCAAATCCAAATAAGATGGCATTAGAATGATTGTTGATAGAAAAATGCGATGATGGGTAAACCGCTACATTGGATGAAGCAAGCTTATTCGCCATTTTTGTCGCGCCCCCCGAGACTTCAGCTGCTATATGTAACCCACCTTGGCTCGGAATACGTTGTAAGCAATCTAAGTTGTCAATTAATTGAGTGAGTTTATGGTACCTTTCGCTGTAAATTTTATTCATATTGAGTAAATGGTGAGAGAAATGACCGTCACGCATGAATTCGTCAAGTAGGATTTGAGACACTACAGATGTACTTCGTCCCAAGTGCCATAACATATTTGAAATTGGATCTATTAAAGATTTTGGCGGAATCATATAGCCAATGCGTAAGCCGGGAAATAGTATTTTAGAGAAACTGCCTATCATAATGACGCAGTCATTTTTGTCTTGTGATTTGAGAGCTTGCTTACTGGTATTGAGATAGTGATATTCCGCATCATAATCATCTTCGATAATGATTGCGTTATTAACTTCTGCCCACCTCAACAGTTCTAACTTTCTTTCGACGGAGTAGCTAAAGCCTAAAGGGAACTGATGACTAGGCGTTGTATAAATAATTTTGGTATTAGAAGGGATTGATTCAACGACAACGCCTTGGTCGTCCATCGGCACGGTGCCTATTTGCGCGCCAAGTAATCGAGCTTGATTTCGAAAAACAGGATATCCTGGATCTTCCGTCGACACGAGGTCCCCCGGAGAGAGCAATGTAAGGAGAGTCGTCATTATTGCCTGCTGGCACCCTTGTGTAATGATGATATCTTCAGGATCACAGATTACGCCTCTCGAATGTCTTACATACTCGCAGATAGACTCTCGTAAACAAGCTAACCCTTGCAAATCACCACCATGTGCAAACTCTGGAGTTAATGCATTGAGCCTACTCAGTCTTGAGTGTCGCCAAATATGCTTTGCTATTCTCTGATGATCAGGAACGCCTAAAGTGAAGTCATAGTCTAGATTCTTTGGTGCGATGATCTCTGGCTTCTTCGCTGCGTTAGTGCCAAACACCCCTAGTTGGTAGTGTTTTATTGGTCTCTTATCTTGATTCACCGTTTGTTCTAGAACTTTACTTACGTACGTGCCAGACCCTGCCTTTTTTACTATCCACCCCTCGAACTGAAGTCGCTCATACACCGAAATGACAGTGTTTCTTGCTATGCCTAACTTTTTTGACAACATGCGAGTCGACGGTAATCTCTCATTTGATCGTAATCTGCCTTCTAATATCCCTTGGTATATCTCGGAATAAAGCTGTTGGCTGGTGACTTTTCCAGTTTCGAAGTGTAGTGAAAATGGCATCGTTTTCTCTGTAGACGTTGAAAAGTGGTTCTAAAGCGTTGTGAGGATGTGGATCTGTATATACCAAGTATATCTACCTAGTATACCGTTATCGTGATATGGAGAAAGCGTAATTGAGTACACTGTTTCCCCATTTTGCAAACGGATGTTACTTACATTCGTATCTAATCGGCCTACCTATCAACGGTGATCAGGTTTAAACCTGTTTATATCGCACTAAAAATTTGAAGACACAGTGTTATTCATCGGGGGTTAGCGATTGGAGTTCTTCAAGTCAGGATTACTTTTATATAAAAAGCTAAAAGCCTTGGAACAAACTAGAAATTAATTATAAGTGAAAATTAAAAATTGAGGGTTCAATGAAATTAAACAATGCCTTGGTGGCAATTTTATCGCTCACTTCTTTCGTCACGTTTGCGAAAACGGAGTTAACGGTTAGCAGTCAATTAAAGAGCGTAGTTGATGAATGTGCTAAAGGATTAATGAACGAATACGACATTCCGGGGTTGGCTGTTGCAGTAACGATTGATGGTAAGCGTTATTTTTACAATTACGGTTTCGCTGACGAAAGTAAGGGGAGTTTAGTCACTAACGACACAATTTTTGAACTCGGCTCTATCAGTAAAACTTTTGCCGCTACTTTGACTGGGTACGCCCAAGAAAAAGGTAAGTTGAACATGGATGACAAGGTCAAAGATTATATTCCAGAATTAGAAAATAGTGTCCTGGGTAATACCAAGCTAGTTCATGTCGCAACCTACACTGCAGGTGGTCTACCATTGCAATTTCCTAGCGAAGTAACGAACGACGCTGAAATGATGCAGTACTACAAAACGTGGAAACCGGAGTACGAAGCCGGTACTAAGAGGAAGTACTCAAACCCTAGTATTGGTCTATTTGGCTACATCGGTGCCTTGAGTATGAAGTCAGACTATACGGAAATGATGGAAACCGTCATCCTGCCTGAGCTCGGTATGACTAATACGTTTGTCGATGTACCAAAGGATAAGCTTAACAACTATGCTTTTGGTTATAGTTCTGAGGGAAAACCCGTTAGAGTTAATCCAGGTATTCTTGATGCACAAGCCTATGGTATTAAATCAACAAGCTTAGATATGCTTCAATATATCGAAGCAAATATGGGTCAAGCGCAACTTAATACTGATATAGAAAATGCGCTAGAGCGAACTCATACTAAGTATTTTGATACCGACACGTTTACGCAAGCCGTAGGGTGGGAAGGTTATAATTACCCCGTTTCACTTTCGCAATTATTGAAGGGTAACTCCAGCGACGTAATTCTCAACGCTAAACCGGTTCAAGCAAGTGAATCCGGTACTCTCGGTCGTGACGTTTGGTATAACAAAACGGGTTCAACAGGTGGCTTTGGGGCATATGTCGCATATGTACCCTCTGAAAAAATAGGCATAGTGATTCTGGCGAATAAAAACTACCCTAATGCAGAAAGAGTAGAGGCTGCTTACAATATTATTAGCTCGGTGGTGAAGTAAAATTTAGTGGTAATAGGCACTATGTAATTATTAGAGCTTATTTAGATACATACTATCTGCATTGTTTTATTCGATAGTATTTATAGGAGTATTCATGAAAACTAAGCATTGGTCTAAGGTGACTTTGCTACATGAAGTTGTTACGAATCCAAATATAACGATTAAAGGTAAACATAGTTATTACAGTGATTGTTGGGACGCCGGTTTTGAGGAGTCCGTTGTAAGATATCTACAAGGCGATGAGTTCAGCCGAGATTGGGAACCAAAATGGAAGATTGATAAGTTACATATAGGTGACTTTGTCTGCATTGCAGCGGAAGTTGTGATTGTTATGGGGGGAAATAGTACACATAGAGCTGATTGGTTCTCCTTGTACCCATTTATGGACTTTATTGAAGAAGCGTACGTCGGGAAAGGAGATACTCACATTGGCGATGGTGCCTGGCTCGGTATGCGATCCATGATAATGCCGGGTGTGACTATCGGAGAAGGAGCAATCGTTGCGGCAAACAGCGTGGTGACGAAAGATGTTGAGCCTTACAGCATGGTTGCAGGCTCACCAGCTAAGCATGTCAAATATCGCTTTTCTCGAGAGACGATAGACGAACTGCTCGCTCTTAGGATATATGATTGGCCTGATAAGAAAATTGACAGCCTGAAGAGGTTGTTATGTTCAGACGATTTAGAAGGGCTGAGAAAGGCAAGCGCTGAATACGATAGAAACTATTCAGAAGAGTGACGATGTCACTATTTTAAAAAACAGAAGAGGCTCATTATAGAGCCTCTTTTTAGTGTGATGGATATCTGCAACCACCACACTTCCTTATCAACTCATCATTCAGCAAGTCGCCAACTAGAATCGGAAACCTTTTAGTTTCATCTTTGCAGGGAAGGTTACCTCAATAGCTGGCTCTTTCAATTGTTAGCAGAGACGCTCATAACTGTTTTGTTTGAGCAATTCGGTTAAGTCGCCTTGACCATATTTTAGAGTTGCTTGATGTTTTTGATGTCTAATGACCTGATCAAAAGTAGGTCGAGTCACTGAACGAAAAACGCCCACGGGTACGGGAAAGTCTGGATAGCTCAAGTTAGCAAGCGCATAAGCATAGTATGACTCCTTGCATTGACTGGAGTGGAGCAAAAGGTTCGGGGCCTCTGATTCGACAATCTCGAAACCAAACCCTCTATTGATCAACGCTTTTGAGTGTGTTTTACCAAACAATAACGGTTCATTATCTGAGAGATAAAGTAGATGTTCGCTTCTATTCGCTGGGCCGTTGTAAGGTTCGTGCACTTTATCGTTAAAAATGACGCAGTTTTGCAGGATTTCAACCACAGCAGTGCCCGAATGCGCGGCAGCAGCCTCTAACACCATCGTCATGTGTGTAGGATCATTGTCTGATGTTCGTGCTATGAACGTAGCACCTGCGGATGCTGCCAATGCCAAAGGCTTAAGCGCTTGATCGGGAGAACCTTCAGGACTCGACTTAGAAATGAAGCCCTGTTCGCTTGTCGGGGAAAATTGGCCTTTGGTCAGTCCATAGACAGCATTATTAAAAAGCAAAATTTTAATGTCTTGGTTGCGTCGAATCGCGTGAATAAAGTGATTACCGCCAATACTCAGTGCGTCACCATCGCCAGTTACAACCCAAACATCTAACTCTGGGTTGCTCGCTTTTACACCAGTAGCGATGGCAGGGGCACGGCCGTGAATCGTATGAAATCCATAAGTATCGAGATAATAAGGAAAACGAGATGAGCAGCCGATCCCTGAGATGAATACGGTGTTCTCTTTAGTTCGACCTAATCGTGCTAGAACGGACTGCATCGTTTTTAATACGTTAAAATCACCACAGCCTCGACACCATTTGACTTCAACATCAGATGCGAAATCTTTGCGGTTGAGTACCTTAGTCGTCATTTTTAATAACCTTCAGGTGGTGGTTAATAGACTCAATGACCTCGTGAACTTTGAATGGTAACCCCTTAACTTGGGTTACGGAGCGTGCAGAAATGGCATATTGTGAGCGAATCACTTTGACGAGTTGTTGGTTATTCAACTCAAAAACAAGCACATGTTTGAATTGGCTAATGATCTCTTCCAAATTGATTGGAAGCGGGTTTAGATACTTAATATGGGCGTGAGCAACCGATGCTCCTTGCTTTCTCAGATGCTCAATTGCGGTCGACACAGAACCTTGCGTGCCTCCCCAACTTAGCACTAGCAGTGAGTCTTGAGTACTGCCTGTTAGCGTTTGTTTAGGGATGAAATGGCAGATGTTATTTATTTTTTTTGCTCTTTCATCAGTCATGCGCTGGTGGTTTTCAGGATCATGAGAAGGGTTGCCTGTAATCGCTTGCTTTTCCAATCCTCCAATGCGGTGCATTTTCTCTTTTGTACCAGGCGTGACCCACTCTCTGCTGTAATACACGTCATCACGGGCATAGGGATAAAACGGGCTTATGTTTGCTTTTGTTGCCTCGGCAGTGAGCTTAATCTCATCAGGGTTGGGCACGAGCCAAGATTCGGAGCCGTTTGCTAAGTAACCGTCACTCAATAAGATCACTGGCGTCATAAATGTAGTGGCAATTCGACATGCCTCGATTGCCATATCAAAGCTGTCTGCGGGAGAAGCAGGAGCCAACACTGGGAGTGGTGAATCCCCATTTCTACCATACAAAGACAAAAGCAAGTCTGATTGCTCTGTTTTAGTCGGTAGGCCAGTGGAGGGGCCTCCACGTTGTACGTTGATAACAACCATTGGCAACTCCGCCATTACGGCAAGGTTAATGGTCTCTGCTTTCAAACATAATCCAGGGCCGGACGTTGATGTGACTCCTAAACCGCCAGCATAAGATGCACCTAAAGCTGAACAAGCAGCTGCAATCTCATCTTCTGCTTGGAATGTCGTGACCCCAAAGTGTTGATAGGTTGATAGTGTGTGTAGAATATCTGAGGCGGGTGTTATGGGGTAAGAGCCCAAAAATAGCTGGCGTTGGAGTTTTTCTGCTGCGCATATTAATCCAAGCGATAATGCTTCGTTCCCTGAAACAGTACGATACAAGCCAGTTTTATCTGCTACGGGAGCAACCTGAAAACAGTCACTGAATATTTCGGTTGTTTCGGCATAATTAAATCCTGACTTTATGGCTAAAGTATTTGCCTCTCTCGCTTGCGGATTGTCAGCGAATTTATTATTTAGCCATTCAATGGTCGGTTCTAGCGGACGACTGTAAATCCATAAAACAATACCAAGCATAAAAAAGTTTTTGCTTCGTTTCACTACTTTAGGCGCTATGTTTAACTCAGAAAGAGATTGAACGGTTAAACGCGTAAAACTTTCACTAATCACTCGATAATCTGCGAGGCTACCATCGCTCAATGGGTTCGATTCATAGCCAGCAAGCTCAAGGTTTTTTTTATTAAAACCATCGAGATCAATAAGCACCAAACCGCCTTCAACGAGTTGTGAGATTTTGGTTTTTAATGCAGCGGCATTCAGAGCGATTAAGACTGAAAAATCGTCGCCAGGAGTATAAATCTCTGTTGAGGCAAATTGCATCTGAAAAGCCGATACTCCAGATGTGGTTCCTGCCGGAGCCCGTATCTCAGCAGGATAATCAGGTAACGTCATGACATCGTTTCCTTGTTTCGACGAGTTGTCTGAAAAGCGTTCTCCAAGTAATTGGATACCATCTCCAGAATCGCCAGCAAAACAGATCACTTCGCGTTTAAGTTGAATTATTGTCATTAAAACCTCTTACCGTGTTAGAGCAAGTTCAGTATGTTTCATTGCACTTAATGAGATGCAATGGAATTAAAGGTTGGAGAAAATGCCGTAAGCCCGAGCATTCTTAGTGTAGAGTTAATGGTGTTGGCTTTATTTGTTGTCTCTGAGGTCAGTAGAAATATCCATAGCTAGGTATGCTTTTCCGAAATACTAGAAAAGTTTGCATGACACAAAAATACTTTTTCTGTCATATTAGATGTGATTATTTTTCATTAATTGTGAGCGTTATGGATAAGCTGTCATTAATAAAGTTGTTTGTATCTGTTGTGGACTTAGGGAACTTTACAGCAGTTGCGAATCAATTAGGGCAGTCGCCTTCTACTGTTAGTAAAGCGATTGCTCGCCTAGAACAGGATTTGGGTGTTCGGTTAGTTCACCGTACTACACGTCAACTCCAGCTCACTGAAGCGGGGTTTAACTACCTTGAGACGGCAAGAGAAGTGATCAACTTGCTCAAAAGTAGTGAAGAGCAGCTTCATCAAAGTATTGCATCTCCGTTTGGTACACTTCGTGTCAGCCTTCCTTTATCGTTCGGGCAAAACTATATAACTCCGCTGATTCCAGAGTTTTGCGAACGTTACCCTGAAGTGAAGTTGGATCTTAGCTTTTCCGATGAATACACCAGTATATTGGAGAGTGGGATGGACGTTGCTATTCGAAGCGGGAGACTAAATGACAGCAACCTGATTGCGAGGCGATTATGTCCTATTGATATGGGTATGTTTGCCAGTCCGGAGTACATAAAGAAATTTGGTCGGCCTCAGAGTGTTGAAGCGCTTAACCAGCACAAATGGATAATGTACCGCTATAAACAATCGGGGCGCTTGCTTACCTTGACGATGCCTTTAGATGGGCAATTAGTAGAATTTAGTCCTACACATCAAGTGACAGTAGACAATGGTTATGCGATGGCCTCTTTAGCGAGTTTAGGAGCAGGGATTGCACTGATGCCCCAATATCTTGCTCGAGACTTAGTACAGCAAGGTAAACTGATGTTGGTTTCTGAACCTCAAAGAACCGATGGTCAAGGTGTCTATATATACTATCCAAGTCGTAAGTTTGTGCCCGCGAAAGTAAAAGTGTTTATCGACTATATTATTCATAAACTTGATGAGCAGGGAGAGGCGATCAACAGCAGTTGGATGCTGAACCATTAAAGCTCTTGCTGGAGGACGATAGCTTTTTCTGAAGTCTAAGCGTGTTACGTGCCAGCAAGTTTGCTACATTCAGTTGTGCCCACAAAAATATTAACTCATGGGTCTGTAAACAAAGATTCGCATCATTAAGAGCCGCATATAGCGGCTTTTTTTGTCCTGAACTTGGAAAGTGGCGACAGGTCTTGAAGCGCTCAGAGGGTTACGAGGACTCGCTTCAGATAAATGAAGAAAGATCGAACCGAAGTATTTTATTGCCAGTTTGACTGCCTATACCGTTGCCATTCCGCTGTTAATTCAGCTTTTTCTTTTCTCGCTGCAATCAGCATTTCTATATTAACGTCAGTGTTTGGGTGCTTTTGAATGTATCGCTCGTAATCAACCGGAATACCATTAATGTGCAGTTCAAGGTGTAAATGCGGCCCTGTTGTTCTTCCTGTGTTACCCGTTTTTCCTATCACTTGTCCTCGGCTGATCTTCTCGCCAACGTGGACGTTGCGTTGAGATAAGTGTAGGTAGCGTGATACAGAGCCATTTGTGTGGCGGATATTAATGTAGTTGCCCGCAAAACGGTTGTAACGAGACTTTAAAACGATACCATCAGCAATACTACGAATCGGTGTACCTACTGGTGTTGCATAGTCAGTGCCTAAGTGCGGAGTCGTTATATTAGTTACTGGGTGTGTTCGTTTTAAGTCATAGCTAGAGCTTACTCTGTAGCTTTTATCAAAGGGATCTGAAAATCGGAGTTTATTTTTTATTGACACGCCATGTTCATCAAATATGTTACCTTTCCCATCATTGATAATAAATAAATCGGTTTTACTACCTAAATAGTAAAAAGAACTAATATAGGTTTCATTTCTACTATTTAGCTTAGTTCTCAAGATAAAATGGTCATCTCTCTTAACTGAATCAATAATATTAAAGTTACTTTTAATAAGGGCCAATAGCAAATTAATCTCTTTTTGACTTATTCCTGATTTTAACAATGAAGCGACAAACGAGTACTCAACCACACCTATGGTGATTTTTTGTCTAAGAGTACCCACCTCAAAAGGCGCTTGAACTCCCTCATTCTTGAACTCTAAAGGCTTGACGGTAGGCAGTCTATCCATGGGAGTGAGGATGTGGTGAGAAAGAGACACGCCAATAAAAATGAGTAAGGCAATGGTGAGAAGGGTTGCGGTAGGAGTTCGCACACTCCTTTTTATTATCAAAATAGTCATTAGTTTTGGTGGTTTATCAAGGCTGACAGTTGTGCGTAGAGTATAATATTTTAAATAAAACCTAGCATTAAAGTATGGCTAATTCCTCTGTTTTAACTAAGTGAATAATTATAGGTGATGATTTTAATTTAATAATTTAGTAAAAGTGACGGTTGGTCTGGTGTTTTTGGCTTTTTAAATGGTGTTATTGTCACGTTGAGAAAATATTTTACAATAATATAATCTCGGCAAAATATATTTTGCCAAATTACTATGTTCGCTAAAAATACGCTGAAATTAACATTAGGTCTTACGCTTACATCTCTTTTATTGAGTGCATGTGGTGGTGGTGATGGAGGAGACAACACACCTCCAGCTAGAAGCAAAGGAAGCATTTCCGGTATGGTTTTTGACGCCCCTGTAAATGGCGCAAAGATTGAGGTTTTCGAGTTCAAAAATGGAAACTTAGGCCGGAAGTTGGCTAACACGACGTCTGATGCGTTCGGAAACTACCTGGTTGAGTTTGAATCGTCTTCAATGCCTCTTTTTGTTGTTGCAAAAGAGGGGAGTTATACCGACCCGTTTACGAATGAAACGGTATCAGTGAGCAATGCGAAGACACTTAAATTTGAAGGTGTTGTGAACTTTAAAGAGGGGAGTGAGCAAAAGTTAATGCTTACTCCGCTGTCGAACTTGGCAGCAGGCTTGGCAAAGTACAAAATTTCTCAAGGATCCACAGATGAGAGTGCCTTTTCAACCGCTTTGGATAGTATCAATAGCATGTATGGGTTTGACGTAAATGAGACCAAACCTATTGATATAACCAAAGGTGGGCAAAGCAGTTTTGCTAGTGCTGGGCATCAATACGGCGCTTTATTAACTGCATACTCGTCTTACTCTTACGATCTTATAAAAAAATACGGTAACAGCGATAACGTCTACACTTCAATGCATTTCGCTGACATCCAATATCGGGATGTTATTGCAGATGGTGTTCTTGATGGTCTTGAAGTGAGCCAGACTTCAGGAGCAGTGACTCCCCTCAGCTTTGGACAGAAGAAGATAAATAGCGACATTTATACACGTGATTTATCTCAGCATGTTCTGATCGTGGTAAACGATCCAAGTGTCAACATCTCTGGTACTGATGCCGCAGACTATGTCGACTTTAGTAAGAAGCTTAATGACTTAGGTACATATGGCAGTACTGATGGCGTCATTCCGCCGCGAGATGGTACGGATATCGATACAGATGCGCCAATAGTTACTCGTACGGACAGTGATGTGCTCGCTGGCACCGATAAAGTTGATCTAAAGATTGTAGATGATATCGGCGTAGAAGACGTATCCGCCTTTATTCAGTATCAGGTTAATGGCTCTTGGTCTGGTGAATTTCAATGTAACGACATACAAGATTTTGGAAGCACATTCTGTTCGGTTGAATTTGATGATTTTGAAGTTGGCCTTCGAGAAACCAACGTTAAAGTTAACATTAATACCAAAGAGATCGATAGTGTGGATATGAACCCTGCCACAGGCCTCTCAAACGTAACAGCAGCACGATTAGTCTTATATACAGCGGATGTACTGGGTAATGAGTTAATTCCAGGCAGCCATTCGGGTCTTCATATCGATTTTAAGTGGGATAACGATGCGCCTGTTATCGATATTACATCGGCGAGTGCAATTAATAACCAACTTAAAGAGTATGTTCTGAAAGGGGTTGTAAAAGAAAGCTTGCAAGAGATCAGTTCGGTCAGTATTTCATTTAAAGATGGCTTACATGAGGACGTCACATGTTCTCCTGTAACTGTAGAGTCTGGAAATGCTTGTGAGTTTAGTAAGGCTTACCCAACTGATGAATTCCTATCTACGACGGTCTTTGAGGTTCGTGCGAAGGATAGCAAAGGTAATACGGGTGCCGCTCAGCATGCAGTAAGTCGTGACGATCAAGCGCCAGCACAAACGATTACTTATCCTGAAGGTGCGTCAATGACGTACGTAAATGTCGGTTTAGATGGTGAACGAACCACTTATGATGCTATCTACTCTCAAGATACGTATACCCCAGACAATGTTCAAGCGAGCCGCGATTTCTTGAAGATTGACTATGCGTACGCAAGTATAGGGATTCAGAATTCATTAAAAGGGGTAGATTTTAGTAACTTCAACGCTAATTTATTGAAAGAGAATAAAATCCCTTATGTTCGTGTGAAAGTATCAGACGTAAATACCGATACGGTTTTAGGCTCCAACGCTAATAAGCTTAAGCTCGTCGTCAAGTACTACGTAAGCCAAAATAACGATAACAACTACTCACTTCAGCAAGTTATTGATACAACCGCATCGGATGATGACTACATCGCAAAAATTCCGCACGAAACGCTGTTAGACAGCAATGGGCGAGTAGAGGATGTCATCTATTATATTCCATTTGTAAGAGATATTTTGGGTGACAGCTTTAAATCGGTATCAGAAAACAGTAGTCAAAAGTTAGTCATTCAAACCGTCGATGAGTCTGATAACGAAAGCACTCCAAGAGAAGTATATTTTAGAAGTAGCTTTGATCTGCCAACTATAAAAGTGGTGACACCATTTATTGGTGCGCGAGCGCAACTTGAAGGGTTGAGTCCAAATGGTGAATTCACTTCACTTGCGAGTTGTACCACTATCCAACAATTGGAAAGTGACCAATCAATGGCTCTTGACGTCGCGAGTTGTGAAACCACAACTGATGTTGTGAATTATGACTTCATGCGTGTTCGTTTAATTGGTATCGAAGGCAGCGAGCCATACTACTATCAATGGAAAAGAGATCCAGGAACCAAAAAAGTAACGGTTGATTTAAACAAGGCCAATATTGGCGTGTACTTTAAGCTCAATGGCTCCCAGACTTACTATATTACTGAACTATCGACATATCAGACTAGCTTGTTTGATTTCCAGTGGGAGCAAGTCACTGCCGGAGAGAAAACTTCTGAGCGTGCGATTCAAATTCTTGATGAGGTGCGCTACGCGTTATCAGGCACGAACAACAACTCATTCTTTGGGTTTGATCCAACGGTTGTGCCTTATGCAACGAACGAAATGCTTGCTACCAAAGCGATTCCAGAAAAGCCATCAAACGATTATCTACACCGATTTCTTGTCGAAGCCATCGATAGTATTGCTCAAGGAATGCCGAGAAATAACTCATTAGATTTTGCCTCCGCTATTTACGATGATTTGAGCTTTGATGGAAAAGCGAATGGTATTGGTGTTGGTGGACGTCAGGTTATGCTCGATTCTTATCAATTCGGTTCCGATACTTATCGAAAGGATTTAGCGCAATCGTATTACGAAATCATGGCGAGCAAATACGATATTGAGACCAATATCGCACAGCTCTATGCTGATGATATTTCGATGGCTAATCCTAACTTAAATGGTAAGAACATTTTTGATACAGAGGGTAGCAGTATCGATATCTTGCCTCCACAGCCAAAATTAACGATTGAAAGCGGTCGAGAGACGATGGTTGGCAATAAGCTTTATATTGCTGGTGAAGTTGTTTCTAAAATTGTCCTAGACGATCCTTCTGGTATTGTAGAAACCGACGCTTATGGTCCGAAGTTTAGCACGATGTGGTATCAAGCCAGTGAGCCAAACATTGAAATACCGCTGGACATCAACATTGTGGAGAACCCTGGCAACAGCAATGCTTATCGAAAAGAGTACCTCTTTACCCTTAACTCTCAGTCTAGTGAACTAAAAGATATTGTAGAGTTTGCTGTGGAAACCAGTGCCATGGACCCACATGGCAATGCGTATGGTTACGATGGCAAAGCTCCGTTTATAGAAACGGTATTTATTGATAATGATTTCCCTAAAACGAGTTACCTCCCACCTAATGACGTCGACGGTAAACCTGTAGAAGACGGTATTTATTTAAATGCCAAAAATACCCATGAATTGACCTTCAAGGTTGAAGATGTTGTGGGTGACAAGCTTTCTTCAAGAGGCCTTGTTTTCTACCAGCAAACGGGTGAAAAAGTCACATACACATCAGAGGACTTTGCGAATAACTCGAAAGACGCCTTTAAAGTCAAATTATGTACGGGGGAGCTTTGTTCAAATCAAGGCGCGACGATTTACCCGGGTGATGGTGATTGGTTAGTCGTTGCAGCGGCAGAGGATAATTTAGGTAACTCCGTTTCAGAGTTAACTAGCACGGCTCCGAGATTCAATATTCGTATCGACTCTGAAGCTCCTATTGTAAAAAGTGAGCAGGTCCAAAGCCGTTTAGGCGGTAACAACCAATGGACACCTGTCATTGATTGGGGGACGTTAAGCCCCGGCAATAATGTAAAAATAGATCTTCGCCGAGGGTCTGGTCAGGCACTGACATTAGAAAGCTGTGACCCTCTAACAGAGACGTGTGACGTACCATACTTAGTTGGTGAACAACCTGACGTCAAAGTCCAACTGGTTTCAAAAGCATTTGATTACGATGAATGGAATGAATTTTATGTCACTGCGACGGACAACGCTTACCCTGCCAATGTTAGTACAACAGGGAAATTCACATTCCAAGTCGATAACAAAGGCCCAGAAATCATCCTAAATACGCCTTGGGTTGAAGACACATTGTCCAAAGAGAACTATGTTGTCGGGCGTGAGTTCAACGTGCGATTTAAATCCGTAATAGACGATTCAGACATTGAGCAAGTCTCTCTATATCAGAATGGTAAAGATTCGCCAATTAAGACAATTGTGCCAACGGATTCATCTAAAGAGTTTGTAATGTCTCTCATTAAGAGTGACACAGATAAAATAGACATTTCTGAAGATGAAAAAACCACGTCACTGTATGTAAAAGCAACCGATATTTACGGTTTTGAATCTAGTTCTAACACGAGCAAGGTTATTCTTGATCGTGATGGGCCAACATTAGGGTTAAGTGGTTTCAATGCGAATGACTACTACTTAGGAAACTATGTCTTTGACCTAACGGCGTTAGACCTAAATGCCAACGGTGATATTTCAATTAATGGTGTAAACCGAGAAAGCTTAGAGTATTGGACGTTTAGCGATCTGGAGCCATTACCTGGCTCTCCAGGTAAAAAAATCAATGAAGATCTCAAAGTGAGCCTTAGTGATTTAGGTACGGGTACACACAAGGTTCGTTTAAAAGGGTCTGATGTTCGTGGCAACACAACCTTAACCAGTGGTGAGCAAGATTTTACCGTTAAAGTGTACAATTCCATCCCGCAGGTAACGCTAGCGATGAGTTACACGGATGGAACGCCAATTACAAACAACACCATCTATCAAGATGGGAATATCGTACTTACGCTTGATATTGTGGATGACAGTGGCGTTGATCGAATTGACTCAACGTATAGATTTTCTGGAGAGCAAAACGGGACTAACTTTACGTTCTCAGAAACCGCAGATGGCACTTGGACGGCAACGCTGCTTTCTACACAAATTGCCAAAGATGGTAACTATGAACTTGATATAAAGGTTTACAACAAAGTTCGTTACCTTGATGAAAAAGACAGAAAGGTTGGAAAAGTAAACCAAACCTTTAGCGTACAGCGTGAAGGCGTGGTTCTCTCGGTTGCAAGTCCGCTGGACTTCCAAAACTACTTATCTGATGGTGTTCTTGATGTCACCTTTACTACATTAAGTGCGGTCAAAGCCAAAACGTTAGAGTGTTGGGTTCGTGAAGAGTACAACTCTCTAGATGCACCACCAACTAATGAGCAACCAACTTCTGGTGTTATCAACGTATCGCAAGAACCTTACAGTTGTAGTGTCAATGTTGGGCAAAACATGACGAAAGCACCTGTCACTTTGATCACTAAAACCTTGGGTACAAATGGGCGTGAAACGATCAACAAGTTCAATTTTTCGATGGTGGATATTGATGCACCAACAGTCGTTGATGGTAACTCATACAGTTTTAAAGGAAGTGATGTTTGGTTTGATGAAGCTTTGAAGAAGAAGATGCTCACATTTGAGCTCTCTTTCAATGATGCTTTGTCAGGCGTGAATACTGAAAGTTCAGATAAATATCCAAAGTTGGTTCGTAATCTTGGCAACAAAGCTTATACACCAACGACCTGTGCCAAAGGTGTTGGAAATATCAAGTGTACGTATTCTGAATCCTACGCCGATATTATTGATGGCCTGAGTACAACTCAAGAATACAAAATCAAGAACGTATCTGATTTAGCAGGAAACTTGACGCCAGAGCATGATCTACTGCTTGAATTACCTATAGGTTCGGTAGTCGTTGAAATTACTGATCCGGTTGGAAACACAACCATTAATGGTCAGCAGCTTGTCGCTAAATTCAGAATTAAGTTGTATGAAAACTCTAGGCTAGACAATGTGATGGCCAGATTTGGAACGGAATCCTACAACTATAAAGATAATCCAGAGAAGTTTGCGCAATTGGAAGTGTGTGCAGATGACCCAACCTACAAGTGTTCAACATTTACGAGTGAACTTCCTAGCGATGCGGATGGAAAAACGATCAGGACAATTATTACCGCAACGGATGTGTGGTCGAGAGTCGGTGAAGCGACCGTTGATATTAAAGTTGACAACACACCTCCAAGTGTTGGCGATGAGATTATCGTAACCGAATCGCCAACAAATCCTGATAATGTTCGTTTTCGTTTTGACATAACGGACACTGGTAGCAGCCTCGCAAAAGTAAACTACTCGGTTTTAAACCCGAGTTATCAAGAAGAAAGAGTAGAGGATGGGAATGGTTCATCTACGTACTTTGAACTACCGAAATCTCAGTTAGAGGGGCGTGGTTCAATCACAGTAGACATCAAAGCGACAGATAGCGTCGGACTGTATTCTGATATCAGAAAAGTCATTGATATTAGTGTTCCTAAAGTCACAGTTGATTTCGATGGAATTACGAGTTTGCAGGGTGGGAAACTGTTTTTAACCAAGGCGAGCCAGCCGTTTACGGTATCTACGGTGGAAGGAGAAAGAGTGAAAGCTTCACAATATTCTGTGGAGCTTATTCCAAGCCTCGGTGATTCCTTGCGTTACTCAGGTGATGTTATCTCATCTAGTGGTAATGGAATGATGAACTTTGCCGTCGATAACCAAGGGTCATATACCCTTAAGGTGACGGTGACGGACTCAGTTGGAAGAGAGAATACAAGCTTTGAATTACTAGGCAAAAGTTATGATGGACAAGTTATCGAGTCTATTGTTGATTATGACGTTCCAAGTATTTCTGGCTTAAGTGCTAATCAAATTTCTAAGGTACCGACAAACGATAAGTATCAGCTAGAAATTAGCGCATACATTACAGATAAAAATTTAAACCTCGTCACGTCAAAAGCGGTAAGTGGTGGCAGCACTGTGGCTCCTCAAGCGATTACTGAGCCGACAACCGAAGCGGGGCCTTATGTCATAAGCTATTTGTTACCTAAAGGCGATCATACGATCACGGTGGCAGCAACAGACAAGGTGGATAACAAGAGTGAAAGTTCTATTGACGCGCATGTGGAAGCGGCAACCGTTCCCGGGCTAAGTATCTCTACCGCCTCAAGCGCCCCTCTTTTTGGAGGCGAAGAGATTACGCTTGCGTTTAACTTTACAGAAGAAGTTACGAACTTTGATATCTCAGATGTCCATCTTGTCGCTAGTGATAGCGGTGCAACAGGAACGTTAAAACAAGATACTTGGTCGACTTCAGACAATATTACGTGGACGGTTAACTATGTCAGCCCAGAAAAACAAGATAAAAATATCACTATTCAGGTAGAAGACAATAGCTATCAAAGTACCAACACAATTCCTGGAAAAGGAAGCAGCTTAAGTATCGCGGTTGAAGGAACCTTACCAAAACTAACCAATGTGACATTTAACCCCGAGCATCAGAGCGTGGGGCAAAGCGTGAGTGTCTCGCTTGAGTTTGATAAAGAGCTCCAAGAGGCGACCGCTACACTTGGCGGCAATCGCATTAGTTCTCTGTCAGCAACGGCAGATAAAAAGGTCTGGGTTGGTGATGTGCAAGTTCCGAGCACCACGCTGTTAAGTGTCGACTTGGTTGTTAGTCAGTTTAAAGATTTGACTGGCAACATAGGTGAGGATAACACCGCTCACGAATTACCGATCACACCGACCTTAGTCATCACGCCAGTGGGCAATGTGGATGAAACGCATGCTGCCACGCTACAATTCGAAGGTGCGTCGACACGTTTTGACGGTCAGTCCCTGCGTCTTGAAGTGAAAGCCCAAGGCAGCGCGACGGTACTAAAAAGCGGCAGTGCGACAGTACAAGCCGGTGGTACTTGGACCAGTGACGTAATTGATATGAGTCATCAAATCAATGGCACTTACACCGTGATGGTAACGGGGACGAACTCAGCCGGCATTGAAGTGAGTGAAAGCCAGAGCTTTACACTCGCGCAATCTCTGCCAACGCTGACTAACGTGACGTTTACGCCTGAGCACCAAGCCATCGGCCAAAGCGTGACGGTAACGCTGGAATTCGATAAAG
>NZ_RBWD01000025.1:0-30777 GCF_009361695.1 Vibrio sp. VGrn 2 | reverse complement strand
CAACGTACAGATGACTGTTGAGCTAATCGCACCAATCGCAATGGACGAAGGTCTACGTTTCGCGATCCGTGAAGGTGGCCGTACAGTAGGTGCTGGTGTTGTTGCTAAGATCTTCGACTAATTCATAGCGAATTAGCGATGCTTTCGGAAAATCTTGAATTAGATTTGACGAACCAGTAGCAAAAAGGGCATCATTTGATGCCCTTTTTCTGCACTCAACATTATTTTTGCTGTTTTCTTGTTCAGAAGTGGGTTGGGCGCAGAGCAAGATTAAGCAAAGATGCTTAATCTTAAGAAGAGTACGCTGATTTTTTTCAGCGATATGGAGTTTGCCCTGCAACAGCGGGGTTGTTGTCGTCTATATTAAGACTTGTAACAGGTTGGTTTTATGAAAGCAAATAATGCTGAAACTCCTGATAGCTCAAACGCAGCAGATACGTTTAAGTGGTTAGCCGCTTTCGTATTGGCAGCTGCCGCTGTTGTGGGTAATTACCTGTATGGTGAAATGTCTGTAGTGGTTCGTGCTGCAGGCGTTGTTGTTCTTATTGCAGCTGCCTTAGGCGTTGCAGCAACAACGACTAAAGGTAAAGCAGCGATCAGTTTTGCAAAAGAATCGCGTATGGAAGTACGTAAAGTTGTTTGGCCTACTCGCCAAGAAACCATGCAAACAACACTGATCGTTTTAGCTGTAAGTATTGTAATGGCTCTAGTGCTATGGGGTATTGACGGAATTATGGTTCGTCTAGTAGCTCTAGCAACTGGGGTATAGAGGGTTTTTATTCATGAGTGAAGCTCCAAAAAAACGCTGGTATGTGGTTCAAGCCTTCTCTGGATTTGAAGGTCGTGTAGCTCAATCTCTGCGCGAGCATATCAAAATGCACGGCATGGAAGAGCTATTCGGTGAAGTACTGGTTCCTACTGAAGAAGTAGTAGAAATGCGCGCGGGTCAGCGTCGCAAATCTGAGCGTAAGTTCTTCCCAGGTTACGTCCTTGTTCAGATGATTATGAACGATGAATCATGGCACCTAGTACGCAGTGTGCCGCGTGTCATGGGCTTCATTGGTGGTACCTCAGACCGTCCGGCACCTATCACGGATAAAGAGGCTGACGCGATTCTTAATCGTCTTGAGAAAGCGAGTGAAGCGCCTCGTCCACGTACAATGTACGAAGCGGGTGAAGTGGTACGTGTTAACGAAGGTCCATTTGCTGACTTCAACGGTACTGTTGAAGAAGTGGATTACGAGAAGAGCCGCCTGAAAGTGTCTGTCTCGATCTTTGGTCGTGCGACACCAGTTGAGCTTGAATTTGGTCAGGTTGAAAAGCTGGACTAAGACTCTTCGTCAAAGAGTATAAAAAATCACCTTTTTAGGGTTGTATAAGGCGCGGATTATGACTATAATTTCGCGCCTTTTTACTTCAAGTGAAGTAAAAAGTTTCTTACACAAACGGGGAGCTGATCCGCGATTAGCGTTTGTACCCAAACTTAGGAATTATCATGGCTAAGAAAGTTGAAGCTTACATCAAGCTACAAGTTGCTGCTGGTATGGCTAACCCTAGTCCACCAGTAGGTCCTGCACTAGGTCAACACGGTGTGAACATCATGGAATTCTGTAAAGCGTTCAACGCAAAAACAGAATCTATTGAGAAAGGTCTACCAACTCCAGTAGTTATCACAGTATACAGCGACCGTTCTTTCACGTTCGTAACTAAGACTCCACCTGCTGCAGTTCTTCTTAAGAAAGCTGCTGGCGTTAAGTCTGGTTCAGGTCGTCCAAACACTGAAAAAGTTGGTACTGTAACTGACGCTCAAATCCAAGAAATCGCAGAAACTAAAGCTGCTGATATGACTGGTGCTGACATCGAAGCGATGAAGCGTTCTATCGCTGGTACTGCTCGTTCAATGGGCCTAGTGGTAGAGGGTTAATAAGATGGCAAAACTAACTAAGCGCATGCGCGTAATCCGCGAAAAAGTTGACGTAACTAAAGAATACGAAATCAACGAAGCTGTTGCTCTTCTTCAAGAACTAGCGACTGCGAAATTCGTTGAGTCTGTAGACGTTGCTGTTAACCTAGGCATTGATGCTCGTAAATCTGACCAGAACGTACGTGGTGCAACTGTACTACCTCACGGTACTGGCCGCGAAATCCGCGTTGCAGTGTTCACTCAAGGTGCTAACGCTGAAGCAGCTAAAGAAGCTGGCGCAGACATCGTAGGTATGGAAGATCTTGCTGAGCAAGTTAAGAAAGGCGAAATGAACTTTGACGTAGTTGTTGCTTCTCCAGATGCAATGCGCGTTGTAGGTCAACTAGGTACTATCCTAGGTCCTCGCGGTCTTATGCCAAACCCTAAAGTTGGTACTGTAACTCCTAACGTTGCTGAAGCAGTTAAAAACGCTAAAGCTGGTCAGGTTCGTTACCGTAACGACAAAAACGGCATCATCCACACTACTATCGGTAAAGCAAACTTCTCTGCTGAGCAGATCAAAGAGAACCTAGAAGCACTTCTAGTTGCTCTGAAGAAAGCTAAGCCATCTTCAGCGAAAGGTACTTTCCTGAAGAAAGTAAGCATCTCTACTACTATGGGTGCTGGTGTTGCTGTTGATCAGGCTAGCCTGAACACTCAAGCATAATTTATTTGCTTAGGCGCAAAATTAGTGTATAATTTTGCGCCTAATATTTGTGGTTGGGGCTGAACTTTGGTTCTTTGAACTGTCTCCTAGTTCGAAATGAATTAAGACCCAGTCTCCGTCCAAGACCGTAGGTGTTTGTGTAAAAGCAAACTTAATTATCCTACGTAGATGGTGCCCGAACTGACAGAAAGCTCTATGTAATATAGTTAACTTTCTTCTGGGGAAGCACCTCAATAGCTCTCACTGTCGTGATGATAGTGAGTGGTGTAACGACAACCAGGAGTAAATCCAAGATGGCTTTAAACCTTCAAGACAAAAAAGCAATTGTTGCTGAAGTCAACGAAGCTGCCAGTGGTGCACTTTCTGCAGTTGTAGCTGATTCTCGTGGCGTTCAAGTTGGCGCGATGACTTCTCTACGTAAACAAGCTCGTGAAGCTGGCGTTTACATGAGAGTTGTTCGTAACACTCTTGCTCGTCGTGCGGTTGAAGGTACTGAGTACGAGTGTCTAACTGACACTTTCACTGGTCCTACACTAATCGCATTCTCTAATGAGCACCCAGGTGCTGCAGCGCGTCTTTTCAAAGACTTCGCTAAAGAGAACAAAGATTTCGAGATCAAAGCTGCTGCTTATGAAGGCGCTTTAACTGACGCTGAAGTACTAGCAACACTACCAACTTACGACGAAGCAATTGCACGCCTAATGATGTGCATGAAAGAAGCTTCGGCTGGCAAGCTGGCGCGTACTATCGCAGCTATCCGCGATCAAAAACAAGAAGCAGCGGCATAAGCCTTGCTTTTTACTGGTTGCTTAATAAACTTATTGTTGACTTAAAAGAGAATTGTTATGTCTATTACTAACGAGCAAATCCTAGACGCAGTTGCAGAAATGTCTGTAATGCAAGTTGTTGAACTAATCGAAGCAATGGAAGAGAAATTCGGTGTTTCTGCTGCTGCTGCTGTTGTAGCTGGCGGCGCTGCTGCAGGCGAAGCTGCTGCTGAGCAAACTGAATTCGACGTAATCCTAGAAGCTGCTGGCGGTAACAAAGTTGCTGTAATCAAAGCAGTACGTGGCGCAACTGGCCTAGGTCTTAAAGAAGCTAAAGCTCTAGTAGACGGCGCTCCAGCACCTCTTAAAGAAGGTGTTGAGAAAGAAGAAGCTGAAGCTCTTAAAGCTCAGCTAGAAGAAGCTGGTGCAACTGTTGCTGTTAAGTAATTATTGCATAGTTTCTTAGCCTAACGGCTAATTGGCTGGTGGTTTTTTAACCACCGGCCTTTTTGCGCTGTAGGGTATAGGCGAATTTTCCCGCTGTTTAAGCGCCTGATATCCATGCAAAAAACATTTCATTCTTACGAAATGAAATGTCACTACAGTAAACAGCTATATTAGTCACTGTCCCTTACCCCCCTTAAGTAACTAGGAGCGGGCGGACAGTTTGGGTCACTTATCAGCGAGCTGAGGAACCCCATGGTTTACTCTTATACCGAGAAAAAGCGCATCCGTAAGGACTTTGGTACTCGTCCACAAGTTTTGGACATTCCATACCTGCTATCGATCCAGCTCGATTCGTTCGACAAATTCATCGAACAGGATCCTGAAGGTCAATACGGTCTTGAAGCCGCTTTCCGTTCTGTATTCCCGATTCAGAGCTACAACGGCAATTCTGAGCTGCAATACGTTAGCTACCGTCTTGGTGAGCCAGTTTTTGACGTTAAAGAATGTCAAATCCGCGGTGTAACTTACTCAAAGCCACTACGTGTAAAACTACGCCTAGTTATCTTTGATAAAGACGCGCCAGCAGGTACTGTAAAAGACATTAAAGAACAAGAAGTCTACATGGGTGAAATTCCACTCATGACAGACAATGGTACCTTCGTTATTAACGGTACCGAGAGGGTTATCGTATCCCAGCTGCACCGAAGCCCAGGCGTGTTCTTCGACAGCGATAAGGGTAAGACCCACTCTTCAGGTAAAGTTTTATACAACGCACGTGTTATTCCTTACCGTGGTTCATGGCTTGATTTCGAGTTTGATCCTAAGGATAACTTGTACGTTCGTATCGACCGCCGTCGTAAGCTACCAGCATCGATCATTCTTCGTGCACTAGGTAAGTCGACAGAAGAAATCCTAGATCTCTTCTTCGAGAAAGTGAACTTCGAAGTGAAAGACCAAACTCTATTGATGGAGTTGGTTCCAGATCGTCTACGTGGTGAAACTGCGTCATTCGACATCGAAGCGAATGGTAAAGTTTACGTTGAGCAAGGTCGTCGCGTAACAGCTCGTCATATCCGCCAACTAGAAAAAGATGGTGTTGATCACATCGAAGTACCAGTTGAGTACATCGTAGGTAAAGTTGCATCAAAAGATTACATCAATGAAGCAACTGGCGAGATCATTGTTAACGCTAACCAGGAAATCAGCCTGGAAGCACTAGCGAACCTATCTCAGGCTGGCCACAAAGCGCTAGAAGTTCTATTTACGAACGATCTAGACCACGGTCCATTCATGTCAGAAACACTACGTATCGACAGCACGGTTGATCGTATTTCTGCATTGGTAGAAATCTACCGCATGATGCGCCCTGGTGAGCCGCCAACAAAAGAAGCTGCAGAAGCTCTATTCGAAAGCCTATTCTTCTCTGAAGAGCGTTACGATCTATCGACTGTTGGTCGTATGAAGTTCAACAGCTCTATCGGCCGTGAAGATGCTCAAGAGCAAGGCACACTTGATGAAACTGATATCATCGAAGTGATGAAGAAGCTGATCGCGATCCGTAACGGTAAGGGCGAAGTGGACGATATCGACCACCTAGGCAACCGTCGTATCCGTTCTGTAGGCGAAATGGCTGAGAACCAGTTCCGTGTAGGTCTAGTACGTGTTGAGCGTGCAGTTAAAGAGCGTCTAAGCCTAGGCGATCTTGACGCAATCATGCCTCAAGACTTGATCAACGCGAAGCCAATTTCTGCGGCAGTTAAAGAATTCTTTGGCTCTTCACAGCTTTCACAGTTCATGGACCAAAACAACCCGCTATCAGAAGTAACGCACAAGCGTCGTATTTCTGCATTGGGTCCTGGCGGTCTAACTCGTGAACGTGCTGGCTTCGAAGTACGTGACGTACACGTAACTCACTACGGTCGTCTATGTCCTATCGAAACGCCTGAAGGTCCAAACATCGGTCTGATCAACTCTCTATCTGCGTTTGCGCGTTGTAACGAGTACGGTTTCCTAGAGACACCATACCGTCGCGTTGTAGATGGCGTAGTAACAGACGAAGTAGATTACCTATCTGCAATCGAAGAAGGCCAATTCGTTATCGCTCAGGCGAACGCTAAGCTAAACGAAGATGGTACTTTTGCAGATGAGCTGATCACAGCTCGTCAGAAAGGTGAATCTGGTCTACACCCTCGTGAGCACGCTCAGTACATGGACGTTGCGACAAACCAGGTTGTATCTATCGCTGCATCGCTTATCCCGTTCCTAGAACACGATGATGCGAACCGTGCATTGATGGGTGCGAACATGCAACGTCAGGCAGTTCCAACACTGAAAGCTGACAAACCGCTTGTTGGTACTGGTATTGAACGTAACGTAGCCGTTGACTCAGGTGTAACTGCAGTTGCGAAACGTGGTGGTGTAATCCAGTCAGTAGATGCTTCTCGTATCGTTGTTAAAGTTAACGAAGAAGAGCTAGTACCAGGTGAAGCTGGTATCGATATCTACAACCTGACTAAATACACACGTTCTAACCAGAACACATGTATTAACCAGCGCCCATGTGTGATGCCAGGTGAGCCTGTATCACGCGGTGACGTGCTTGCTGATGGTCCTTCAACAGACCTTGGTGAACTAGCGCTTGGTCAAAACATGCGTATCGCGTTCATGCCTTGGAACGGCTACAACTTCGAAGACTCGATCTTAGTATCTGAGCGCGTAGTTCAAGAAGACCGCTTCACGACAATCCACATTCAAGAACTTACTTGTGTGGCGCGTGATACTAAGCTGGGATCTGAAGAGATCACAGCTGATATTCCAAACGTAGGTGAATCTGCTCTGTCTAAACTAGACGAGTCAGGTATCGTTTACATCGGTGCTGAAGTTAAGGGTGGCGACATCCTAGTTGGTAAAGTAACACCTAAGGGTGAAACTCAGCTAACGCCTGAAGAGAAGCTACTACGTGCTATCTTCGGTGAAAAAGCATCTGATGTTAAAGATACTTCACTACGTGTACCTAACTCTGTATCAGGTACGATCATCGACGTTCAAGTCTTCACTCGCGATGGCGTAGAGAAAGACAAGCGTGCGCTTGAAATCGAACAGATGCAGCTTAAAGAAGCGAAGAAAGACCTAACTGAAGAATTCCAGATTCTTGAGGGTGGCCTTCTAAACCGTGTTAAAGCTGTATTGATTGAAGGCGGTTACTCTGAAGCGAAACTAGACACGACTGATCGTAAGAAGTGGCTAGAGCTAACGCTAGAAGATGACGCACTACAAACTCAGCTTGAGCAACTTGCTGAGCAGTGGGACGAGCTAAAAGCTGACTTCGATAAGAAGTTCGAAACTAAACGTCGTAAGATCACTCAAGGTGATGATTTAGCACCTGGCGTACTGAAGATCGTTAAGGTTTACCTAGCGGTTAAACGTCGCATTCAGCCTGGTGATAAGATGGCGGGTCGTCACGGTAACAAGGGTGTAATCTCTAAGATCAACCCTGTTGAAGACATGCCATACGATGAAAAAGGTCAGCCTGTAGACATCGTACTTAACCCACTGGGTGTACCTTCGCGTATGAACATCGGTCAGATCCTAGAAGTACACTTAGGTCTGGCAGCGAAAGGTATCGGTGACAAGATCAACCAGATGGTTAAAGAGCAGCAAGAACTAGCGAAATTCCGTGAGTTCCTACAAAAAGTTTACGACCTAGGCGACACTCGCCAGAAAGTAGACATTGCTTCTCTATCTGATGATGAAGTACGTACTCTGATCAAGAACTTGCGTGGCGGTCTACCTATCGCGACTCCTGTATTTGATGGTGCTCCAGAAGAGTCAATCAAAGCACTTCTTGAGCTAGCAGATCTACCAACATCAGGTCAGCTAACGCTATTTGATGGTCGCACAGGTGATGCGTTTGAGCGTCCTGTAACTGTTGGTTACATGTACATGCTGAAACTGAACCACCTTGTTGATGACAAGATGCACGCTCGTTCAACTGGTTCGTACAGCCTAGTAACTCAGCAGCCACTAGGTGGTAAAGCTCAGTTCGGTGGTCAGCGTTTCGGTGAGATGGAAGTATGGGCACTAGAAGCATACGGTGCTGCTTACACGCTACAAGAAATGCTAACGGTTAAGTCGGATGACGTTAACGGCCGTACTAAGATGTACAAGAACATCGTAGACGGTAACCACAGCATGGAACCTGGCATGCCAGAATCGTTCAACGTACTGTTGAAAGAGATCCGCTCGCTAGGTATCAACATCGAGCTAGAAGACGAAGAGTAATCCTTTCTCTCTTGATGAAAGTCGAGAGAATCAAAGCGATTATTTGGAAGAAGGTGCTCACTTTAGCGAGTGAGCTCCTTTTAACTCCTTACAGGAGCTGATTGTGAAAGACTTATTAAACTTTCTAAAAGCACAGCATAAGACCGAAGAATTTGATGCAATCAAAATCGGTCTATCTTCACCAGACATGATCCGTTCATGGTCTTTTGGTGAAGTTAAAAAACCTGAAACGATCAACTATCGTACGTTCAAACCTGAACGCGATGGTCTGTTCTGTGCGCGTATCTTTGGTCCAGTTAAAGACTACGAATGTCTTTGTGGTAAGTACAAGCGCCTGAAGCACCGTGGTGTTATCTGTGAGAAGTGTGGTGTAGAAGTTACACAAACTAAAGTTCGTCGTGACCGTATGGGCCACATTGAACTGGCTTCACCAGTAGCTCACATCTGGTTCCTAAAATCGCTACCGTCTCGTATCGGTCTACTGATGGATATCCCTCTACGTGATATCGAACGTGTTCTTTACTTCGAAATGTACGTAGTAACAGAACCAGGTATGACTGATCTAGAAAAAGGTCAGATGCTTACGGAAGAAGAGTATCTAGATCGTCTAGAAGAGTGGGGCGACGAGTTCACTGCTAAGATGGGTGCGGAAGCTATCAAGGACCTACTAGGTTCTATGGATATGCACGCTGAAGCAGAACAAATGCGTGAAGAGTTAGAGACAACAAACTCTGAAACTAAGCGTAAGAAAGTAACTAAGCGTCTTAAGCTGGTAGAAGCGTTCATCGCATCGGGTAACAACCCAGAGTGGATGATCCTAACAGTACTTCCAGTACTTCCGCCAGATCTACGTCCTCTAGTACCTCTAGATGGCGGTCGCTTTGCGACTTCTGATCTTAACGATCTATACCGTCGTGTGATCAACCGTAACAACCGTTTGAAGCGTCTTCTAGAGCTAGCTGCTCCGGACATCATCGTACGTAACGAAAAACGTATGCTGCAAGAGTCTGTTGATGCGCTACTAGATAACGGTCGTCGTGGTCGTGCGATCACAGGTTCTAACAAGCGTCCTCTGAAATCTCTTGCTGATATGATCAAGGGTAAACAAGGTCGTTTCCGTCAGAACCTTCTAGGTAAACGTGTAGACTACTCTGGCCGTTCTGTAATCACAGTAGGTCCATACCTTCGTCTACACCAGTGTGGTCTTCCTAAGAAGATGGCACTTGAGCTATTCAAACCATTCATCTACAGCAAGCTAGAGACTCGTGGTCTTGCGACTACAATCAAAGCTGCTAAGAAAATGGTAGAGCGTGAAGAAGCGGTCGTTTGGGATATCCTAGACGAAGTAATCCGTGAACACCCAGTACTATTGAACCGTGCACCGACACTTCACCGTCTCGGTATCCAGGCGTTCGAACCAGTACTAATCGAAGGTAAAGCGATTCAGCTACACCCACTTGTATGTGCGGCGTACAACGCGGACTTCGATGGTGACCAAATGGCGGTTCACGTACCTCTAACTCTAGAGGCACAGCTTGAAGCTCGTACTCTGATGATGTCGACAAACAACATTCTGTCGCCAGCGTCAGGTGATCCGATCATCGTACCTTCTCAGGACGTTGTATTGGGTCTGTACTACATGACTCGTGAAAAGATCAACGTGAAAGGTGAAGGCATGTACCTTTCTGGCCCAGAAGAGGCTGAGAAAGCATACCGCACTAAACAAGCTGAGCTTCACGCACGCGTTAAAGTACGTATTACAGAAACCGTTGTAGACGAAGACGGCAACAGCACTACTGAAACTAAGATGGTAGATACCACTGTTGGTCGTGCAATGCTATGGCAAATCGTGCCAGCTGGTCTACCGTACAGCATCGTTAACCAAAAGCTAGGTAAGAAGCAAATCTCTAACCTACTTAACGAGGCGTACCGTAAACTAGGTCTGAAAGACACTGTAATCTTCGCTGACCAAATCATGTACACAGGTTTCGCATACGCGGCACTTTCTGGTGTATCTGTTGGTATCGACGATATGGTTGTACCAGCAGCTAAGTACACTGAAATCGCAGAAGCGGAAGAAGAAGTACGTGAAATCCAGGAACAGTACCAATCAGGTCTTGTTACTGCGGGCGAACGCTACAACAAAGTTATCGATATCTGGGCATCGACCAACGATCGTGTTGCGAAAGCAATGATGGAAAACCTTTCATCTGAAACGGTAGTTAACCGTGATGGTGAAGAGGAACAGCAAGAGTCATTCAACAGCATCTACATGATGGCGGACTCGGGCGCTCGTGGTTCTGCAGCACAGATTCGTCAGCTTGCGGGTATGCGTGGTCTGATGGCGCGTCCAGATGGTTCAATCATCGAAACGCCGATCACAGCGAACTTTAAAGAAGGTCTAAACGTACTTCAGTACTTTATCTCAACGCACGGTGCTCGTAAGGGTCTTGCGGATACGGCACTGAAAACAGCGAACTCGGGTTACCTAACTCGTCGTCTAGTAGACGTTGCTCAAGACGTTGTTGTAACTGAACATGACTGTGGCACTCACGAAGGTGTCGACATGATGCCTCACATCGAGGGTGGTGATGTTAAAGTTGCACTTTCTGAGCTTGCTCTTGGTCGTGTTGTTGCTGAAGACGTACTAAAACCTGGCACTGAAGACGTTCTTATTCCACGTAACACCTTGATCGATGAGAAGTGGTGTCAAATCATGGAAGAGAACTCAGTAGACAGCATGAAAGTGCGCTCTGTAGTAACGTGTGATTCTGACTTCGGTTGTTGTGCACAGTGTTACGGTCGTGACCTAGCACGTGGCCACCTAGTGAACCAAGGTGAAGCAGTAGGTGTTATCGCTGCTCAGTCTATCGGTGAACCAGGTACACAGCTTACCATGCGTACGTTCCACATCGGTGGTGCGGCATCGACAGCAGCGGCAGAGAACAGTGTTCAAGTTAAGAACAACGGCTCTATCAAGCTACACAACGCTAAATCTGTACTAGCAGATGACGGTAAGATCGTTATCACTTCTCGTGCGACAGAGCTAACTATTATTGATGAGTTTGGTCGTACGAAAGAGAAACACAAACTGCCTTACGGTACACTACTAAGCAAAGGCGATGGCGATACAGTTCAAGCTGGCGAAACAGTTGCAAACTGGGAAGCGCACACACTACCTATCATTACTGAGGTAGCAGGTCGCATCCAGTTCGTAGATATGATCGACGGCGTAACAGTATCTCGTCAAACCGATGACCTAACCGGTCTATCTTCAAGCGAAGTAACTGATCCAGCAGCTCGTCCTTCAGCAGGTAAAGATATGCGTCCAGCTATCAAACTTGTTGATGAGCAAGGTAACGATGTAATGATCCCTGGTACTGATATGCCAGCTCACTACTTCCTACCTGGTAAAGCGATTGTGAACATCGAAGATGGCGCAGCAGTAGGTGTTGGTGCGACACTAGCACGTATTCCTCAGAAGTCTGGCGGTAACAAAGATATCACCGGTGGTCTTCCACGAGTTGCTGACCTATTTGAAGCACGTAAGCCGAAAGAGCCTGCAATCCTTGCTGAGCACACAGGTACTGTGAGCTTCGGTAAAGAGACCAAAGGTAAACGTCGCCTAGTGATCACACGTGAAAGCGGTGAAGCTTACGAAGAGATGATTCCTAAGCATCGTCAGTTGAACGTATTCGAAGGTGAAAAAGTTGAACGTGGTGACGTGATCGCAGATGGTCCAGAGTCTCCACACGACATCCTACGTCTACGTGGCGTACACGCGGTAACGCAGTACATTGCTAACGAAGTACAGGAAGTTTACCGTCTACAAGGCGTTAAGATTAACGATAAGCACATTGAAACTATCGTTCGTCAGATGCTACGTAAGTGTACTATTACTCACTCTGGTGACTCTGAGTTCCTACCTGGTGAGCAGATTGAGTACTCACAAGTTAAGATTGCTAACCGTAACCTAGAAGCTGAAGGCAAAGAGCCTGCACGTTTCGAACGTGAACTACTAGGTATCACTAAAGCATCTCTAGCGACTGAGTCGTTCATCTCTGCGGCATCGTTCCAGGAGACAACTCGCGTACTAACAGAAGCAGCAGTTTCTGGTAAGCGTGACGACCTACGTGGTCTGAAAGAGAACGTAATTGTTGGTCGTCTGATCCCAGCTGGTACTGGTTTCGCATACCACCAAGAGCGTCAAGCTAAACGTTCTGAAGCGCAAGATGGTCCTTCTGCTGAGCAAGCAACAGACAACCTAGCGGCACTTCTAAACGCTGGTTTCTCTTCTGAAGAGTAAGTCATTTAACGAGTAATCGTTAGAAGCTTAAGAAAAAAGGCACCTTCGGGTGCCTTTTTAGTTTTTATCCTGCCTTTTCTTCGAGAGGGTTCTTAGAGAAGGTAATAGTGATAAGGCTAGAAACAAAAAAGACCGACGATGATCGTCAGTCTTTTCTATCCTTCAGTCTCTGAATGTTCGCAAACACTAAGCCCCTGGAGGCATAGACAGACTTTCTGCGATCTGCTGTATCAGATAGTCCTCGACTTCAAATCGAGTCTCAAGAATTTCGCCAATGAGACACATATCAGAATCGAAATCATCTAATTCATCATCTTCAGTAACTTCTGAGTACTTATCGTTAAAGTTCAATAGTGGTTCAGTTGTCAGGACTATTTGGCCATAAGTTTGATTGATCTCATTGGTCACGACAAAGCCAGTTGCTTTCCAGCGATCCATAACCATGTCATAGATTTTAAAGTGGCCCTCGGAGATGTAATCAACGAGATGCTGACAGAAGTCCTGCAATTCGGAAGGAGATGGGAGTTCAATAACATTGGTTTTCGAACAAGGTTGCAGTGCTGCAAGCTTACAATATTCAACAATCAGGGATTGTCGTGTCTCTAACCAGTGATCAATGACATCACTTGAGCCACCCCACTGGTCTTGTGTTTGTTTGAATTTTTTTAGCATGACCATGCCCTCATGATCTGATCGCCTGTTGGCGAACGTATCCTTTGCAAAGCAAAGTTAGTAAAGTTATTACAAACTCTTGTCCTTACTAGAATTTAGAGTGCAAATTTACTTAACGACAAACTCTAGTATGAAATTAGATTGCCAGTAAAATGAACGAACTTCAAGCAAAGGGATGGTGTAATGTTAAGAAAAGGTGATGTTAACCGCGCGATAAATGCATACTGGTGTGTTGTTGCAGGAAGTGAAATTTGGCTGGTGGATGGTGCTGTGCCTTTCGGGTCTGCAGAGCAGTTATCACTGCCTGAAGTGAGTGCAAGGACCATTGGTGAGTATTCAGGTTCGCCCGTCATGTGGCTTAATTTGTCTGATCTGGAGCATGATCTACCATTAGTCTCACTGCGCGACTGCCTGCATTTTCCTGAGCCATTATTTATGTTGTTAAGTAAAGCGGTCCAGTATGGGCATATGACGCAAAGTCTGCGTTTTTGCCCACAGTGTGGTGGAAGAAACTTTCTTAATAATAACCAGTTAGCTATGCAGTGTGGCGAATGCCGTACTCTCCATTATCCTCGAATATTTCCGTGTATTATCGTTGCTGTGCGTAAAGAGAACCAGATCTTATTGGCCCAACATCCTAGGCATCGAAATGGTATGTATACCGTCATTGCGGGTTTTCTAGAAGTTGGTGAGACATTAGAAGAGTGTGTGGCTCGAGAAATTCATGAAGAAACAGGAATTCTCGTTAAAAATATTCGTTACTTTGGCAGCCAGCCTTGGGCTTTCCCATCGAGTATGATGATGGGTTTTTTAGCTGACTATGAATCGGGAGAGTTAAGTCCAGACTACACTGAGCTGTCTGATGCACAATGGTTTGGTATTGACGAGATGCCGCCTGTTGCGCCTAAAGGAACGATTGCAAGAGCGCTTATCGAACAAACGCTACAAGATATTGATTCTAATCATCTGATAAATAGATAAAAAAAACCCTCCGAGAGGGAGGGGGTAAGTAAGATGTCGTTATGAGATGCTGAGTACTGGGTACTCAGTTTATAATTGTAGTTTTCGCTAGCGAACAAATTTTTAACACTGATACCGATTGGGTGCAAATTAAGCATTGATTTAAAAGTTAATAACTTGATCCAGGTTGCAAAGCACACAGCTATTGGACTTAAATCAGTGATAGAATACCCCCTTTCACAGAAAGCCTAACAGTTGGAATTACGGAATGACTGAATTAAAAAATGATCGTTATCTGCGTGCGCTTTTAAAAGAGCCGGTAGATTACACGCCAGTATGGATGATGCGCCAGGCAGGTCGTTACCTACCAGAATACAAAGCGACTCGTGCAGAAGCGGGTGATTTCATGTCTTTG
Organism: Vibrio sp. VGrn 2; assembly: GCF_009361695.1. Taxonomy (NCBI): domain Bacteria; kingdom Pseudomonadati; phylum Pseudomonadota; class Gammaproteobacteria; order Vibrionales; family Vibrionaceae; genus Vibrio; species Vibrio sp. VGrn 2. Next base: position 16,299 of record NZ_RBWD01000025.1, on the reverse strand, counting down.
TGTCGAAATGCAGAATTAGCATCCGAAGTGACACTTCAACCATTACGCCGTTTTCCTCTTGATGCCGCGATCTTATTCTCGGACATCTTAACGATTCCAGATGCAATGGGGCTTGGTTTACGTTTTGCTGCGGGCGAAGGACCTGTTTTTGATAACCCAATTACATGCAAAGCTGACGTGGAAAAAATTGGTTTGCCAGATCCAGAAGGTGAACTGCAATATGTAATGAACGCAGTACGTCAGATCCGTAAAGACCTTAAGGGTGAAGTGCCGTTAATTGGCTTCTCTGGTAGCCCGTGGACTCTTGCTACGTACATGATCGAAGGTGGCAGTTCTAAAGCCTTCACCAAGATCAAGAAAATGATGTACGCGGAACCACAAACTCTGCACTTACTTCTAGATAAGCTGGCAGACAGCGTTATCGAGTACCTAAACGCGCAAATTAAAGCAGGCGCGCAGTCGGTAATGGTATTTGACACATGGGGTGGCGTACTGACGCCTCGTGACTACAACCTGTTCTCACTGCAATACATGCACAAGATTGTAGATGGTCTGATTCGTGAAAACGATGGTCGTCGCGTGCCAGTCACACTGTTTACTAAGAATGGCGGTATGTGGCTTGAGCAAATCGCAGCAACGGGCTGTGATGCGGTTGGTCTAGACTGGACAATCAACATTGCAGACGCGAAAGCACGTATCGGTGATAAAGTGGCGCTGCAAGGTAACATGGACCCATCCATGCTTTACGCTTCACCAGAGCGCATCCGCGAAGAAGTATCGGATATCCTAGAAGGCTTTGGTGATACGGGTACTGGTCATGTGTTCAACCTAGGCCATGGTATCCACTTGGATGTACCGCCAGAAAACGCGGGCGTATTTGTGGAAGCGGTACACGAGTTATCTAAGCCATACCACAAGTAAGTTAGATTTTTTGTAATCAAATGCCGGCATTCAGTGCCGGTATTTTTTTTACCTAAAATTCAATTTTTTATCTGAAACTCAAGGTTGTACAGCTCTAGTAGTATTTGGCCTACTATGATCTAATTACTATTTAGTCTGTACGTTTATTTTTTAATCTCATTATAAACAACAGCTTAGCGGTTTTGTGTTTGTGTGCTTATTTTCTTGTACAGATAAAAAATCAATTAGATCATGGGTAACCTAAAGCATCGAGTGAACGCGTTTTTTAAGGTATGGCACGACTTCAGATTCAAACCAAGGATTCTTCTTTAACCACAATGTATTGCGTGGAGAAGGATGAGGAAGCGGGATAAAATCAGGTTCCCAATCCTGCCATTGCTGAACGGTTTGCGTGAGTGTCTTTGGTTTGTTGGTGAGATAGTACTGCTGTGAGTACTGACCAATCAGTAGCGTCAGCTCTATATTGGGCAACTGCTCGAGAATCTTTTTGTGCCAAGCGGGCGCACACTCTTTGCGAGGAGGTAAATCGCCAGAGTTCCCCTTGCCTGGATAACAGAATCCCATTGGGACAATGGCAATTTTATTTGGGTCGTAGAAAACGTCTTTGTCGATATCGAGCCATTGGCGTAATCGGTCACCACTTGGGTCATTCCAAGGTATCGAGGTTTTGTGTACACGTGTGCCTGGGGCCTGACCGATGATTAGGATGCGTGCCCCTTTTGCTGCTTGTACGACAGGGTTTGCGCCCAAAGGTAAATTATCCGCGCAGATCTGGCAGGCCCTCACTTGCTGCAATAGCTCGTCTAACGACATTCTTAGTAACCCTTTTCGAAGTCCACTTGATAATTTAATGAAAACCCATCACGCCAGCGTAGATAGTTGTCAGCAAAAATCTCGATGACTTGCTCGGGAAAACTCAGCGCAGCAATGTGTGGAGTGATGGTGACTTGCGGTAGTTTCCAAAACGGATGTTCTACCGATAACGGTTCTTGCTCAAATACATCTAAGAAGGCGTGTTCTACCCAACGGTTTTTCAGAGCGAAGAGCAACCCTGCCTCATCCAGTACGTCGCCACGACCTACGTTAAACAATAACGCCTGATTTAGTTGGCTGAGCGTTTGACGATTAAGTAACTGTTGCGTCTCCGGTGTACTTGGTAGGGTATTCACAACAATGTCGGCTTGTTCAAATGCCTTACTTAGTTCACTGATATGAAAGGTCTGATTAAATTCACCACCTGAGGTCGGAATACCTGTGCGGTTCATACCGATGGTTTTTATTCCCATTGCTTTAGCGGCATTGCCCAAATAACACCCAATGCTACCAGTACCGAGAATCACCATGGTTTTACTTTGTAATGATGTATAGAGGTGAGGCTGCCATTGTTTGTTTTGTTGCTGCTGGTGGTATCGGGCAAAGTGGCGGTAATGGGCAATACTGTAACCCAAAACATATTCAGCAATCAGTGGACCAAAGATGCCTCGAACGTTAGTTAGAGCATAGTCCTGACGAAGGCTAGGGGATGTTAAGGCGTTGACACCAGCAAACGTCGATTGCACCCATTCAAGCTGTGAAAACTCGTCTAATCTATTGGATAGTAATGGCGGATCAGCAAGAACTATTTGAGCTTCCTCTGGCTTATCAGTGATGCTCAGATCTGGTAGCTTTCTCTCCGTCAATAATGTTTCGTAGGTGTCACGATGCTCTGAGAGCAGGAAAATCTGATTTGAGTGCGGCATTAACTTTTTTCCCTGTGATGAATCAAGTACACTTTCGCTGTTTTTTTCTTCAATGATTGAGTGACTATGCTTAAGAATCCTCTTCAGGTTCGTTTAGAAAAACTAGAACCTTGGCAACAAATTACCTTTATGGCGTGTCTGTGTGAACGCATGTATCCAAACTATGCGATGTTTTGTGAGAACACAGAATTTGCTGACCCGCGTGCTTACCGAGCGATTCTTGATAGTGTATGGGAAATTTTGACAGTTAAGAACGCGAAAATTAACTTCGAACGTCAATTAGAGAAGTTAGAAGAGTTGTTCCCAAGTGCGGATGAGTTCGATTTTTACGGCGTTTACCCAGCGATGGACGCGTGTCAGGGTTTATCTACGTTACTGCATGGTCTATTGGACCGCGACTACCTTTTCGATTCAATGCTTAAAGTGAGCCAACAGTCGGTACAAACCGTTGCTGATCTAGAGCAAGCGCAAGGTGCAGAGCCAATAACCAACGACAACCAGAAAGAAAATGAAGCCGTATGTGAAGAATGGGACGTGCAGTGGGCTATTTTCCGTCCACTGCGTGAAGCGGTAGAGCGTGACATCAGCTTGATTAAAGATTTACGTGAAGAGTTACGTGAAGAAGGTGTGAGCAACATCGGTATTGCACTTTAGTCGTTGAATAGATAGAAAAAGGCATCCTAAATGGATGCCTTTTTGTTTGCGGCGTTTGAGCGGTTATGCCCAATGTTGATTACGATTCTTTAGAATCTGGTTTTGTCGCTTCTTGGGTTTCTGGCTCCTTGTGATGCTTCTCCAGCTCTTCCTCTTCTTCATCATCATCGCGGCTTTCGATTACGCCGTGCATTTCTTTCCAGCTTTCCCAGCGTTGGTAAGCCAGCTCCTGCATGTCAGTGCTTTTATCCGCTTCGTCGATGATTTCTTCACCTACGAGGTGTTCAAAAATATCTTCCAACGTTACCAAACCTAGCACGGTACCGTATTCATCAACAACAAGTGCCAGCTGTAAGCGATGAGTCATCATCTGGTCAAACACTTTCGGTAAAGTCGTGTTGTTTAGCACCACTTGAATCGGGCGCATGATTGCTCCCAGTTGTTTCTGTCCACAACCTGATTGTTGGAGTTTGAACAACTCAAGGCGGTGCACAAAACCAATGATATTGTCTTTCTGCTCGCTATAAACCAATGGGCGGGAGAAAGGTGTATCCTTGTGTTTTTCTAGGAACTCATTGATGGTCATCGTGGCATCGATACGGAATACCACAGGACGTGGCGTCATAACCTGAGTTACAGGTACATCTTGGATGCCAAGCAAGTTGCTTAATATTTTTGATTCACCCTCGGCAAATTCACCGCTTTCACGTGCCAGAATCGCCATTGCCGACAGTTCATCGCGCATCTTGGGTGTTTCGTGGTTACGAGCAAGACGCTTGGTGATTTGCTCTGAAAACCATACGAATGGTGTTAGCGCCCATACCATCCAGCGTAATGCGACTGCCGCGGTTGGCGCCAATTGACGCCAGTAAGTTGCGCCAATTGTTTTCGGTACGATCTCTGAAAGCACCAAGATCGCCAGTGTGAGCACTGCCGAAAAGATACCTAACGCTTCGCTACCAAATACCACCGCAGCTTGTGCACCAGCAGTGGCCGCGCCGATGGTATGAGCGATGGTATTTAGAGTTAGAATGGATGCCAATGGCCGGTCGATATCTGATTTTAGCTTAGCCAGTTGCCCAGCTGCGGGATGCCCCTGTTGATTGAGCTGCGCAATGTAGCTCGGACTGATACTCAGCAGTACCGCCTCCAGCACCGAACAGATAAACGAAATGCCGATTGCAATAGAGATATAAATGGATAACAGCAGCATAGTTGCCCTTGAATGTAGTTTGATAGTGGTTATTTGCAGCTATTATAACCGCAAAAGTGCCTTATAAATTGGTCCAAATACCTTGGAAAGCAAGGGTTTTCAGGGGGTATGTGGTAACAAATTGTGAGTTATTACTCATATTATGGCTAAAAGTGCGTCAGAAAATCGAAAGATCGCTTACAAACCTTTGCCAGATGGGGCATTTATGTTTTAGAGTGAGACGAATTCGATAACCTATGAGAAGGGAAACCTAATGAACAAGACCCAATTAATCGACTTTATCGCAGAGAAAGCAGACCTATCAAAAGCACAAGCAAAAGCTGCTCTTGAAGCGACTCTTGATGGTGTAACTGGTGCACTTAAAGAGGGTGACCAAGTTCAACTAATTGGTTTTGGTACATTCAAAGTAAACCACCGCGCTGCACGTACTGGTCGTAACCCTAAGACTGGTGACGAGATTCAAATCGCAGCAGCTAACGTACCTGCATTCGTAGCAGGTAAAGCGCTGAAAGAATCAGTAAACTAAGTTAGAATGCACCGAGGTATCCTGCCTCGGTGCAACTTCATGAAAAAACATCTACTCGCTTCACTTCTCTTATCTAGCTTTACCCTTTTTGGCTGTTCGTCGGTTGAAACTCCTAATTTAGAACAATTTACTCACTTCTCTGGCGGCAAAGTTGCTGGAGACGCAAGTAGCTTGTACTGGATGACCGAGAAACTCACTCGCGTGAGTACGGCTGCGGATTACGTAACGATGGGGGATAATGGCTGGTTTCAAAGTGACTACCGTTGGGATGAAGGTGAGCTTCGAGAGTTGATTCGAAAAGGTGAGCAAGTTGATACCAAGCAAGAGTTGGTGCCTTTTCAAATCCACATCCGTTTTAATAAAGATGGCGAAGCGGTTTACCAACAATATCGCGTTAATCGTAAAGTCTTACCACTTCAGCATGAACAATTAGAACGTTACAAGACAGAAGCGAATGATGTAGTGGCGTCGGTTAAGGCGCAGTCTCGTAACAGTCAGAGCCTCATTCAAGGTTATTGGAATGGCCAATCGTTTGAAACCTGCAAAGGTAAAGCGTTCTCGACACTCGAGTTTAATCAGACGTTGCCAAAATTTATTATCGAGCGTCTCTCATCTGTAGACAGTTACGTGGCTTTTGTCGGCAAGCAGTCACGAAATAAAGCAACGGTTGATGAACTGTTGATGCTCAATGATGATGACTTTGATTGTGTACCACGACCAGCATTACTCGCTGAGTAAGCTTGGTGAGACTTACTTGCTGACAGAGTAATAAAAAAGGCGCTGAATGCGCCTTTTGTTTTTTTAGCCAACTTAAGTTGTTTTTATTTTTCTTGCTCACGTGCAATCGCACGGTAGCCGATGTCACTGCGATGGAACATGCCGTCCCAACTGATCTGTTTTGCAAGCTCGTAAGCGCGTTGCTGCGCTTCTGATACGCTATTGCCAAGTGCGGTTGCACAAAGAACACGACCGCCGTTTGTTACGATGTTGCCATCTTTATTGTCTGTACCCGCGTGGAAGACTTTCTCGCCTTCAATTTCAACTTGTGGCAGACCAGAGATCACATCGCCTTTGTTGTACGCTGCTGGGTAACCACCGGCTGCGAGTACGATACCAATCGACGCACGTAGATCCCATTTTGATTCCACTTGAGCCAGTTTTTGGTCAATCGCAGCCAAGCAAAGATCAACCAGATCCGATTCCATACGCATCATGATTGGTTGTGTCTCTGGATCACCGAAGCGGCAGTTGTACTCGATCACTTTAGGCGTACCATCTTTGTCGATCATCAGACCCGCGTATAGGAAACCTGTGTATGGGTTACCTTCAGACGCCATGCCACGTACCGTTGGGTAAATGACTTCTTCCATGATGCGGTTGTGAATTTCTGGTGTTACCACAGGAGCTGGCGAGTACGCGCCCATGCCACCAGTGTTAGGACCTGTATCTTTGTCACCTACGCGTTTGTGATCTTGGCTGGTGGCCATTGGCAGAACGTTCTCACCATCCACCATCACGATGAAGCTTGCTTCTTCGCCATCTAGGAACTCTTCGATAACCACGCGGCTGCCTGCGTCACCAAATGCGTTGCCTGCTAGCATGTCTTTGATTGCGTCTTCGGCTTCTTCTAGCGTCATTGCCACAATCACGCCTTTACCAGCCGCAAGGCCGTCGGCTTTCACCACAATCGGCGCACCTTGCTCACGCACGTAAGCAAGCGCTGGTTCAATTTCTGTGAAGTTTGCGTATGCACCGGTTGGGATTTGGTGACGAGCAAGGAAGTCTTTAGTAAACGCTTTGGAGCCTTCAAGCTGCGCTGCGGCTTGGGTAGGGCCAAAGATTGGTAAGCCCGCTTCGCGGAACGCATCAACCACACCAATAACCAATGGTGCTTCTGGGCCAACGATAGTCAATTCAATCGCCTTCTCTTTTGCAAAAGCAACCAGACTATCGATGTCTTCCACATCAATGTTTACGTTCTCTAGTTTTGGCTCTAGTGCCGTACCTGCGTTGCCTGGAGCAATGAAAATAGTCTCAACATTTGGGTTTTGCGCTGCTTTCCAGCCTAGCGCATGTTCACGACCGCCTGAACCAATGATTAAAACTCGCATATGAAAATCCTTAATCTTATAAATACTGTTTACTCAAAGTATTTGATGATGTGGCTAGGCAGCAATTGAGCCCATCCCGGAAACATAGCCAGCTACGTAACTGGGTTGGGCGAAAGCAGTTAACAACGCCACAGTGCCAAATACGATGAGGAAATTAGTGGCGGAAGTGACGCATACCCGTGAAGATCATCGCCATGCCGTGCTCATCTGCTGCTGCGATAACTTCGTCGTCACGCATTGAGCCACCTGGCTGAATTACGCACTTAATGCCGGCTTCTGCTGCGGCATCGATACCGTCGCGGAATGGGAAGAAAGCGTCAGATGCCATTACGCTACCGGCAACTTCTAAGCCTTCATCTGCGGCTTTGATGCCGGCAATCTTCGCTGAGTAAACGCGGCTCATTTGGCCTGCGCCTACACCGATAGTCATGTCGCCTTTCGCGTAAACGATCGCGTTAGATTTCACGTATTTCGCTACTTTCCAGCAGAATAGGGCATCTTTGAGCTCTTCTTCTGTCGGCTGACGCTTAGACACGACTTTAAGATCGTCTAGGCTTACCATGCCTTGGTCGCGGTCTTGAACCAGTAGACCACCGTTGACGCGTTTTACGTCAAAGCCCGTTGTCTTCGTTGACCACTCGCCACATTCTAGTAGACGTACGTTCTTCTTCGCTGCAACGATTTCAATCGCTTCAGCAGAAACAGAAGGTGCGATAATCACTTCAACGAATTGACGCTCAACGATAGCGCTAGCCGTTTTTGCATCTAGCTCTTGGTTGAATGCAATGATGCCGCCGAACGCTGACGTTGGGTCAGTTTGGTAAGCGCGGTTGTACGCCTCGAGGATGTCTTTACCTAGCGCAACGCCACATGGGTTGGCGTGTTTTACGATTACACATGCTGGCTCGTTGAACTCTTTCACACACTCAAGTGCGGCGTCCGTGTCTGCGATGTTGTTGTAAGAAAGAGCTTTACCTTGGATTTGGCGAGCAGTAGAAACAGATGCTTCTTGTGGGTTTGCTTCAACGTAGAATGCGGCTGCTTGGTGGCTGTTCTCACCGTAGCGCATGTCTTGTTTTTTCTCGAATTGCTGGTTGAAAGTACGTGGGAATTTAGACTCTTCATCACCTTCTTTGTTCTCACCGTAAGATGGAACCATAGTGCCGAAGTAGTTTGCGATCATGCCATCGTAAGCAGCAGTGTGCTCGAATGCTGCGATAGCAAGGTCGAAACGAGTCTCTAGTGTTAGAGATTTCTCGTTCGCGTCCATTTCAGCGATAACGCGATCGTAATCATGAGCGTTCACAACGATAGTCACGTCTTTGTGATTTTTCGCTGCAGAGCGAACCATCGTTGGGCCGCCGATATCGATGTTTTCAACCGCGTCAGCTAGTGTACAGCCTTCTTTTGCAACGGTTTCTGCGAATGGGTATAGGTTAACAACGACCATGTCGATTGGATTGATGCCATGTTTTGCCATCACGTCGTCATCTTGACCACGACGACCAAGCACACCACCGTGAACTTTCGGGTGAAGCGTTTTAACGCGGCCGTCCATCATTTCTGGGAAACCTGTGTAGTCAGAGACTTCTGTTACTGCGATGCCTTGTTCGGCAAGTAGGCGTGCTGTACCACCAGTAGATAGGATATCGACACCGCGCTCAGCAAGAGCTTGTGCAAACTCAACAATACCTGTTTTGTCTGATACGCTGATAAGCGCACGGCGAATAGGACGAGCGTTATTCATGCTTCCATTTTCCTCAAATTCACGGAGTTAAAGATGTTTGCCAAAAATGAACTTGTTTTTACCTCTTGGGGTAAAATATTGGCCAGTTTTGGTAAAGACCTTTGCCGGATGTTTTCTGGTTAGAAAACAGTCTCCACATTTGATGGCGCGTATTCTAACCAATTTATTACAAAAAAGCTCGCGCAATCGTTTGGCATCTCAAAAATAATTGTGAAAAAGAGGTTCTTTAGCTTTAAAAGTAACGAGATAGTTAATAGGGAAAGTTATGTTTCAGATAGGTGAACTGGCAAAACGTTGTGGTGTGACGGCAGATACGCTGCGTTTTTATGAGAAAAACGCGCTGATAAAGCCCGCAGGTCGAAGTGAATCAGGTTATCGTCTCTATAATGAAGAGAATCAAAAGCAGGTACACTTCATCCTTAAAGGTAAAGAGCTGGGCCTGAGCCTGGATGAGATTAAAGAGCTACTAGAAATCAAACTAGAAGCGACAGAACACAGCTGTGCAGAGGTTAAAGCTATTACTTCTGCTAAGTTAGAGCTGATTGATGGAAAAATTAACGAGCTAACGAAAATTCGTCGAGCTTTGAAGAAGATCAATGATGCTTGCTGCGGTCATACGGACGATGATGCTACTCATTGTTCTATCCTTGCAGCACTTGAGTAGTCTCATTTCTGCATCACTTAACTTAAGTTTGCATTTTTGGCGGCTTGCTTTTCTAGGTGCACGCCGTTTTCCCACCTATAATCTCGCCTTTAGTTACCTGTAGGAATTGACCATTGTTTGATTCCTGCCGTAGCGCTGTCTGTAGATACGAGAGTTTTCATACATGGTTGGAGTCTATTTTCAAATCAATGACTGGGTTTTAAGCGTTGATGAAAATAAGCTGTATCGACAAGATAGGGAAGTTACTGTTGAGCCACGCTTAATTAATCTTCTGCATTTCCTAGCGGAGCATGCGAATGAGGTGTTCAATCGTGAGGAATTGATCCAATACGTTTGGGCAGGGGCGATTGTGACCGATCAAGTGGTGACTCAGTCCATTTTTGAGTTGCGTAAATTACTGCGGGACGGTCGGGAAGAAAATACCAGCTACGTCATTACAGTGCCGAAACGTGGTTACAAGCTGGTGGCGAATGTGACCCCAATGACACTCGAGGAATTCCTCGCAAGTCGTCATTGTGATTCAGAAACTCTTCCTCCTATTGTTGAAGAGCCAGAAGAAGAGACTCTACCTATCGCACCTGCCGTCACCTTTCCTGCAGGCCCTCTGACTCGCGCGGTCTGTGAGATGTCTAAAGAGAAAAAGGCCCCTCAGAAAAAAAATAAAATCAGTCCGTGGCGCCTGGGGATCATGAACTTCATCTGGATCAGTGTCTTGGTTGTGGTGATGGGCGTGTTTACCTACAAGCAATCGGAAGTGCGTATTACTCAAGCCATCGATACTCACCTTATCGAATTCAAGTTTCAAGATAACTTCACGAGCGAAGGGTTAAGCTACGACTTGGCAGACGGGTTTGCCCAAAAGTTGATGTCCGACATTGCTCAAGTGAGCGATTACCGAGTCATGCTAAAGAAGGCGTCGTTTACCTCGGGTATTGTACCGGGCAAATCGGTTGTGGTGCGGGTTCGTGAAAATGAGGGTGGCAGCTTTTTAGAGGTGGAATATCGCAATAACTCATCTGAAAAGGTGTTGTTTAGTCGTCAATACGCGTTAACCAGCAGCCATTTAAAGACTGTGCTTCAACAAGCGTCGTTAGACTTGATGCAAGTGCTGAAAGTACCGGATGCCAAGCTGAAATCCACGATGCTGGTGGCGGGAATGCCAATTAACCCAGATGCTTTGGAGCTGTTTGTTCAAGCTAACCATTATCTCAATGTCTCGGATGCCAAGCAGTTTCGCCAAGGCGTCAACTTGATGGAAAACATTTTAGAAATTGAGCCGGATAACGCTTACGTTCAGGCAGAGTTATTAATTGCTTACCACGTGCAGAAGGTGCTCGATTTTTCACAGGAGTTGAAGAAAGGGCGAGTGCAGCAGTTGAGTGACGCACTAGAAACTAACGTAAAAATGATGGTTGGGCCAATTCAACCGCGAATTTATGAAGCTTTAGCCTTGCACGAAACCATTATTGGTGACATGGCTTCAGCCAAGCAGCATCTTGGGCAGGCTTTGAGGTTACGTGATTCGGTGCTTTCTTATGTGATTCGTGGTAAGCACGCTGAATTGGATGGTGATCTGGATTTGGCCAGTGAGTCTTACAGCGAAGCTTTCTATATTGATACGTCGGTTGAGACGTACCTGCTGTGCGAAAACTTGGTCTTCCCAAGTAACATGAAGGCGATTGATTACGCCATGTATCGCGCTGTTCACCCTTCTGTCGTTCGAATGCTTTAATTCTCTCTCACTCTACGTCAGTTTAATACTAGCCCCTCATTTCGGTGAGGGGCTTTTTTGTAGCTGTCGAAAAGTGAAAAGGGTGGGCGGTGGGGTAATGACTTACGAAGGAGCCAGTAACGCAAGCTTGCAACGGGAAGACATATCCGGTTTTCTTCTCTATCTCTATCTCTATCTCTATCTCTATCTCTATCTCTATCTCTATCTCTATCTCTATCTTTATCTTTATCTTTATCTCTATTGATTGTATGGAGTGTCTGGCTGAGTTATGTGGCGAGAATGATTCTGATGCTTTCTTGGAGGCGAGATGAATATTGATGTGGGTCAAAAAGCGCGATCAGGGAGAGGTTTATGGAATCAACAGGTTCAGGGAATCAACCCTTCGGGACGGGGAAGTTGATAGAGGTTGATAACTTTTGCCGCGATTACCAACGAGTTGATGAGAGTTTATCTATCGGTAGAAGGTTTGATGTTTTTCTTATAAATGCATGAATAATATGGTTTTATATTTTTGTGTTTATCATGTTTATCTCAACTTGATGTTGATTAACTAATCATTTTATTGATAACGCCAAGTTTATTTTTTTCCCGATTTTTGGGCGTAGTCTTCACTTCGAAATTTAGCGAGGTCGAGCAGGTTCTTCCTCATAGCATCTCGCTAATAACCGTTCAGTTTGAGTCACGTTGACTTGAGTAGAATAGATTTGGAGATGTTATGTCATCGAATACGAAAAAAATCGGCCTAATTGCCTGTACGGGTGTAGTAGCCGGTAACATGATGGGTAGTGGTATTGCACTGTTACCTTCTAGCCTAGCTTCAGTAGGCTCTGTTTCAATTTTCAGTTGGCTGATCTGTTTGATCGGTGCACTGAGCCTTGCGTTTGTTTACGCTCGTCTGGCAACCAAAAACCCTCAAGAAGGTGGTCCTATCGCTTACGCTGGCGAAGTTTCACCTGTCTTTGGTTTCCAAACGGGCGTGCTTTATTACCACGCGAACTGGATTGGTAACCTAGCTATTGCTATTACAGGTGTTTCTTACCTTTCAGTATTCTTCCCTGTGCTTAATGACCCAATCCCAGCAGGTATTGCGACGATTGCATCGGTATGGATCTTCACTTTCGTTAACCTACTTGGTGGTAGCTGGGTAAGCCGTCTATGTACGCTTGGTCTTGTTCTAATCCTCATTCCAGTTGTTGGTACAGCGGCGTTTGGTTGGACGCACTTCGACACTGCGCTATACAGCCAAAACTGGAACGTATCTGCGGGTACGGATAGCCATGCGATCGTGACAGCGGTTCTTATCTGTCTATGGTCATTCGTTGGTGTGGAATCAGCAGCAGTATCGACAGGTATGGTAGAAAATCCTAAACGTACTGTACCGCTAGCAACCATGCTGGGTACTGGTATCGCAGGTGTGATTTACATCCTATCAACTCAAATGATCAGCGGCATGTTCCCTGCTTCTGAAGTTGCGGCATCAGGTGCGCCATTTGCACTAGCAACCACTGAGCTATTCGGTAGCTGGACTGCACCATTCGTATCAGCATTCACAGCACTAGCATGTTTCACTTCGCTAGGTTCTTGGATGATGCTGGTGGGCGAGGCTGGTAAACGTGCAGCAAGCGATGGCAACTTCCCTAAAATCTACGGCGAAACTGACAAAAACGGTGTGCCTAAGAAAGGTCTAATCCTTGCGTCAATCAAGATGACTGCACTGATGGTTGTACTGATGTTCTTCAGCTCTAAAACAGCACACGCATCAGACCTGTTCAACCAGTTAACAACTGACGCAGTTCTACTAACTATGCTGCCTTACTTCTACTCAAGCATTAACTTGATTCGCTTCGAAGGTATGACAACACGCAACGGCTTCGTAATGCTGTTCTCTGGTGTGGCTTGTCTGTTCTGCTTCATCGCACTAGCAGGTGCAGAGGGCGGTACGCTAACAGCAACCTTCATCGTGTCTCTAGTTATCTTGATGTTCTACAGCAAAAAAGCAGGTCTTGCTCAGTACGTGAAAATGCACGCTGACGACATGCCTGCCCAAGCAAGCAACTAATCCCCAAAACGCTGGCACTGCGGTGCCAGCCCATAAAACCCAAATTCACGCGGCGCTCACCTTACTCATTGCCTGTAAATGGCAAAGAGCGCCCTCATTCGCCTTGGAGATGTCCAAATGAATATATTCGCTATCTTGAACCACATGGGTGTGTTCTTTAAAGAAGAGCCAGTTCGTCAACTTCACGCTGCTCTTGAGAAAGCGGGCTACGAAGTGGTTTACCCAGTAGATGATAAAGACTTGATCAAAATGATTGAGATGAACCCACGCATTTGCGGTGTGCTGTTCGACTGGGATAAATACTCACTAGAGCTATGTGAACGTATTAGCCAAATCAACGAAAAACTGCCTGTTCACGCATTTGCTAACGAACAGTCTACTCTAGATATTTCACTAACAGACCTACGTCTAAACGTGAGCTTCTTCGAGTACGCTTTAGGTATGGCTGACGACATCGCTATCAAAATCAACCAAGCGACTGAGGCATACAAAGATGCCATCATGCCTCCATTCACTAAAGCGCTATTCAAATACGTAGAAGAAGGTAAATACACCTTCTGTACTCCAGGTCACATGGGCGGTACTGCATTCCAGAAAAGCCCTGCTGGTAGCATCTTCTACGATTTTTACGGTCCAAACACATTCAAAGCGGACGTATCAATCTCAATGCCTGAGCTAGGTTCTCTACTAGACCACTCAGGTCCACATAAAGATGCAGAAGAATACATCGCACGCACATTCAATGCAGACAGCTCGTACATCGTAACTAACGGTACGTCTACATCGAACAAAATCGTTGGTATGTACTCAGCACCTGCGGGCAGCACAGTACTGATTGACCGTAACTGTCACAAATCTCTGACTCACCTAATGATGATGAGCGACGTGACACCAATCTACTTCCGCCCAACTCGTAACGCATACGGCATCCTTGGTGGTATTCCACAAAGCGAATTCAGCCGCGATGTCATTGCAGAGAAAGTGGCGAAAACACCAGGTGCAACAGCGCCAAGTTACGCAGTAGTGACTAACTCAACTTACGATGGTCTGTTGTACAACACACAATTCATCAAAGAGTCGCTAGACTGTAAACACATCCACTTCGACAGTGCTTGGGTGCCTTACACTAACTTCAACCCAATTTACGAAGGTAAATGTGGTATGAGTGGTGAAGCGATGCCAGGCAAAGTGTTCTACGAGACACAATCAACACACAAACTGTTGGCAGCGTTCTCACAAGCTTCAATGATTCACGTGAAAGGTGACTTTGATAAAGAGTCTTTCAACGAAGCATTCATGATGCACACTTCAACTTCACCTCAGTACGGCATTGTTGCTTCTACTGAAACTGCAGCTGCAATGATGCGCGGCAACACAGGTAAGAAGTTGATGCAAGACTCTATCGATCGCGCAATTCGCTTCCGTAAAGAGATCAAACGCCTAGAAGCAGAAAGTGACAGCTGGTTCTTCGATGTATGGCAACCAGAAAACATCGATACCACAGAATGTTGGAAACTAGACCCTAGCGATACATGGCACGGCTTCAAGAACATGGATGACAACCACATGTATCTTGACCCAATCAAAGTCACGCTACTGACTCCGGGGATGAATAAAGAAGGCGAACTAGAAGAATCAGGTATTCCTGCTTCGCTGGTGGCTAAATTCCTAGACGAGCGCGGCATCGTGGTAGAGAAAACAGGTCCATACAACTTGTTGTTCCTATTCTCAATCGGTATCGACAAATCAAAAGCAATGCAATTGCTACGCGGTCTGACTGAATTTAAACGTGGCTACGACTTAAACCTAACCATCAAGAGCTTCCTTCCTTCGCTATATAACGAAGATCCAAGCTTCTATGAAGGCATGCGCGTTCAAGATTTGGCACAAGCAATTCATAACCTAACTAAGAAATACAACCTACCAGAGCTAATGTACAAAGCGTTCGATGTTCTTCCAGAAATGAAAGTAACACCACACGCAGCATGGCAAGAAGAGCTTCGCGGTAACGTAGAAGAAATCAAACTGGAAGAAATGGTTGGTCGCGTAAGTGCGAACATGATCCTTCCTTACCCTCCAGGTGTGCCACTAGTACTTCCTGGTGAAATGGTGACTCAAGAGTCTCGCCCAGTGCTGGACTTCCTAGAGATGCTTTGTGAGATCGGTGCGCATTACCCTGGTTTCGAAACCGACATCCACGGTCTGTACCAACAAAAAGATGGTAGCTACACCGTAAAAGTATTGAAGAACTAAGTTCCTCTTGAAGATGACGCCATTGGGAATGCAAGCATGCTCCACTCTTACGAGCTCAATGTGTCATCGAACAACCACGACATTTAGATATACCCCTAGCTAATCTGTCGTAAAAGAGAAGGGCAAGGATGCTCTGATCTTTTCTTCTATATATAGAAGAAGCACTTTTCCAAGACTTCACCTGAAGTACCCCAAATAAAAAGTAAAGACCAAAAGAGCAGTTCATTATCGTTCTGCTCTTTTTTTCGTCTTTATATAGTTAGAAAGAGAAAAAAGAACCAAGAGAGATAAGATCAGCGATCGAAATTACCAAGAAATCGGCGGTCTTTTAATGCAGAAGTCAGGTGTTTCATCATGAAAAGATCCTCTACAACCCGGAATATTAGACAAGATCGTTGAGTATCTATGCGGAATGCTCGTTATTTGTTCGGTTGAGAGTTTTTTTGCAAAAAACGCTTGTACTAATTTATCAACTCCCTATACTGCGCATCCACCGACACGGAGTGAGACGAAAGTCACACAGCGAGTCGGAAGTGAGAGAAAAAGAAATTTGAAAAAATGCTTGACTCTCTCACGGTGCGGAGTAAGATACGCACCCCTGACGACGAGCAACTAAGTTGCTGGATAAGTTAGAAAAGCTCTTTAAAAATATAAACCTATCAATCTGTGTGGGCACTCGT
>NZ_RBWD01000024.1:0-36477 GCF_009361695.1 Vibrio sp. VGrn 2 | reverse complement strand
TTGAAGCCGAGGCTTCTAATTGGATTATCATCAACGAGTGCCCACACAGATTGATAGGTCTATATTGTTAAAGAGCTTGCTTTGCGAGAACTTTTTCTCTCAAAGTGGAGGTGAATTCTAGCGATTTAATTGGCAGTGTCAAACACTTTTTCAATTTTATTTTTCGTAGAAGCTTTTTACCTCTCCGACCCTGCTGAAGCCTTATCGCGTCTGCCGTGTCGGTGGATGCGCATTATAGGGAACTCAGATCCGTTCGCAACCCTTTTTTGGAAAAAAATGGAAAAAACTGACTGTTCGATGACTATTTCATCAAAAAAGCAAAAAAGAGGGTAAAAAACCCTCTTTTTCTGCCTCATAAGCCGTATTTAAATGAATGCGTACGCGTCTGCGAACATACGTTCGCTCTTCGCTTTCTTGTTCTGAGTGAACTGTTCACGTGCTGCGCCAGCCATTTCGAATCGACCTGCAATATAGATATCGTAGTTTTCTAAGCTTTCGAAATCTTCACTCACCGCTTGTAGCACGTTACCAACCTTACCTTGCCAATCAGCAGGTGCTTCTTCTACAACTGGAACAAAGTGAACGTTAGTAAACTTATCGGCGATCTCGACCAGTTCTTCTTTTGCATAAAGTTGGCAGTTATCGCGCGCACCCCAATATAGATAGATAGGGTTGGTTTTATTCTGCGCGACGCAGTGATCCAGAATCGAGCGCGCGTAACTAAAACCTGTACCACCAGCAATTAATAATAGTGGACGTTCACTTTCTTCTTGAACCCAAGCATCACCATGCGGGGCATCAATTTCAATCTGACCATCAGTTTCAAGCGCCGCTTGCATTGCTTCGACAACTTCTTGAGCGTAAGCGTTGTGTTCCGCCGCACCGATATGCAGTTCAAGTTCACCTTCATGACGGCAAGGGCTGCTCGCGATAGAGAAAGGACGTTTGTCTTTTTCACCCATCACTACCATTAGGTACTGACCCGCTTTAAAAGGCACTGGTGATTCTGGGTGAAGAAGGATTTGGTAAGTATTACAAGCTAACGGCTGAATAGACTTTACTTTACATTGGATGGTCATGGTGTTCCTCTCGCTTACTCATCAAAAGTAAGCACTAAATTACTTTCTGTATAGGCTTGGCAAGGGAATATCCAACCTTGCTGCTGCTCTTTTTCGGTTAGCATAGGTTCGAGGTGGTAATTCACCTCGCCCGTTAGCTTTTTACACATGCACATGGCGCAAGCGCCAACTTGGCAACGGTGAGGGAAGCGAATATTGTTGTTGAGCGCAGCTTCCAACACCGTCTCCCCTTCTTTTACTGGAAACGTAACGTCCATTGGTAGAAGGTGGACTTGATGACTCATAGAATACCTAACTGGTCCCAAATCTCATCGACTTTAGCCACAAGTTTAGGATCTTTTTTGATAGGCGTACCCCACTCGCGCGTGACTTCAGATTCGAACTTGTTGGTCGCATCCAATCCTAATTTGGATGAACTCTCAGTCTTACCACGCACTTGAATGGTGTCTCTATCTGGGTCCATTCGAGTTGTTACAGCCCAAATGATGTCATTCCAATCTCGTGCATTGACGTCATCGTCGCACAAGATAATGAATTTGTTATCCGCGTACTGAGCAAAGAATCCCCATAAATATTCCATCAATTCTTGAGATTGACCGGCTTGGTCTTTCTTCATTGTTACAACAGCAAATTGGTTATTTGCTGTGGCTGGTAAGTAGACATCAACAATCTCAGGGCGTTGCTGTTTTAATGCATCCAGATCCGCTTCGGTAATCGCTTTATTGTCACGCTCGGTAACCTTGGTTCGTGTCGCCAGCTCGGCATCCCATTTAATGGTCGCATCCAAGCCCATCTTAGAGCCAAGCCCAACCACTGGCGAAGCAAAGTCGAGCGAGTCGATTGGCGTGTTGTCTATCATCAAGGTATCACGTACAGGATCCATATGCTCTGACATGGCTTTGACGACATCATTCCAATCTCGCGCGTTTACCGATTCATCGCACACAATAACAAACTTGGTGTACATGAATTGACGTAAGAAAGACCACACGCCCATCATTACGCGCTTGGCATGTCCTGGGTACTGCTTCTTCATGGTGACGACTGCCATTCGGTACGAACAACCTTCTGGCGGTAGATAGAAGTCTTCGATCTCTGGGAACTGCTTTTGCAGAATCGGCACAAACACTTCGTTTAATGCCACACCCAATACAGCAGGTTCATCTGGCGGACGACCTGTGTAGGTACTGTGATAGATTGGGTCTTTACGCATAGTAATGTGCGTAATGGTAAACACGTGGTGCTTTTCTTTTTCATTATAGTAACCAGTGTGATCACCATATGGGCCTTCATCAGCAAACTCGTTCGGGTCGATATAGCCTTCCATCACGATTTCAGCGCTCGCTGGCACTTCCAAATCATTACTAACTGACTTAACGACTTCAGTTTTGCTGCCACGTAGCAAACCTGCAAATGCGTATTCCGATAGCGTATCTGGCACTGGTGTTACTGCGCCAAGAATGGTTGCTGGGTCTGCACCAAACGCGACCGAAACTGGGAAAGGTTTACCTGGATTGGTTTCCATCCAATCGCGCAGGTCAAGCGCACCACCACGGTGAGCTAACCAACGCATGATGATTTTGTTCTTGGCAATTTTCTGCTGACGATAAATGCCTAGGTTCTGACGTTTCTTGTTTGGACCTTTGGTCACGGTTAAGCCCCACGTAAGCAGTGGTGCAACGTCTTCCGCCCAGCAACTCATTACCGGGATTTTGTCCAAGTCGACTTCATCACCTTGCCACACAATCTCTTGGCACGATGCTTTTCTTAAGCGCTTGGCTGGCATGTTCAATACTTGCTTGAACACTGGCAATTTTTCCAATGCGTCTTTGAAGCCTTTTGGTGGCTCAGGTTCTTTCAAATAAGCCAGCAGCTTACCGACTTCTCTTAATTCTTTAACGTCTTCACGTCCCATACCAATCGCGACACGCTCTGGTGTACCAAATAGGTTGGTCAAAACAGGTACGTCGTAGCCAATTGGGTTCTCAAACAACAGCGCAGGTCCACCAGCACGCAAGGTGCGGTCACTGATTTCTGTCATTTCGTAAGCGGGATCGACTGGGTGAGCAATGCGTTTAAGTCGACCTTTCTGTTCTAGGTGGTCGATAAATTCGCGTAAATCCTTAAAACTCATAGGCCTTCATGACTGGCTGATTAAACTGTCCGCAGTATAACAAATAGGAGGACGCTAAGATCCTCCTATTTTTTGTGGGTATGTGAGCCAGACTACTTTAATACTTGCTCTATCTGCCGGGTCTTCACTTGATGGTTGTTAGAGACTAACTCTTCCAACCAGGTTTGATGCCCTTGCTGCGCCAGCTCTCGAGCGACCATGGTAGCTTCTTCCGATAGTGCCATTTTGCTCACTAGAAACTGTTTCACTTGCGGAGATAAAGGGTTGGATTTTGTGAGTAGACTAATGGCTTCTGGTTTGAGTGACGGATTGACGGTGGAGTTCATCAATTGCTGAATTGAAAAAACGTCCCCAACCGTAGCTAAACGCTCGAGTTCGGACTGGCTGTTGTAATCCGCTCTCATTCGCCAGAGTAAGTTGTACACTTCCTCATCTTGACTGACTTGCGCTAATCTCACGATCACGGCTGTCGATGGTAGCCAACTGGTCACATTCGCTTTGGTTAACTGAGTGGTTAATGCGGCAAGCGCATGCGGTGATAAGCTGTCCAACTCTCGAATCAAAAGTGCTTCACGCGCTTGAGCTTGTTGAGATTGCCCTGTAAGCCATTGCTTTAAGTCGAGCTCTTTCCGCTCAGCTTGTAGTACAAAGTCCAAGGTACTTTGGTCTTGCTTCCAACGCTTAATCAAGCGGCTCGCAATGGCAGGAAAGTTAAAGGCAGGCACACTAAACTCATACCCGTCCCCTCGCTCTAGAACCTGATAAGTAGGAGTCATACGGATCTGAGACTCAACAAACAGAGCCATTCTAGGCGTGAGAATCACATCTTGCTTCTCAAGCTTTTCCAATAACCGAAAACGCACGACCTCTTGTTGAGGTAAAGCTAGTCGATCAAGGGCAAATTTAAGCGAGTCGACTTCATCCCTGACAACGTAATCAAGCAGTTCAGAGACTTTAGCCTGTATTTGAGTATCCTGAAGCCACTGTTCTACTACAGACTCCTGCATTTCCTTGGCAGATAACGTCGCGGGTAGTGTGATAAGTGACAAGCTCAGGAGTAATGACGACAACATTCCTTGTTGCATGTTAACCTCCCGATAACATTTCTCCTCATTCTGATGCTTCCATCGGGAGAAAGCAACAAAAAAGCCACCGTTAACGGTGGCTTTTTTAGAATAAGGACTCAGCTATTACTGACGACGCATCGCATCGAAGAACTCATCGTTGGTCTTCGTCATCGCTAGCTTATCAATGAGGAACTCCATTGCGTCGATTTCGCCCATTGGGTGAACGATCTTACGCAGAATCCACATTTTCTGTAGTTCATCAGTCTTCGTCAGTAGCTCTTCACGACGTGTACCTGAACGGTTGAAGTCAATTGCAGGGAATACACGCTTCTCAGCAATCTTACGGTTCAAGTGCAGTTCCATGTTACCTGTACCCTTGAACTCTTCGTAGATAACTTCATCCATCTTAGAACCAGTATCTACTAGTGCCGTTGCGATGATCGTTAGGCTACCGCCCTCTTCAACATTACGTGCTGCACCAAAGAAACGCTTAGGACGGTGTAGTGCGTTTGCATCCACACCACCTGTCAGTACTTTACCTGATGAAGGTACTACGGTGTTGTAAGCACGAGCGAGACGAGTGATAGAGTCAAGCAGGATAACCACGTCTTTCTTGTGTTCAACAAGACGTTTCGCTTTCTCGATTACCATTTCCGCTACTTGTACGTGACGAGATGCTGGCTCATCGAAAGTCGACGCGACTACTTCACCTTTAACTAGACGCTGCATCTCTGTTACTTCTTCTGGACGTTCGTCGATAAGAAGTACCATCAACTCACACTCTGGGTGGTTGTATGCGATGCTTTGAGCAATATTTTGCAGAAGCATTGTCTTACCCGCTTTTGGCGGAGCAACAATCAGACCACGTTGACCTTTACCGATAGGCGATGCCAAATCTAAAACACGTGCTGTGATGTCTTCTGTAGAACCGTTACCACGCTCCATTACCATGCGTTCATTTGCATGCAGAGGGGTAAGGTTTTCAAATAGGATCTTGTTACGAGCGTTGTCTGGTTTGTCGTCGTTAACGGTATTGACTTTTAGAAGGGCAAAGTAGCGTTCACCGTCTTTTGGTGGACGAATTTTACCAGCGATAGAGTCACCAGTACGTAGGTTAAAGCGACGAATCTGACTTGGTGATACGTAGATATCGTCCGGACCCGCAAGGTATGAACTATCTGCACTGCGTAGGAAACCAAAGCCGTCTTGCAGAATTTCCAGAACCCCATCGCCAAAGATGTCTTCGCCGCCTTTAGCGTGCGCTTTTAAAATCGCGAAGATGATGTCTTGTTTTCTTAAGCGAGCTAGGTTCTCTAATCCTAAGCTTTCGCCCAGTTTTACAAGGTCAGACACAGGTCTGTTCTTCAGTTCGGTAAGGTTCATGGTGGTGGATTCTTGTTTAGTCAAAATAAGATCTGTTTTCTAGTTAAGATGGATTTGGTCTCAGGATCGACCAAGAAGAGAAATTTGTTCAATTAACGCGCGATAAGTTAGCACTAATTAGTATTCTAGTCCAGAGTTAGAAAAACAAAACCGTGCGTTGTTACTTTGCACGGTTTTATCTGTAATCACTTGGTGATTATAAGTTTGCGTCCAAAAACTCTTTTAGTTGAGTTTTAGACAGAGCACCAACTTTCGTTGCCGCTACGTTGCCGTCTTTGAATAGCAGTAGCGTTGGAATGCCGCGAATACCAAACTTAGGTGGTGTACCTGCGTTATGGTCGATGTTTAGTTTACCGATAGTGAGTTTGCCTTCGTACTCGTCTGCGATTTCGTCCAGAATAGGAGCGATCATTTTACAAGGACCACACCATTCTGCCCAGAAATCCACTAGAACCGGGCCTGCAGCGTTGATTACATCGTTTTCAAAACCGTCATCAGTTAGCTGCAAAATCTTATCACTCATCTTCCACTCCAATGTGTTTTTCGAAACTGGTTGGATGATAACCAGTAATTAGATGCCCTATTGGAATGTATTTACTTTCGTATTGCAAGCTTTAGCTGATATTCTATAGCCATGAAAAAGACGCATATCACAGAGCAAAAGTTCGCCGATTTGGGCTTAAAGCCCCAAGTTATTGAAGGATTGGACAAAAAAGGGTTCGAATTTTGTACCCCTATCCAAGCCTTGGCGTTGCCGGTCCTGCTCACCGGCCAAGACATCGCAGGCCAGGCCCAAACGGGTACTGGTAAAACGCTCGCGTTTCTTACTGCTACATTCAACCACCTTCTGACGACACCAGAGCATGAAGGTCGTAAACCTACGCAGCCACGCGCAATCATTATGGCGCCAACACGTGAGCTTGCTATTCAGATTTACAATGATGCAGAAGCATTAACTGAGAGCACTGGTCTAAAAACCGCTTTGGCTTACGGTGGTGAAAGCTACGATAAGCAATTGAATAAGCTGCAAGATGGTGTCGATATTCTGATTGGTACGACAGGTCGTATCATCGATTTCTACAAACAGCGCGTATTCAATCTTAACAACATTCAAGCCGTTGTTCTGGATGAAGCCGACCGCATGTTCGATCTTGGCTTTATTAAAGACATTCGCTTCTTGTTCCGTCGTATGCCTGAGCCAAAAGAGCGTTTGAACATGCTGTTCTCAGCGACGCTTTCTTACCGCGTTCAAGAACTGGCATTTGAGCACATGAACACCCCTGAGCATGTGGTGGTAGAACCAGAACAGAAAACTGGTCACCGCATTCAGGAAGAACTTTTCTACCCTTCTAACGAAGATAAAATGGCCCTCCTTCAAACTTTGATTGAAGAAGAATGGCCAGATCGCGCCATCATTTTTGCGAACACGAAACACAAGTGTGAATCGGTTTGGGGTCACTTGGCTGCCGATGGACACCGTGTCGGTCTTCTTACTGGTGATGTACCGCAGAAGAAACGTGAAAAGATTCTTGAGCAATTCACCAAAGGTGATGTCGACATTCTTGTTGCAACTGACGTTGCTGCGCGTGGTCTGCATATTCCTCAAGTGACGCACGTTTTCAACTACGACCTTCCTGACGACTGTGAAGATTACGTTCACCGTATTGGCCGTACCGGTCGTGCTGGTGCAAGCGGCCACTCGATCAGTTTTGCTTGTGAAGAGTACGCAGTTAACCTGCCTGCAATCGAAGAATACATTGAGCACACTATCCCAGTTTCAGAATACGATTCGTCAGCTCTGATCCAAGATCTGCCAGCGCCAATTCGTATGCGTGCGCCACGCAACCAACAGCGTCGTACGAATACTGGCGGTACTCGTTCAGGTTCAGGTAACCGCAAGCCGCAAGGACGTCGTCCACGCCAACCGCGTCAGTCGGCACCAAAACAATCGTAAAAGGAAACTGAGTTCGTTTATGAGTCAAGCAGGATCATCGCCGCTATACGCCGCCATCGACCTCGGGTCGAACAGTTTTCACATGCTCGTTGTGCGTCATATCGATGGCAGCGTTCAAACAATGGCTAAAATTAAGCGCAAGGTTCGTCTAGCAGCGGGCCTAGATGAACATAATTCTCTTAGTATGGAAGCTATGCAGCGAGGATGGGACTGCTTAAGTCTATTTGCGGAACGCTTGCAGGATATTCCTAAACAAAACATTCGTATTGTAGGCACAGCAACTTTACGTACCGCCACGAATGTAGATGTGTTTCTGGAGAAAGCGAACCAGATTCTTGGTCAACCAATCGACGTTATCTCCGGTGAAGAAGAAGCGGCCACTATCTATAAAGGTGTCGCACACACTTCTGGAGGCAGCGGTCGCCGCCTTGTTGTCGATATTGGTGGCGCAAGTACCGAGCTCATCATCGGTGAAGGTTTCGAAGCCAAAGCACTGACCAGTTTAAAAATGGGTTGTGTGACTTGGCTGGAAAACTTCTTTAAAGATCGCCAGTTGAATGCGCGTAACTTTGACGCAGCAATTGAAGGCGCGAAGCAGACTATCCAGCCAATTCTAGAGCGCTATACAGAAATCGGTTGGGATGTGTGCGTAGGCGCATCAGGCACCGTTCAGGCATTGCAAGAGATAATGCTAGCGCAAGGTATGGACGAAGTAATCACTCACTCCAAATTGAAACGCCTGCAGAAGCAAGCCATGTTAGCCGATCATTTAGAAGAGCTCGACATTGAAGGCTTAACGCTTGAGCGTGCATTAGTGTTCCCTAGTGGCTTATCTATTTTGATTGCCGTTTTTGAATTACTGGAAATCGACGCGATGACACTCGCTGGCGGCGCACTACGTGAAGGCTTAGTCTACGAGATGGTTGAAGAGCTACGTCAAGAAGACATCCGTGCTCGCACAATTGCCAGCGTACAAAATCGTTATCAGCTCGATCACCAATACGGTGAACAAGTTGCGACACTGGCAAGCAAACTGTTGAAGCAAGCCGGCGGCGATGAGTGGATTACGGAACCTCAAGGCAAGATATTGCTTGAAACCGCCGCAAAGCTGCATGAAATCGGCTTAACGATCGATTTCAAAAAAGGCGGTGAGCACAGTGCTTACCTACTCCAGAATCTGGATTTACCTGGCTACACTCGCGCGCAGAAGTTCTTTATTGGTGAGATTGCCCGTCGTTATCGAGAACAACTCACCTCACTGCCTGAGCAACACGCGTTATCAGGCTCAAGTGCCAAGCGCGTACTGCGGTTGTTGCGCTTAGCGGTGTTGTTGACTCACCGTCGCAACCAAAACTTAGAGCCAAACGTCGTATTAACGGCTGAAGGTGACAACCTAACATTAAACATTGATGCACAGTGGCTAGCGGCCAACCCGTTGACCGCCGCTGAGCTAGAAATCGAATCCAACCGTCAAACTGATATCGGTTGGCCATTAACGATTACCTCTGATTAATGGTTGTTATCCCATGACAAAGGCTCCTTCTGGGGCCTTTTTAATACCCGTTATTATCCTATGTACAACTCATAGAGTTTTGAGACACCGATGATCTAAATACTCATTTCGATGTACATTTGCTTTAGAAACAACAAAGCCGCTATCAAAAGCGGCTTTGTTGCTATTAACTGATGAAAACTATGCCGTCGTCGTAACTTTAAAGTTAGGGTTCACTGCCGTTAGCTTCTTAATTAAGTAATTCAGTAGTACGCCGTACATAGGCACAAACAGACCAAGACTAATCACTAACTTAAAGCCGTAGTCCACCAGCGCGATTTCCGTCCAATGTTCCGCCATAAATGGATCTGGACTTTGGTAGAACGCAATCGCGAAGAAGGCGATGGTATCCAGTGCATTACCAAAAAGCGTTGAACACGTTGGGGCCACCCACCACTGTTTCATTTGGCGTAGGCGGTTGAACACGTGCACATCCATAATCTGACCAAGTAGATACGCCATGAAGCTAGCAATCGCGATACGAGCAACGAATAAGTTAAATTCCCCTAAGTGACCAAAACCTTGGAACTGCCCCTCGAAGAACACCACCGATAAGAAGTAAGAGACAGCCAAAGCAGGCAACATTACTAAGAAAATGATCTTACGCGCCAACTGAGCACCGAAAATACGTACGGTTAAATCCGTCGCAAGGAAAATAAATGGGAAGGTGAATGCACCCCAGGTGGTATGTAAGCCAAAGATAGTAAACGGTAGCTGAACTAGGTAATTGCTGGATGCAATAATGACTAGGTGGAATAAAACCAGATAGATAAGGGCGTTGCGCTGCTGCGCAGGGGTAAAGTTACTCATGCGATACCTTTTTAGTTTGGTTTGGGGGCGAGGGAACCCAAATCGAGCGTTTTCTACAGAGAAAAGCACTCTTACCAACAATGTAAAAAATGACGATTAAACTAGCTTAACTCATTCAGAGTAAAGCGGTGGGCGATTATACATTAACCAATTTTACTCACAAGCGGTGTTTTATACGCAAACGTTTCTTCGCGAACATCACGTCAAAACCAAGGGCTTTGATGCAAAAATAAGAAAGGGTGTTTCATGTGAAACACCCTTTAAAGAATAGATAACTTGAATTTAGAAGCCGCGTTGGAACAATCCGGCTAAATAGTCGAGCTCTTCCCTACTCTCTTCTATTGTTAGCGCTTCAAACCAAATCGCTTCGCTGTAGTGCTCCGCTTTCATAAATAAGCGGCAGCCTTCAAAATCGATCAACCAAGAGTGAATATCCGCATCCCACTGTTTTTCTACCACAGACGCAGATAATAATCCCACCAAACGCTCACCCAGTGCCGGAAAAGTATCGAGGTCGAAGCTTGGAGCGATAATAATAAGACGCCCTTCTTCAACAATGTAATCAGCGAGACCAAATTCCTTGTGCATATGGATTCCTTATCCGTGGTGAGTAATGTGTTCTTGGATCAGATCCAAGAATGGATCGGCGTATTTTTCTAGTTTACGTTGACCAACGCCACTAACCGCTAACATTTCGCCGTATGACGTTGGCAGCATTTCTGCCATATCAATCAAGGTCGCATCACTGAATACCACGTATGGTGGCAAACCGTCTTCATCGGCGATCGACTTACGTAGCTTACGTAATTTGGCAAACAACTTCTTATCGTAGTTTTTGCTGGTCAGTTTATCCGACTTCGCGGCACGTGCTGCGGTATCTAAACGTGGAACTGCAAGTTCTAAAGACACATCACCACGTAGTAATGGACGTGCTTCTTCGGTTAATTGCAACGTCGAGTTACGAGTGATGTTTTGAAATAGCAGCCCTTTATGAATTAACTGGCGGAAGATACTTACCCAGTAATCATGGCTGTGATCACGACCAATGCCGTAAGTCGAAATTTTATCGTGGCCATGTTCGCGCACACGAATGTTTTGCATCCCACGCAGCACCTCAACCACATACGTCATACCAAAACTTTGGTTAACGCGGTAAACACACGACAACGCTTTGCGCGCTTCTTCGGTCGCATCAAAGTGTTTTGGTGGGTCCAGGCAGATATCGCAGTTACCACACGGCTTTTCGCGATACTCTCCAAAATAGTTGAGCAGTACCTGACGACGACAGGTTTGCGCTTCCGCAAAAGCACTCATCGCATTGAGTTTGTGGCTTTCTACCTGCTTCTGCGGTCCATCATCTTTTTCATCCAACATACGACGCAACCAACTGATGTCGGCTGGGTCATACAACATCATCGCCTCGGCAGGCAGGCCATCTCGCCCTGCTCGACCAGTTTCCTGATAATAGGACTCGATGTTACGTGGAATATCAAAATGCACAACAAAGCGCACGTTTGGCTTATTGATACCCATGCCGAATGCAACCGTCGCAACGACGATTTGAATGTCATCACGTTGAAAAGCTTCCTGAACGTAAGCTCGCTCTTCAGTATCCATCCCTGCATGATAACCAGCAGCGCGGATATGGTTGTTGCATAGCTTCTCGGTCACCATTTCAACTTTCTTACGACTGCCGCAATAAATAATGCCGCAGCTTCCCTTTTGGGTGGCTAGATAGCGAATGATTTGAGAAACCGGTTTGTGCTTTTCTACCAAGGTGTAACGAATGTTGGGACGATCAAAGCTTCCTAGATACACCTGAGGCTCATGTAAGCGTAAGCGTTCTAGAATATCACGACGCGTCGCATCATCGGCAGTGGCAGTGAGTGCCATAAAGGGCACATGCGAAAAGTGTTGCTTTAACTGACCTAACGCCGCGTATTCTGGGCGAAAATCATGTCCCCACTGAGAGATACAATGTGCTTCATCCACGGCGATCATAGATAAGGGTAAGTTTTCTAAACGCTCAATAAAGTCACGCATTAACACGCGCTCTGGCGAGACATACACTAGCTTAAGCTGACCAGAGTGCATGCGATTATACACACTCAGTAGCTCTTCTCGATTCATGGTCGAGTTCACACACTCCGCTGCTACACCATTGGCTTTCAGTTGATCAACTTGGTCTTTCATCAATGAAATCAGCGGTGAAATCACCAAGGTAATCCCTGAGCGCACTAACGCCGGAATTTGGTAACAGAGAGATTTACCGCCACCAGTCGGCATGATGACCAAGCTGTCTTTGCCTTCGATAGCGGCTTCAATAACTTCTTGCTGACCATCACGAAACGTCTGGTAACCGAAGACTTCCTCCAACACACGTTGAGGCGTTACAGGCGTATCTGATTGTTCGGCTAGCAAGGTGGAGGTCATGAATAATCTCAGATTGAGTGATCGTAGAAATGCTTTTGCATGCCCAGGCACACAAAGTGAGGGCACATTGTAATGGGGTTTCGTGGTGAATAAAACCGCAAATTGCTAGGTGTTTCGCATCACGACTCGTATACTGATTTTCTGCTCTATAAACACACAATTAGGTGACACCTCATGACACCAGAAGACGAACAACAACGCGCTCGGCAAGGTATCTTGCTGGCGATTGGTGCCTATACCATGTGGGGCATTGCGCCGATGTATTTTAAATCCATCGCACAAGTATCCCCTTTGGAGATTCTGAGCCACCGGGTGATTTGGTCTTTCTTTTTGCTTGCCGCACTCCTTCACTTTGGCCGTCACTGGCGCTCGGTTTACTACATCGCGAAAGACAAAACGAAGATCGCTTACCTGATCGCAAGTTCTGTATTAATTGGCGGAAACTGGCTGATTTTCATCTGGGCGGTCAATTCCAATCATATGCTTGACGCGAGCTTAGGCTATTACATTAACCCATTAATCAATGTCTTGCTCGGCATGGTCTTTTTGGGAGAGCGACTTCGTAAGTTGCAATGGTTTGCTGTCGTATTAGCGGGCTGTGGTGTACTGGTCCAATTGATTGTATTCGGCTCCGTGCCCGTTGTTGCGATGGCGTTAGCAATGAGTTTCGGCTTCTATGGCCTTTTAAGGAAGAAAGTCAGTGTCGATGCAAAAACAGGATTGTTTATCGAAACATTACTCCTTCTGCCTGTCGCCGCCGTGTATCTGCTGTTTATTGCAGAAACCCCAACGTCGAATATGCTCACTAACCCGTTAGCATTAAATAGCTTGTTGATTGCAGCAGGTGTGATTACCACACTGCCCCTACTTTGCTTTACGGGCGCGGCAACAAGACTCAAATTATCAACGTTGGGCTTTTTCCAGTACATCGGCCCAAGCTTGATGTTCTTACTGGCAGTACTGATGTATGGCGAACCCTTTAGCATGGATAAAGCGATTACCTTTGCCTTTATTTGGGGAGCGCTAGTCGTATTTAGCTTTGATGGACTGCGCAACAACCGTCGCTCACGCCGAATCGTTCAGCCACAGTGATCGTTTTTTACAAGACAAGTTAGAAATTGCCAGATAAGCTTGGTCATAATGTGACCAAGCTTTTTTGTATGTAATGGAACAGATTCAATACTACGCAACCGACCATGATCAGCTGAGCCTGATCGAGGCGAAATACCAGAAGTTTGCCTTTCAAAGGCACTATCATCTGGACTTTCACCTCGGTCTGATCACGCATGGCACGCAAAAGTTCCAATATCAAGGCTGTAGCCATCAAGTGGGTCATGGGCAAATCGTAATTATGCCGCCAGATGAACTGCACGATGGGCACTCTAAGCTCGAAAGTGGCTATGAAGTGAATGTATTTGCGATCGAGCCGCACCTACTCAGCGATCTTGCCGATCTTAGTCAAAATGGTCAAATAATCCGCTTTAATGAATTGATCATCTCCGATCCACAGATATTTTCACAACTTAGTAACTTGCATGCTCTTCTTCGCCGCGATAACCTCAGCCAACTCACCAAAGATTGCCTTCCTTTTGAAGGATTTAATCAACTTTTTGATCGCTACGGATCACTCGCGAGGCAAAAAGTGGTTCCGCTTGGAAAACAGTCTTTACATACCTTAAAAGATTACTTAATGGCGAATCTCGACCAAACAGTTCGTTTAGATGCACTATCAGAGCTCTGCCAACTGAGCCCCACGCAGTTTCAACGCCATTTCAAAGCGCAAACGGGGATGACTCCCTACGCTTGGTTTGCTCGCTTGCGATTAGAGCAAGGAATGAAACTACTCCAAGCAGGATGGTGTGGTACGGACGTCGCCTATCAAGTGGGCTTTTATGATCAGGCCCACTTTAGTAAAGCGTTTAAACAAACCTATGGCGTCTCGCCTTCACAAGTGGCACGCTAATATCTCATACGCTGTGGTATTCAGTACTGCTAGTTTTTTACAAGCACTACCGAATAAGAATCACGACAATAGCTCATATCCACTATGTTTTGAGATGTGTTATGAATGAATCGACTATCCTTTTAACGCTTGCCAGTATCCACTTCATTGCCTTAATGAGCCCAGGTCCGGATTTTGCGCTTGTGGTACAAAATGCCACCCGTCATGGCCGTCAAACTGGCTTATACATTGCGCTTGGCTTATCAGTCGGTATTTTGCTGCATTCTTTATTCAGCCTAACGGGGGTGAGCTATTTAGTTCACCAGCATCCTCTGCTCTACTCCGTCTTACAATTGCTTGGGGGCAGCTATCTGTTGTATTTGGGTATCGGTGCACTGCGCGGCGTGATCGCGACGATCAAAAACCCACTTTCTGATCAGCCAAGCAAAAACAGTAACCTTGTGATCGGTAATAAACGTCAGGCGTTTACCAAGGGGTTCGCAACCAATATTCTCAACCCCAAAGCCTTAGTATTTTTTGTGAGTTTAATGTCGAGCCTTGTCCCAGTGGGCATGTCGGTGACAGGAAAAGGAATTGCTCTGGTGATTTTGTTTGGTTTGTCGCTACTCTGGTTTTCTAGCCTTGCATGGATGCTGTCAACGCAGCGCTTGCAAACAAGATTGCAGCAAGCCGGCATTTATATAGATGGTTTATGTGGTGTGGTATTTACCCTAGTTGGCAGCAGTATTTTAGTGCAAACCTTCCGCTCCTTTCTCGATAACTCTCTGATTTAAAAGCGTCGCACACTCGACATTTCTTTAATAGGAAACTCGACGACTATATCCGTGGCTGCCAAGCTGAATAACCTTAGTTGGCAACATGGAGAGTCATCATGCAATGGACATTTAACCGACTCGTACTCTCGGGTCTTTTTCTTACTTCCCCTTTCACCTTCACTGGACAAGCCTTCGCTAACCAAGCTGCAGATTCGGTCGCACCAGAGCACAGCACTGGCATTGAGCAAAAGCAGCTGGTCAAAGCTAAAGATTATATGGTTACCGCTGCTAACCCACTGGCGACCCAAGCGGGTGCAGACATACTTGAGCAAGGCGGGAATGCGATAGATGCCATGGTCGCGGTGCAATTGATGCTTGGCTTAGTTGAACCCCAGTCATCAGGTATTGGTGGCGGTGCGTTCTTAGTGTATTGGGATACCGAAAAGCAAAAACTGACCACTTACGACGGGCGTGAAACCGCCCCCCTCGCCGTAACGCCAAAGCTATTTTTAGATGAGAACGGTCAGCCATTGCAATTCTACGATGCCGTGGTTGGTGGACGCTCTGTCGCAACACCAGGCACCGTGAAACTATTGTGGGATACTCACCAGAAATACGGCAAGCTGGAATGGAAAAAGATCATTCAGCCTGTTATCTCGCTTGCGGAGCAAGGATTCAAAGTCAGTCCTCGCCTAGCAAGCTTGATAGAAAAAGACGCCGAGCGTTTATCACGCTTTCCAGTCACAAAAGCCTATTTCTTTAACTCGGATGGCTCGCCAAAAACCGAAGGTACGCTATTAAAAAACCCTGAATACGCACAAACGCTGAGTGCTATTGCTAAGCAAGGCGCCCAAGCCTTCTACCATGGGGATATCGCCAGAGACATTATCGAGACGGTACAAAACGCGCCGGGTAACCCCGGTGTATTAGCCCAACCCGACTTTGATACCTACCAAATCAGACAACGTGAGCCGGTTTGTGCAGCATACCAAAGCTATGACATTTGCGGCATGGGACCACCAAGCTCTGGCGCGCTCACCATTGGTCAGATTTTGGCGATCACTGAACAGTACGATCTCAAAGGCTGGGGGGCTAACAGCATTAAATCTTGGCAAGTACTCGCCGATGCATCGCGTCTAGCGTTTGCTGACCGTGGTAAATACATGGCAGACCAAGATTACGTGCCGATGCCAACTCAAGGCTTGCTTGATAAAAGCTACCTCCAGCAGCGAGCAGAGCTGATCCAAGTCGGCAAAGCACTAAGCAAAGTTGAAGCGGGCAATCCTCCGTGGTCGCACGCAATGAACTTAAGCATGGACGAGTCCATTGAACTCCCTTCCACCAGCCATTTCAATATCGTCGATAAGCAAGGCAATGTGGTTTCCATGACGACCACCATTGAGAATGCGTTTGGCTCGCGCTTAATGGTGCGTGGCTTCTTGCTCAATAATGAACTGACCGATTTTTCTTTCCGTACTCATAACGACGGAATCCCAATCGCCAACCACATAGAACCAGGCAAGCGTCCACGATCTTCAATGGCCCCGACCATTATGATGAAAGATAACAAACCTTACATGGCGATAGGTTCTCCGGGTGGCAGTCGAATCATCGGTTACGTGGCGCAAACCATCATTGCCCACACGCAATGGGATATGGATATCCAACAAGCAATCAATCAACCACGATTACTCGACCGTTTTGGCACCTTAGATATTGAGCAAGGTACCGCTGCAGAAGGCTTACAGCCAGAGCTGGAGAAGATGGGCTTTAAAACCAATGTTCGTGATTTGAATTCTGGACTGCATGCGATACGCATCACAAAAGATGAACTAGAAGGTGCCGCAGATCCTCGTCGAGAAGGAGCAGCAATTGGCAAATAGGCCTGTTTTGCTCGACTCCTTGTGCGAGATCTCTCACAAAGAGTGGAGCAAACCTCTCTTTTTTAATGGTAAAACAGCCCACAAACAACCATAAAACATTGAATAATATAAATATGTTTATTTTTCAAACGCTTTTAATTGAGAAAAATGTGGGCTTCGACCATTGTTGAGAATCGTGAAGAGCGTAATATGAACCTTGTCGGAAGGATGCTGACACGGAACAGGAAACACCACGGATTTGGTGAACTTCAGGAAGAAGAAACGGGTATTCAGGATGAATAGTCGGGCATGGATTGCAAAACTGGACATTGAACGGAATCAATAGCAACTAGGACGGTTGCTACTAAGGACGGGAAATGGACACCTCTGGACGAGGAAAGGACTGAACATCAGGATGATGTCATGGACACCGCTCAGGGAACAAGTGATGAGAGCTAACGAGGATGGTTAGCAGACCAGGATAAGGTCAAGGACACCGCTAGGAAGGCGACGAAAGGATTAAGCTGAAGGAATGCAGCACGCTATCAAGGATTTGATGCATGGAGCACTTTTAGTAGCTGGATTGCTGCGAGTAAGACTATAACCCCGACGGGCGTAAGCCCTCGGGGTTTTTCTTTGTCTAAAGATAAGCGATTTAGACTAAGAGCCTTTTCGAATAGCGTCATTTAGCTCCCTATCTTTCAGCATTTTGTTGATTCCAAACAGCCAAAACAGAAAGAGCCACCGAAGCAGCTCTTATGTTCATTTTTTCACAAAGCCCTACAGCTTCTCCAGTCTCGCGTAAGCGGTGACTAACCATTTAATGCCTTCACCGTTGAAAGCAATCTGCACTCGGCTTTGTGGGCCACTGCCCTCAAAGTTGATGATCGTTCCTTCACCAAATTTCGGATGCATCACACGAGAACCTAGTGAAAAACCAGTCTCATTGAAGTTTTCTTTTACTGCGGTTTGGCTAAAACGTCCACTACTTGAAGGGCGACTCACTTGCGCCTTCATGCGCACTTCATCCAAACACGTTTCTGGTAATTCACGAATAAAGCGCGATGGTTTGTGGTATTTGTCCTGGCCATATAGGCGACGCATTTCCGCGTAAGTAATGTAGAGCTTTTGCATCGCGCGCGTCATGCCCACATAACACAGACGGCGCTCTTCTTCCAAACGCCCTGCCTCTTCAGCGGACATCTGGCTTGGGAACATACCTTCTTCCACACCGACCATGAATACCAATGGGAATTCCAAACCTTTCGCACTATGCAGCGTCATCAGTTGGACTGCATCTTCAAATTCGTCCGCCTGACCTTCGCCCGCTTCTAGAGCCGCATGTGTTAAAAATGCCGTCAGCAGAGACATTTCTTCCGCTTCTTCTGGTTTTTCGAATTGGCGAGTGGCGGTAACCAGCTCCTCCAAGTTTTCTATGCGAGCTTTAGACTTTTCGCCCTTCTCTTGCTCATACATCGCAAACAACCCCGAGTACTTGATCACGTGGTCCGTTTGCTCGTGCAATGGCATTTCTAGTGTATCGTCTTCCAGCGCGGTGATTAATTCGACAAAACGACTTAACGCACCAGCTGCTCGACCCGGTAATACTTGCTCATCGAGCATTGCCAGACTGGCTTCCCACATAGTGCACCCTCTATCACGAGCTGCACGACGGATAGTCTCTAGCGTCTTATCGCCCAGACCACGTGTTGGGGTATTCACGACACGTTCAAACGCGGCATCATCGTTGCGATTCGCCATCAAACGCAAGTAGCTCAACGCATCTCTGATTTCTTGACGCTCGAAGAATCGCATGCCTCCGTAAATACGGTACGGTAAGCCTGCCTGAATTAATGCTTCTTCCAAAACACGAGATTGCGCGTTGTTACGATACAGCATCGCAGCATCATTCAATGCGCCGCCATTCTCTTGCCACTCTTTGATTTTATTGACCGCAAAGCGCGCTTCATCAAGCTCGTTATAAGCGCTGTAAACCGAGATCTGCTCTCCCACATTGCCATCCGTCCACAGCTCTTTACCCATACGTTCAGTGTTGTTCGCAATCAAGGTATTGGACGCTTCAAGAATCGTCTTCGTCGAACGATAGTTTTGTTCGAGACGGATGGTGTTCACGCTCGGAAACTCCAGCGTGAACTTCTCAATGTTCTCGACTTTTGCACCGCGCCAACCATAAATTGACTGGTCGTCGTCACCTACAATCATCACGTGACAATCTGGGCCAGCCATCATGCGTAGCCAAGCGTATTGAATGTTGTTGGTGTCTTGGAATTCGTCAACCAAGATATGCTTAAAGCGTGCTTGGTAGTGTTCACGCACAAACTTGTTGTCACGCAGTAGCTCATGCGCGCGCAGCAAAATTTCCGCAAAGTCCACTAAGCCAGCACGATCACACGCTTCTTGGTAAGCGGTATACAGCTGCAAATAAGTTTTGGTCACTGGATCGTGATAAGCGTCGATATGCGATGGGCGTAATCCTTCGTCCTTCTTACCATTAATCCACCATGAAACTTGGCGTGCAGGCCACTGCTTTTCATCCAAGTTTTGCGCTTTGATCAAACGCTTTAACAAGCGCTGCTGATCATCGCTGTCTATGATTTGGAAATCTTCCGGTAGCTTGGCATCAAGATAGTGTGCACGCAAAATGCGGTGACAGATACCGTGGAAAGTCCCATTCCACATGCCAGATGCACTGCCCATCATCAACTCTTCAATACGACCACGCATTTCTGCTGCCGCTTTATTGGTGAAGGTGACCGACATGATCGAGAAAGGAGAAGCTTGCTCGACTGACATAAGCCAAGCGATACGGTGAACAAGAACGCGAGTCTTACCACTCCCTGCACCAGCAAGGACAAGTAAGTTTTCTAGAGGAGCTGCAACGGCTTCACGCTGTTTATCGTTTAGACCGTCGAGTAATAGAGATGGATCCATCATGATGAGCTACTGGTTATTTATACATAAAAACCGATTATAACCTAAACAGCTGGGTGCTGTTTAGACAAAACTTGATAAAAAATTCGTTGTTTTTTTAATCTTTCATTCAAAGAGTTAACGAAGGTAATCACCCCAAAACCATTCGCGAGAGTTATTTTTATGAAAGTTTTTCTGCCTCATCTCTATCTTTTAATTTAAGCAAGTGGATAAAGGTTGTACGCCAAACGGCGAATCGACTTGCCGAATGAAAGTAAAAGGAAATCACTCAGAGGAAATTATGATGAAAAAATCGAATCTTGCTGTTACTGCTGCTGTTACTGGACTTCTTGCTCTTGGTGGCACCATGCTCACCGCAGCCCCTGCTGTCGCAGCAGAAAAAGAAAAGTGTTATGGCGTGGCGAAAGCCGGTAAAAATGACTGCGCAACGAAAAACAGCTCTTGCGCGGGCACCTCTAAAGAAGACAACCAAAAAGATGCTTTTGTTGTCGTTCCTAAAGGATTGTGTGACAAATTGGCTGGCGGTAGCACCAGCGGCTCATAACTCAACATCACAAGTTTCTGTGGGGCGCGTTGCACTTTAACCAACGCCCCCAGTTACTCGCCAATCAGAAAAGGAGTTTCACGTGAAACATCACTCTTTCCATCCTCTTGCTGGCGTCGGATTACGTTCCCCTCATCTCGATTATTTTAGCCAACACAAACCTGAGCTGTCGTGGCTAGAAATCCACAGCGAGAACTACTTTCAGCCCAACTCAGCAGAGCGCCATCAACTGCAAGCATTACGCGAGCACTACCACATCAGTTGCCACGGTATTGGTTTATCGCTGGGCTCGGTGGAACGTGTGAATACGAAACATTTAGCGCAACTAAAAGCATTGATAAATACAATTGACCCGCTCTTCGTCTCTGACCATTTAAGCTGGAGTGAAAATGGTGGTCACTACTTCAATGATCTACTTCCCTTGCCTTACACGGAAGAAGCGCTGCAAGTCTTCACTCGTAACGTGCTTGAAGTGCAAGAATATCTACAACGTGAAATCTTAATTGAGAACCCATCTAGTTATGTGAAGTTTCACCATTCAACCATCAGCGAATGGGATTTTCTTACCGAAGTGCAAAAGCGCACCGACTGTCGTTTATTACTCGACTTAAATAACGTATATGTTTCCGCCTTCAATCACGGTTTTGATTGCGACACATACCTAGATGCGATTCCAGCCGACAAAGTCGACGAGATTCATTTGGCAGGTTTTACTATTAAGCCGTTGGATAAAGGTGAGATTTGGATTGATACTCATAGCCGTCCCGTCAGTGATGATGTATGGCAGCTGTTCGTTAGTTGGACACAAAAACACGGCCCTCGCCATACGCTGATTGAATGGGATTTGGATATTCCTGCACCAGAAATCCTCCTTGGCGAAGCAGAAAAAGCATCCTCACTATTGCAGAAAAATCATTTAATTGACCAAAAGAGCAAAAGGAAAGCGTCATGAAGCTTACGACCTTGCAGAGTCAATTTGCTAAAGCCCTACATTATCAAGCGCTCGGTGAAGAATGCGACATTGTGAGTGACAAGTTTACCGCAGATGAACGCATACAGATTTACCGCAATAACTTTATCATCAGCTTGAGTGAGGTATTGGCAGCAACCTACCCAATGGTTGAAGCCTTAGTTGGAAAAGAGTGCTTCGATCAAATTGCTCGCCAACACGTACTTTCTCACCCCTTAGCAGAAGGTAATGTCGTACATTATGGTGTGGGCTTTCAAGATACGATTATGCAGTTTAGTCAGGTAATGACCCAAGCCCCGTACACTCCTGAAGTCGCAAGGTTTGAATGGCATATGGACTTAGCTCGACAAATACAGAATGAGAAAGTCGAAAAACCAAATCGAATCCCTTTATCTGCACTTGCCCAAGTGACGGAAGAACAACAACCTCATTTGGTGTTTCATTTGCGCACTGGCAACCGCAGCTTTGACTCAAACTACGCCGTATTTGATCTCTTTCATGCGATTCAACACCAAGAGTTTGAACAGCTCAATATCAATCAATTACAGCGAGGTGTCATCTCGATTCAAGCTAATGGAGAAGCTCAATGTCACGCACTCGATACCGATGTTTTTCAACTGCTGCAATGTTTAGAGCAGAAGCAGAGTTTGAGCGAAATACCCGAAGCTTTGCTCGTTCACCTTAATGGCATCATGGCACTCGATCTCGTTGACGGCTTTACATTGAAATCAATCTAAGGAGCACTCTATGACGAATACGGTTAAAGACTTAGTCAATCGGTACGACGACTTGATCAATACCTTACAAGCTGGCTTTGTCCCTTTACTACTTCTCTTTTGTCGCTTGTGGGTTGCATGGGTGTTCTTCAATTCAGGGTTAATCAAAGTTTCTTCTTGGGATAGCACGCTGTATCTATTCGAATTGGAATACCAAGTGCCACTTTTGCCTTGGGAGTTAGCGGCCTACATGGGAACGGCTGCCGAGTTAATTCTGCCAGTGTTTTTAGCGTTGGGATTAATTACCCGCCCGATGGCTGCGATTCTGTTTGTGTTCAATATCATCGCGGTCATCTCTTACCCGGTATTGTGGGAAAAAGGGTTCTATGATCATCAATTGTGGGGATTCATGATTTTAGTGGTCATCGTATGGGGACCGGGAGTTATCTCTATTGACCATGTTATAAAGAATAAGTTGACGCGATAAAAAAATCCCCGCAGTGGCGGGGACTTTTTATTGTTTATTTAAGTAAGCAAGAAGCTCATCAGCTGAGATGCCCTGTTGAGCAAGATCTTTTGCCAACAGCTCAACTTGTTCACCTTTGCGCGACTCAATCACTTGCTGGAATTGGTACACGATATCACGCAAAATTGGCAGAGGTACTTGTTTAGCCGCACTACGAATACGCTCGGAGCTTTGATTACCCAGCTCATTAAGCAACTTGCCAAACATCACCTTTTCTGGTGAATCTTCCATTTGCTCTAGAATACGAGCCATTTCATACGTGGTTAACGACATTACTTTTTGAGTTCCGTTATGGTGTCAGGAAAAGTCTGAACGACAAATATACACGCCTTACTTACATTGGAAAATACTAAATTACACTGATTTACGCTTTCGCAAAGCTTGAATGCCAGTTCTTACCTGCTTTTGTAAACAGAACCACCAACGCAGGCAACAGGACCCACATATGTATTGCGATCAGTGTCTGAGGTTCCAAAGATAAACGCTGCAACGTACCAACCAACAAACCAGAGCCACTCATTTGGAACAACCCAAGCAGTGCCGCAGCCGTACCCGCTTTGTCACCAAACGGTTCCAATGCTTTCCCTGCTGCTGCACCCAAAATGAATGCAAAACCTACAGAAGACATGAAGATAGGTAGCATGAAAGAAAGCGCGGTATTCTGACCATTCATCACTAGCATGATCACACCTGCGAGGCCCAGAGTCGAGATCCCCGTAACCAAAGTGTTGTGCGTGCCAACGCGCTCCATAAACTTAGGCGCCAACATACATGCCGCAATGTTTATCACCGCATTCACACCAAACCAGAAAGTGAATTCATTCATCGACAGCCCCATCCCCGTCATCAATACCGACGGTGCTGAGGTAACGTAAGCAAGAATAACCGCCATAGCCATCAAGCATAATGACGCATGGAAAACAAAAGATGGTGTGCTAAGCACTGCCCAATAACGGCTGAGCTTAAACACGGCTTGCTTTTCCGTTGATGGGTTAGTCTCTTTCATCATGAAAAACATCAATGAACCGGACACAACGGCAAAGCCCGCCATAAAGCTGAAGTTAGCTCGCCAATCAAATTGCTGAGTTAACCAACTACCTAGAATTGGAGCTAATGCCGGAATAAAACAAATCGCGCCGTTAAGATAGCTTATCATTTTGCCGCTTTTTTCCGGGCCAAAGATATCGCGAACTGTTGCAAAGGCTGCTACCGATGTCGCACACGCACCTAAGCCTTGTAGCAGTCGGGAAACCAACATCCATTCAATATTTTGAGCACTCCACGCCAATAAAGCGCTCATCGCATAGATAGTGATACCGCCCAATGCAACTGTTCGACGTCCGAGTTTATCTGCCAAAGGGCCAGCAAACAGTTGCCCTACACCCATCGCAAATAAGAACCAAGTGATCGTGTCTTGTGCTAGCGCATTATCGACCTGAAAAGTGGAAGCAATAAGAGGTAAAGCAGGTAGATAAATATCAATCGCAAGAGGACTGAAAAGAACCAAAAGGGTCAATAACGCCATCTGTTTTTTACTATTAGAAAACTGGCTAGGCACACAACACTCCGAATTGGATAAAGAACTTTGGATAGAGCTTAATCATCTGATGATATGAATGGAAATGATGTATAATCATGAGCATTATTCCTTAGAGGAAATTCACCGTGAACGTCGAAAAACTGGCTCGTATCGATTTAAATCTATTGGTCTGTTTTAAAGTTTTGATAGAAGAGTTAAATGTCACCCGAGCCGCCCACCGACTGTGCTTGAGTCAGTCTGCCGTGAGCAAATCACTGGCTAAACTGCGCATCCAATTTGATGACCCGCTTTTCACCCGAAACTCGCATGGATTAACACCAACACCGCGCGCTTTGTTTCTTAAACCTAAACTGGATCTGTTGATAAACCAGTTAGAAGTACTGACTCAACCAGAAGAGTTCTCTCCACAAAGTAGCGAATACCGTTTTCAAATAGCAGCGGTTGAAAGTGTTTACCCTCTGATTCTACCCCATTTCTTACCGGCGATTTTTCAGCAAGCCCCTGGGGTGACGATCAGCACTCACCCTTGGTCCGATAATACTTTTAAAATGCTGCAACGTGGCGAGCTAGACTTAGGCTTAACTGGAAAAGACATCGATATTAATGATGCCAAGCTGACTCTGCTGCCACCCGATGACATATGCGAACTGGAAATTTATCGAGATCACCAGATGTGTATTATTCGCAAAAATCACCCAGCATTAAAACAGCCTTGGAACCTCGAAGCGTATCTCGCCCTGCGTCACGTACAAGTGCGTTGTGACGGCAACGACCGTTGGCTGTTAGATTATCGCCTTGCCGATATTGGAGCCGACCGCGATATTGCCGTCACCGTTCCGGACTTTAATAGTGCCGCAAGTTTATGTTCCTACACTGACTTTATTTTTACCGCTCCAAGCCATTTTGTGCAGCTCGCTGCTAAACAGCTTGATTTGGTCGTACTACCACTCCCGCTAGAATTTCCACCTATGGCATACACTTTATTCTGGCACCGAGACAGAGAAAACGACCCTGCATTGGGTTGGCTACGTACGATGATCACACAAAAAACCGATCACCTTAGATAAAAATACCGCTCTCAATTTGCGCTTAGCGGGTAAAATGAGTAGCTTAACTGTCGTAGTCCTTTTTGGCTCATCTATGGCCTAGTTGTACTCCGACTCAACCTAAGTCATTGCAAACTTGCGTTGATCATAAACTGCATGAAGCAGAAGGAAACAGCTCCCACACCTGAGCATGAAGGAGCGGTAATTTGAAGGAATAAAACAGATGCACAACGAAACTCTCAGCCGCGTGAATGCGATTCGCGAATGGCTTGTACAACATAATATTGATGCCCTACTGGTTCCGCACGAGGACGAGTATTTGGGCGAATACGTCCCAGCGCACAACGAGCGCTTACATTGGTTAACAGGCTTTACTGGTTCTGCTGGTGCTGCGGTAATCACCAAAGACAAAGCCGCTATCTTTGTTGATGGCCGCTATACCGTTCAAGTCACCAAACAAGTCCCTGGTGACCTATTTGAATATCGTCACCTTATTGAAGAACCAGCTTTAGATTGGGTTCTAGACAACCTGCCAACAAACGCATCTGTCGCAATTGATCCTCGTATGCACAGCTCAGCTTGGCTAGACATGGCACAAGCTAAACTGGCTGGAAAGCTTGAGCTAAATATTCTGACCAACAACCCAATTGATGAGTTGTGGCATGACCGCCCAGCGCCTGTTGTCTCTGATGTTCGCCTGATGGCAACAGAAGCCGTCGGTCAATCAAGTGAGAGTAAGCGTCAAGAGATCGCCCAACTGGTAAAAAAAGCGGGAGCAGATAGCGCTGTGATCACAGCATTAGATTCTATTTGTTGGCTGCTGAATGTACGTGGTTTGGATGTATCACGCCTACCAGTTCTGCTTTCTCACGCGATTCTGCACTCAGATTCAAGCGTGGAATACTTCCTCGATCCTGCTCGTCTACCTGCTGATTTTGACGCTCACGTAGGCAGCGGTGTGACCGTTCACCACCCAGAAGCACTTCAATCTCGCCTTGAAGCCATGACAGGTAAAAAGGTATTAGTTGACCCTGCAATCAGTAACGCTTGGTTTAAGCTAGTACTACAAAACTCTGGTGCGTCCGTGATTGCAGCAGCAGACCCATGTCTGATGCCAAAAGCGGCGAAGAACTCGGTTGAAATTGCCGGTATGAAGGCGTGTCATATCCGCGATGGCGTGGCAATGAGCAAGTTCCTATGTTGGTTAGATGCGGAAGTTGCTGCTGATAACCTGCATGACGAAGCGACATTAGCAGACAAACTGGAAGCATTTCGTAGCGAAGACCCTACGCTAATGGATCTTAGCTTCGATACCATTTCAGCGGCAGGCGGCAACGCGGCCATGTGTCACTATAATCACGAGAACCAACCTGAACCTGGCAAGCTAGAGCTGAACACACTTTACCTAGTGGATTCAGGCGGTCAGTACCTCGATGGCACTACAGACATCACGCGTACTATCGCGATTGGTCAACCTTCTGCAGAAATGAAGAAGCAATTTACGTTGGCGCTGAAAGGTCATATTGGCGTTGCTCGAGCTCGTTTCCCGAAAGGCACACGTGGTTACCAAATCGATACACTAGCTCGTCAGCACCTATGGGCGGAAGGCTACGATTACGATCACGGCACTGGCCACGGTGTGGGCCACTTCCTAAGTGTGCATGAAGGCCCAGCAAGCATTTCGAAGAAGCAAATTGATGTGCCTCTATTAGAAGGTATGGTGCTATCAAACGAGCCAGGTTACTACCGTGCAGATGCGTTTGGTATCCGTATTGAGAACCTAGAGCTTGTTGTTGAAACACCGACTAACGGTGACTTCCCTGTTCTGTCATTTGAGTCACTAACACGCTGCCCAATCGACAAGCGCAACATCAATGTTGATATGCTAACTCGTCCAGAACTTGCTTGGCTGAATGATTACCATCAGAAAGTATGGGATGAGATCAGCCCGCTAGTTGAAGGTGATGTGAAAGAGTGGCTTCGCCAGGCAACGCTACCTGTAGCACACAGCTAGAAGTTAGAAGTTAGAAGCTAGAAGTTAGAAGTTAGAAGTTAGAAAAAGTAGAGGGTTGATGTTTTGCATCACCCCTCTTTTCTTTGCCTATGTTTCACGTGAAACATAACGATGACCAGTGGCTTTATTTACTGCTTAACCAGAATACGCTGAGTGCCAATCTCGCCATACAGGGTCAAATCCTTTGGCTCGAATCATATCTTCCACAGAACCCGCGCTTCGCTCGTCGCTGATCTCAAACTGCTCGAGTTCAACATCATCCATCGCATAACCCCCCGGCTGAGTTTTCGATGCTGCAGATATACTGGTAATACCTAAAGCCAATGCGTTGTCTCTAAATTTCGGTGACTCACGAGTCGATAATGACAACTCCACTTCTGGATTCAACAAACGATAAGCGCAAATCAACTGAACAAGCTGCTTATCCGTCATTACTGATTTGGGTTGGAGCGCGCCCTCACAAGGACGCAAACGTGGGAAAGAAATTGAGTAACGAGTCTGCCAATACGTGCGCTCAAGATAGTCCAAGTGCGCTGCCACATAAAAACAATCTGTACGCCACTCTTCCAATCCTATCAAAGCGCCAATACCGATCTTATCAATGCCCGCCTTTGCGAGGCGGTCGGGTGTATCCAATCGGTATTCGAAATCCATCTTATTGCCACGCAAATGGTGCTCGGCGTAAGTCGAAGGATGATACGTTTCTTGATAGACCATCACCGCATCCAAACCCAATGTCTTGAGCTCGGCGTATTCGTCTTGATCTAGCGGCTGCACTTCCATCGCCAAATAATTAAAGCGCTTCTTAATCATCGGCACCATTTCGCGGAAGTATTTCATGCCCACTTTGGTTTCGTGTTCACCAGTCACCAGCAATACGCTATCGAACTTCATGCGTTTAATGGCTTCTACTTCTGCAGCCACCTCGTCTCTATTCAAGGTACGACGCTTGATTCTGTTCTTCATCGAGAAGCCACAATAAGTACAAGCATTGGCGCACAAGTTAGAAAGGTACAGTGGAATGTAAAGCGACATGGTATTACCAAAACGCTTGCGAGTTGCCGAGTATGACAGCTGCGCCATTTGCTCTAAGTACGCTTCTGCCGCTGGTGAAATTAGCGCCTTAAAATCTTCCAAATCACGCTTGGGTTTATTCAATGCTCGCTCGACATCTTGTGCCGTTTTCGCGTAGATCGACATCGAAATGTCATCCCAATTCAGCTGCTTAAATTGTTCAACGAAGCTCATGTTTTCCTCGCTTAATAGCTAAACCAATCTAGGATTAAAGCTCATCTAGGAATGA
The DNA here is from genome assembly GCF_009361695.1 of Vibrio sp. VGrn 2. NCBI lineage: Bacteria > Pseudomonadati > Pseudomonadota > Gammaproteobacteria > Vibrionales > Vibrionaceae > Vibrio > Vibrio sp. VGrn 2. Next base: position 7,874 of record NZ_RBWD01000024.1, on the reverse strand, counting down.
CGTCAGTGGACTCGACGCAACCGCATGAGAAACCTTACCCGCAAGTCCGGCTTCATAAGCCATACGCCCCGACTCTACCGCCAACTTAAATGCTTTCGCCATCGCAACGGGATCGCTCGAAGCTGCAATCGCAGTATTGACGAGCACGGCATCCGCGCCCATTTCCATCGCACGCGCCGCATGTGAAGGAGCACCAATACCCGCATCGACAACGACAGGAACATTAGCTTGGTCGATAATGATCTCTAGGAAATCGTGAGAAACTATCCCTTTATTAGAACCGATCGGCGCACCTAATGGCATGACCGCAGCACAACCTACTTCTTCTAATCGTTTACACAGAACCGGGTCAGCATGACAGTAAGGAAGGACAATAAAGCCTTCACGAACCAGTTGTTCAGCAGCCGCAAGTGTCTCAATTGGATCAGGCATCAAGTACTTCGGGTCTGGGTGAATTTCCAATTTTAACCAGTTAGTACCTAACGCTTCTCGCGCCAGTTGTGCTGCAAATACGGCATCTTTAGCATTCTTTGCACCCGAGGTGTTCGGCAATAAGTTCACACCCGCTTGTACTAACGGCAGCAAAATATCGTCTTGTTGGTCGTTCACGTCCACACGCTTCAACGCCATAGTCGCAAGTTGAGAACCCGACACTTGAATCGCTTCTGCCATTAATCGGCTGTTGGCAAACTTCCCTGTTCCCGTGAACAGTCTTGATTCGAATTGTTTATCACCAATTTTAAGCATCGACTTTAACCCCCTGCGATCGCTTGAAACAAAGAGATGCTATCTCCCTGTGAAAGAACTGTGCTAGCCCACTCACTGCGCGGCACAACATTGTTATTAATTGCAAAAACACAGCCCATTTCAGGCAGCACAAATTGACTAATGATTTGCTGTAGACTCGACTCACTGGCAACTTGATGTGACTGGTCATTGATGACAATCGTGATCATATTTAAGTCAGCATCGGTCACTTGTGTTGTTTGTTGTTCTGATAACGTCATTACTTCCAACTCTCTTAATTCTGCCCATTATTCGTAAGCTAAATCTGAGCACACACTTGGCACTGTTTGTCTTTGCTTATCGCCATGGTTTGCCATTGCATTTTCAATCCATCAAACAGATGTAACTTAGCAGTCTCAACATGAAACTTTCCCGTCGCCAGTTTTTGAATTGCTGCTATCGCTTGGTAGTTGCCAAGTGTGCCCACCACCGGACCAACAACACCGCTGTCACTGCACTTTTGAGTTTGTGGTAATTCGTCAAACGGATACAAACAGCGGTAACAGGCTTTACTTCGCACTTCTTGTTCACTTGGCGTTTGGTAATCAAAAACAGCGAATTGCCCTTGCCAACCAATTGCCGCCGCCGAAATGAGCGGCGTATTTTGCTCGAAACAAACTTGGTTAATTAGCTGGCGCGTTGGCATGTTATCGGTGCAGTCCAACACCACATCCGCTAACATCACCTCAAGCTGCAACTGTGCTTTGTCTAATCGCTTATTGAGGGCACGAATTTGAACCATAGAATTAAGTTCAGTGAGTTGCTTTATAGTCGCTTCTGTTTTCGTAACTTGGAGGTCTTGTTCACGATAAATGATCTGACGTTGTAGGTTACTGCTATCAACTTCATCATCATCAACCACAACCAATTTACCAACGCCCGCTGATGCCAAGTACAAACTCGCTGCGCTCCCTAACCCGCCACAACCGATGATCAGCACATGCGATTTGCTCAAACGCTCTTGCCCACCTTCAGCAATTTCGGGCAGAGCGACTTGGCGTTGATAGCGAAGGAACTGCTTATCCGTGAGCATGCTCGCCTCTCTTGGTATCCGCCAATTCACTATTCTGATCAGTAAGCGTTAGTTGTCTTTCCTTCATCAGTTGTGCAAAGAACTCGATGACGGACTGAGGCGATTCCGCCAACGTAATAGCTCGCACAACTGCCAAACTAGAAACACCTGTTTGCCAAACTTGGTCTGCATTAGATTGGTCAATGCCCCCAATTGCGACCGTCGGAAAGCCAAGCACATAGTCACTAACTGCTTTGTCTTTTGAAGGACGGAAAGCAGCCTCTGTATTTTTATAAGGAATACTATCAATCAGCTTTTGATACAGAGCCAAGCGCACCAAACCTTGTGGTTTCGATGGCATCTGTTTAGTGGTGGTTGGGAAGATATGCCCTAGCGCGATGTAACTAGGATGAATTTGTACAATGCGCAGTAGTTCGTAATAACCATGCGTAGAAAGACCAAGACGAATGCCGGCTTTGGTTAGCTGAGCCAAATTCGACTCTTCTATGTCTTCCTGCCCTAGGTGAACGCCATAAGCGCCATGTTTGATTGCCAATTGCCAATAGTCATTGATGAACACTTGAGCTTGATACTTACGACCTAGCTCAATTGCTCGAATGATCTGTTGTTCCAAATCGGCTTGTTGTGGGTTCTTGATTCGTAGTTGAATAGTGTTGATGCCTAGTGGCAGTAAACGCTCAATCCAAGCAACATCATCAACGACTGGATAGAGCCCTAGACTTTGCTTAGTTAGAGTTGGAAAGCTAACGCTCTCTCCTTGTGCTGACCAACCAACTTGAATACCGAGTCGGTTATCTTCCAGTACTGGTGTGGGGAAATCATCAAATTGGTTAGCCCACTGAGTTGATTGTTCCTCGTCAAGGTTGTCATTCGATAGTGTTTCACGTGAAACATTCGCTTGTTGGGTTAGCATTCCTCGAGCAAGTGTTAACGCATCTTCGATAGGAAAATCGAGTACTGTCAGCGCTACTATCCAAGCAAGGTGATGTTCGGGATCGAACATTGCGTTGGGTTTGGACTTAACGGAAAGCGCTCTCACTTCGTCGTTAAAGGGGTGACGCCAGATATCAAGCTGATGCACTTTCTCCTTTTTATCGGAAACCTGAGTATCAGCAATACCAATATAAATCGCTTTCGACGGTTGCTTAGCACACGCTTCTACCGACAAAGTAGAGCGGTAATAAAGCACAAATAAACTCTCATGTTCAGAGTCATATCCATCAATGAGATCAGTCGTTATGTGTGTGGTCTGTTGGTCGCGAACAAGCTGAATAGATTGAGTTGGGCTCACGCCCAACTCAATGTCTTCGATTATAAAACCCTGTTCTTTCGCCAACAACAAACATTGCTGAACTAAACCTGTTAGTTCAATCAATGATGACGGAATAAGGATTTTGCTCATTAGTCACTTACCTCGGCATGTGCTGCTGGGTGGTATAACTCAGAACCTGACTCTCTAAATTCTTGCGATTTCTGACGCATCCCCTCAAGAGGATCATCAAGCATTTTGATCGAGATAGCTTGGTCCGCAGCAACTTGCTCAGTATCTTTCGCGTATTCTCGAACCTCTTGCGAAATCTTCATCGAGCAGAACTTTGGTCCGCACATCGAACAGAAGTGAGCAACTTTTCCCGACTCTTGAGGCAAGGTTTCATCATGGAAAGCGCGCGCGGTTTCTGGGTCAAGTGACAAGTTGAATTGGTCTTCCCAGCGGAATTCAAAACGTGCTTTAGAAAGCGCGTTATCACGAACTTGTGCGCCAGGGTGCCCTTTAGCCAAATCAGCAGCGTGAGCAGCAAGCTTGTAAGTGATCATGCCTACCTTCACGTCTTCTTTGTTTGGTAAGCCAAGATGCTCTTTAGGTGTTACGTAACAAAGCATCGCACAGCCATACCAGCCAATCATGGCAGCGCCAATTCCTGACGTAATATGGTCGTAACCAGGAGCGACGTCTGTCGTCAGTGGACCAAGGGTGTAGAACGGAGCTTCATGGCAGTGCTCTAGCTGCTCTTCCATGTTCTCTTTGATCATGTGCATTGGAACATGGCCAGGACCTTCGATAATCACCTGTACGTCGTATTCCCACGCAACCTTAGTCAACTCACCAAGAGTACGAAGCTCCGCAAATTGCGCTTCGTCATTAGCATCGGCAACCGAACCAGGGCGCAGACCATCACCGAGAGAAAGTGCCACATCATACTTGGCACAGATTTCACAGATCTCTCGGAAGTGGGTGTATAAGAAGCTTTCTTGGTGATGCGCTAAACACCATTTCGCGATGATAGAACCACCACGAGAGACGATGCCAGTAACACGCTTTGCAGTCATTGGCACATAGCGAAGTAGTAAACCGGCATGGATAGTGAAGTAATCAACGCCCTGCTCTGCTTGCTCAATCAGAGTATCGCGCATCACTTCCCAGTTAAGGTTTTCGGCAACTCCATTCACTTTTTCCAGCGCTTGATACATAGGTACGGTACCGATCGGAACCGGGCTGTTACGCAGAATCCACTCGCGAGTTTCGTGGATGTTACGTCCAGTAGAGAGATCCATAACGGTATCCCCACCCCAGCGTGTCGCCCAAACGAGCTTCTCAACTTCTTCCTCAATCGAAGACGTCACCGATGAGTTACCGATATTGGCGTTCACTTTGACCAAAAAGTTACGTCCAATGATCATTGGTTCGGATTCTGGGTGGTTGATATTAGAAGGGATAATCGCGCGACCTTCGGCAACTTCTTTGCGAACAAACTCGGCGGTAATGTCTTTTGGAAGATTAGCTCCAAAGCTTTGACCAGGATGCTGTTGATTCAGCACATCATCACGGTACTTGGCACGACCCATGCTTTCACGCAGCGCGATGAATTCCATTTCTGGGGTGATAATACCTTTGCGAGCATAGTGCAGTTGAGTGACGCATTGCCCATCTTTGGCACGTCGAATACGTGGTAGATTACCGTAACGAAGATCGTCTAGTGTTTCGTCTTCTAAGCGTTCTTTGGTGTACACCGAGCTTACTTCATCGAGTAACTCTGTGTCACCTCGCTCTTCAATCCAGCTTTCTCTTAGCTTTGGTAAGCCGCTATAAAGGTCAATATCGTAGTTCGGATCAGTATAAACACCTGACGTATCGTAGACTCGGACGGCTTCATTCGGCTCGAAAATAGGCGCTTCTTTTGTGCCACCAATCAGACTATCTGCTAGCGCTATTTCACGCATAGGTACACGAACATCTGGACGTGAACCTTCTACATATACTTTTGTGGAATTTGGGTACGGCTGTACCGAGAGTGTTTCAATAAAATGTTTTGCTTCCAGTCTCGCTTGTTTGCGACTCGACATAGCATTTTTCCTTGCTTTGTTATACTAGATAAAAAGTAATTGGATAAAAATGCTTGGCGGATAGATGCGACAAGAGGAGTCAAATTAAGGCTAAATAAAGCTTAAGTAATTTGCCTATAACAACATTCGACTATTTGATAGGTCAACCAGAAAGAACTCCGGTATAAATATCTTCTCTTGTTCCCTTCGCAGATTCTAATCTGATCAGGTTCAACGGATCCCGAATTAACGGTCTCAGCCTTATGGCACTCCGACAAGTGATATCAGTATATAAAAACGGCCTGGTTAAACCAAGCCGACCTGTTTAATTTTTAACTACTTTGCTAGCTGCGCATCAATAATTGGAAACCGATCCACGCAGCAGAGATGCTCAGCACCACATTTAATAAAATATTTAACCCCATCTTAAGAAACGCACCTTGCTGCATAAGTAAAACATTATCCATAGAAAAGGTGGAAAACGTCGTCAGTGCCCCTAAAAAGCCCAAACCAATCACTTGTCGCCAAGGTTCTGTTGCCAACAGTTCATTGTCGAACGCAGCAATCAACAAGCCCATGATAAATGAACCAACCACATTAACAGTTAGCGTACCGTATGGAAAACCACGCCCCAATAAAATGACACACAGTTCAGATATCAAGTAACGAGAACACGCACCGAAAGCACCACCTAGTGCAATAAAACCAAGAATGGAAAACTGCCCCATAATTCCCCCAACACTATTGATGACGATATTGTAACCAAAACTAAAGCAATATTGATGGTGAAATTTTAGAATTCGACAACGTATTGCATTTAAAACACGCTGAGATTAAAAAAGTTACAGGAGTCACTTTACTTCAATATATCCCATCAAACCGGTTTTCATGTGCTCAATAACATGGCAGTGATACATCCAACGTCCAGGGTTGTTAGCAACAAAGGCAGCTTTGGCACTGCCATTTTTTCCAAGTAAAACCGTATCGGTATGGAACGGTTCGTCGAGTTTCTTTCCATCTAACTCAAGAACAGTAAATGTATGCCCATGAAGATGAATAGGATGATGATATTGAGTAACGTTCTTCAAATTGAAGATATAGGTTTTTCCAAGCTCCAATGTTGAAAGTGGCGCAGGGATATTATCTATGCTCATTCCCTCCCAAGCCCGTTTGTTCATCAGCCAGAATTTAGGTATCGCTTTGCCCGATTTATCGACAGGAGTGATCGCCCCCTCCCATTCAAACACATAATCGATTTGCTCCGCATTTTCCAAATCAAGATCAGGCACAGGGTTGAGAGGCAATAAAGGCAGTTTCTTGTTGCTTGGCAGGTCAGACTCAACAACTTCAAACTCACACAAAGAGAATGGGAAGCGCCCTTTCATTTGACGCACATAAACACGCTCTCCAGCCTTCGGAGCAATCAATCCGATATCCAATCTCATTCCCGGACCAATTTTGTGTTGAGTGAGCCTATAAGGCGTTTTAACTGGATTGCCATCGATAGCAATAACCCAAGCCTCTGTGCCTTCAATCGCGATCGGATAGGTAATGGTGTTATCGACATTAGCAATTCTTAATCGCGTAGTCGCGTTCTGCTTCAGCGTATAAAGAGGCTCATGAATACCATTGACGCTACTCCACTCTCCTGGCGTTCCCATACGTGCACTCAAGCGCGGCACCATTAGATTCTTCCACTGTCCTTGCTTGTCTAAATGCCAATGCTTGAGGACGACTTCATGCTCTTCATCAAACTGAACAGGCTCAGCCTCTTCAACAATTATTAGCCCAACCAACCCCATACCAAGCTGCTTAACGCTGTTCATGTGTGGGTGATACCAAAACGTACCTGCATCTGGCGGAATAAACTCATACGTAAAAGTCTCTCCGGGCATGATAGGCGGCTGACTTAAGAAAGGTACACCATCCATTTCAATGGGGATTCGCAGGCCATGCCAGTGAATTGTAGTTGGCTCTGATAGCTTATTGATGAAGTTGATTGTTACCTTTTCCCCTTGTCGGCAACGAATTATCGGTGCAGGTATACGCCCATTAAAAGCTAATACCTCAGTATTGAAACCGGGCACTAGTTCAGCCGTAGAAGGCTCTGCAGTGATATCGTATATATACTGCCCCTGCTTATTAGTACTCCTAGATAGAGAACATGCAGGTAGAACAGTAAGCGCGGAGATCGCTAAGGATGATTGAAGGAAGCGTCGACGAGATATATCCATACATAGTTACCCATTAGTCCAGATCGGTTAAGTGTAACTAAATATAAATAATGATTCTCATTTATTGCTAACATTTCGGAGCACTTGGTTATAACGACTAGTCTAATAGGTTGGTGAGTTAATAAATACTTACAAAGAGCAGCAGGCAGCAGAAAGGCATATAGGTGGGATGAGAGGAGAAATGCATAGTGGCAAGCAGATACAAAAAAGGCTCTGACCTAAGTCAGAGCCTTGATATATGGCAGGGGTGGAGAGATTCGAACTCCCAACACGCGGATTTGGAATCCGCTGCTCTGCCAATTGGAGCTACACCCCTGTAGAATTCTTATATTCTAGATTTGACAAAACCTCGCTTGGGCGAGGTTGTCGATATTAAGTGGCGGAGTGGACGGGACTCGAACCCGCGACCCCCGGCGTGACAGGCCGGTATTCTAACCAACTGAACTACCACTCCGCAGTGGTATCACTCGCTTGTAATCAGCAAGTGTCCAAAATTTAAA
>NZ_RBWD01000023.1:0-49778 GCF_009361695.1 Vibrio sp. VGrn 2 | reverse complement strand
ATGCGACACTAGCTCAGTTGGTAGAGCGCAACCTTGCCAAGGTTGAGGTCACGAGTTCGAACCTCGTGTGTCGCTCCAGTTTCATAGTTCTCACGGTACTTAACGGTGACACAATACGGACGCGGGGTGGAGCAGCTTGGTAGCTCGTCGGGCTCATAACCCGAAGGTCGTCGGTTCAAATCCGGCCCCCGCAACCAAATTCCATTAATAGCGACTGCTGTTAATATGCGACACTAGCTCAGTTGGTAGAGCGCAACCTTGCCAAGGTTGAGGTCACGAGTTCGAACCTCGTGTGTCGCTCCAATATATAGCCCTCATCGTGCTTAACGGTGACGAAATGCGACACTAGCTCAGTTGGTAGAGCGCAACCTTGCCAAGGTTGAGGTCACGAGTTCGAACCTCGTGTGTCGCTCCAGTTTCTTTTTTATAAATGAAAGCAAAGCCTTCATCATCAACAAAGATGAAGCACTCGGACGCGGGGTGGAGCAGCTTGGTAGCTCGTCGGGCTCATAACCCGAAGGTCGTCGGTTCAAATCCGGCCCCCGCAACCAAATACAAGACGATAGATTGAATGCTTATTTATTAGCACAATCCTAAATCGTCGACGGATGCGCCGCTTGATTCAATTCCTGCTTCTCGCAACCAATCACATCGCTCTTTTCATAATGCTGCGAAGCATGAATCCCCAAAAACTAAATTTTATCCGCATCATATGATCTCGGACGATTTCGTTTGTGTTTAAAACACGATATGAATCGGCTGGCGTACAAGCATGATGAGGTTCTGCATGTTTTATCTACTTTAATTAACAGAGTTATCCACATATGTCGTTCTGTGGATAAGTTAGTTGATAAAGTGTTTTTAGCTTGACTTTTTGCGATGGAGAAGAAAGATCTTTTCGCTGAAGGAAAGTCGAAATAATAGCGAAATATTGATTAAGTCTTTGTTAATTAAGAGAAAAATAAGTTTTTTGTCGGATCGGATACGTTAAAATACGATCATTAACTGGTATTTTTTTGATCCTAGTCATTTCTCCAAGCTGTGTTTAACTTTTTTCTGCTAGCTTGTTTTTCTTGAATCTCAAATTTTTTTCCACATTACAAAATTGAGAACAAGGTCATGAATTGAACATGTAAAAGTGCTTTCAATCTCTTGCATATAGACTACGCACTATGCGTCTCTTGGTAGCCCCTTCTCGACGATTCTTATTAAGCGCTGCTTTTTCGTCTCTGTAGATGCTTTATTCTCAATGGGGAGTTGATTCAGTTGCTCGGCCAAAGCCCATTTGATGTGTTCATCAAGTAATTTATTTTCACCTTGTCGACTTTCTAACGCATCAATGACTCGTTGACTGTATTCTGCATTACCAAGTGCGACAGCAATATTACGCAGCCACTGTATATGACCAATGCGACGAATAGCGGAGCCTTCCATATTTTTTAGAAAAGTCGCTTCATCCCAGTTAAACATGTCAACGAGATCCGGGTTTTTGAAACTATCGCGACGATGGAAATCACTCTGCTCCGTTATGTCGGCGTAGCGATTCCATGGGCAAACCAATTGGCAGTCATCACAGCCATAAATGCGGTTACCCATTGGCTTGCGAAACTCTTCAGGGATCACGCCATCGAACTCGATGGTGAGGTAAGAGATGCAGCGTCTAGCATCGACAACTTTGTCTTCAACGATGGCTTGTGTTGGGCATGAGGTAATGCATGCTTTGCATTTACCGCACTGATCAACGCTTGGCTCGTCAACGGGAAGTGGCAAGTCGATAAGTAACTCGCCTAAAAAGAACCACGAGCCACAGTCCTGATCTAAAATCAGGGAATGTTTCCCTGTCCAGCCTAAGCCTGCTTTTTGGGCGAGTGGTCGCTCCAATATTGGTGCGGAGTCGACGAAAGGTCGGTAACCATACTGACCAACTTCTTGTTCAATAAGTTTGCCAAGTTTATTCAGTTGTTTTCTGACGAGCTTGTGATAATCACGCCCTAATGCATAGCGACTAATATAGGCATGATTTTTATTTGCTAGGTTCGAAGCGAATTGTGCTTCTGGTGGTAGGTAGTCCATCCGAACGCTGATCACACGAACGGTTCCCGGGAGTAGCTCATTGGGTCTAGCTCGCATCATACCGTGACGAGCCATCCAGTCCATTGAGCCGTGATAGCCTGCATCGAGCCATTTTTTCAGTGCGGCTTCATGCTCACTCAGATCAACGTCGCAGATCCCAACTTTTTGGAAGCCGAGCTCTTTTCCCCAAATTTTGATTTGTTGTGCGAGTTGTTCGTAGTTCATGCTAACCACCGGAATAAAAGGGGGGCGGATCTTAACGGATCTCTGGCTTTGGTGCTACCCAGTTAGGGACGTTTTTGATGCTGTGAATACTGCTTATTGAAGTCATTTGCATATATTCTAAATCTAGGTCGATACTAAGGTGATTAAGATACCGTTCCTTGGATACTTTTTTCGCACATATGACATTTGAAAGCTTGTCTCTCAAAACCAACACGGTTTACTATTCCTGTTCTTTTGATTTTTATATAGTCAACGATCATTAGTTAGAGAAGCATCAATGAGCACGAAACAATTCAATTTAAAAGATGAGCACGAAACGGTTGCACTCGGTACCGCTCTGGCTCACCTTTGTTCGCAACAAACCACAATTTATCTGCATGGTGATTTGGGTGCAGGTAAAACAACCTTTAGTCGTGGTTTTGTCCGTGCTCTTGGCCATCAAGGTAACGTGAAAAGCCCAACTTATACTCTAGTCGAACCGTATCAGTTGGATCAGTGGCAAGTGTACCATTTCGATCTTTATCGTCTTGCGGATCCTGAAGAGCTTGAGTTCATGGGGATTCGAGATTACTTCACAGATGATGCAATTTGCTTGGTTGAATGGCCTGAAAAAGGGCATGGTTTGTTGCCACAACCGGATCTTGATGTGAACATTCGCTACCAAGGTGAGCAGCGTGTAGCCGAACTAACAGCTAATAATGATTATGGTGTGCAGTTACTCAGTCGATTGGAGCTATGTTGAGTTTTTCAAATTTTAGAGTAGTGGCGACGTTTGTCGCCACTTTTCTCCTTCTCATCCCCAATTTAGCATTTGCTAACGTCGTTAAGAGTTTTCGAGTTTGGCCTTCTCCTGATGAAACGCGTGTTGTCATCGATTTAGGCTCGGAAGCTGACTATTCCTATTTCTCTTTATCCGGACCGGATCGTCTTGTCGTGGATTTAAAAAGCACGACCATGCAGGCCAAACTGCCTGTTACTGTTACGGACAGCCCGGTTTTAAAGCTAGTTCGAAAAAGCTCTCCGCCAGAGAAGGGCACCTATCGTTTGGTGTTTGAACTGAAAAAGAGCGTTCAAGCGGAATTGTTTAAATTAAGCCCAACACCTGGCGGGCAATATGGTCACCGTTTGGTGATTGACCTGCCGCACGGTAAGAAAGCATCGACTTCAGCCTCTAAACCGGGCAAGCCAGCGGCGACCAGTAAAGACATGAGCTCAGTACAACGAGCTCAAGAAGTCTTGATCGTTATCGACCCTGGTCACGGTGGTGAAGATCCTGGCTCTATTGGCCCTTCACGCCGTAAGTATGAAAAAGATGCAGTATTAAGTATTTCACGAAAAATCGCCGCTCAGCTTGATGCTACGCCTGGGATTAAAACGCGTATGACACGTACCGGAGATTACTTTGTGAATCTAAACCGTCGTGTGGCTATTGCCCGTGAAAATGATGCGCACTTACTGATTTCCATTCACGCTGATGCGTTTACCTCACCGAAGCCTCGCGGAGGTTCGGTTTTCGTACTGAATACCCGTCGTGCAAATACTGAAATTGCTCGCTGGGTTGAGAACCATGAGAAACAATCTGAAATATTAGGTGGTTCGGGTAATGCGTTCTTCACTAAAACCAAAGATCGTAACGTGAACCAAACTTTGTTGGACTTGCAGTTTAGTCATTCACAAAAAGAAGGGTATAAGCTAGCAACAGAAATTCTTGGTGAGATGGGGCGTGTTGCGCACCTGCATAACACTAAACCGATTAATACTAGCCTTGCTGTTTTACGCTCTCCTCAGATTCCGTCTGTATTAGTGGAAACGGGCTTTATTTCTAACCCAACAGAAGAGCGGTTGCTGTTTCAACGAGCGCACCAAGATAAGTTAGCTCAGGCGATCACCAAGGCGGTCGTTAAGTACTTAAAAGATAATCCACCAGAGGGTACGGTATTCTCGCCTTCAGCGAAGCCAATGGTGCATACCGTAAAACGTGGCGAGTCGTTATCGGTGATTGCGAATAAATATGGGCTTAGCTCTAAAGCGCTGATGTCGGCAAACAACTTGAAGTCGACTGGGTTGGCAATTGGTCAGAAGCTCAAAATCCCTTCTGCTGGCACGATTAAAGTGCCAAGTAAACCGATTACTGTTGAGACAGAAACCATTATTCACAAGGTTAAGTCAGGTGAGTTCTTAGGTAAGATCGCGAGTCACTATAAAGTGAAGGTTTCAGATATCCGCCGTGAGAACAACCTGAAGTCAGATACCTTGTGGGTAGGACAAAAGTTGAAGATAACAGTCGCTGTCAAAGATAAGCCGATCCGTAAGCACAAAGTTTCTCGAGGTGAATACCTTGGTAAAATAGCGTCCAAATACGGCGTCAGCGTTTCGAGCATACGTAAAGCGAACAACTTACGCTCTGATCAGCTGGCGGTTGGGCAAGTTCTTATCATTCCAAACAAGTAGGTGAGCTTTTAACTCATTATGACGATTAAAATTTTGCCAGCTAGACTTGCAAACCAAATCGCAGCAGGGGAAGTGGTCGAAAGACCAGCCTCTGTGATTAAAGAACTGGTTGAAAATAGTCTTGATTCTGGCGCAACTCGAATCGATATCGATATCGAGAAAGGAGGCGCAAAGCTGATTCGTGTTCGTGATAACGGCAAAGGTATCGCGAAAGATGAACTCGGCTTAGCGCTCAGTCGTCATGCTACATCTAAGATACATACCTTGGATGATCTCGAAGCCATCATGAGTCTAGGTTTTCGTGGTGAAGCGTTAGCCAGTATTAGCTCAGTCTCGCGTTTGACGCTCACATCGCGTCCTGCGGCGCAAGAAGAAGCCTGGAGTGCCTACTCCGAAGGGCGTGATATGCAGGTGAAGCTTAAGCCAGCAGCGCACCCGATTGGCACGTCTGTTGAGGTGTTGGACTTATTTTTTAATACTCCAGCGCGTCGCAAGTTTCTTCGTACGGAGAAAACAGAATTTGCTCATATTGATGAGTTATTGAAACGCATTGCGTTAAGTCGCTTTGATGTTACCATCAATGTGCGTCATAACGGCAAGATCATCCGTCAATATCGCGCGGCGAAAAATCAGCTTCAAACCGAAAAACGTATTGCAGCTGTCTGCGGTAACGCGTTTGTTCGACACATGCTCAGAATAGAGCTTGAGCATCAAGGGTTAAAGCTACATGGGTGGATTACCACACCAGAGGGAGCCAGGCAGCAAAGCGATTTACAATATTGCTATGTGAATGGCCGAATGATGCGTGACAAATTAATCAATCACGCGATTCGTCAAAGCTATGAAATGAGCTTAAAGCCAGATCAGTTTGCTGCGTATGTGCTCTTTATTGAGCTAGATCCGCACCAAGTAGATGTGAATGTTCACCCTGCTAAGCATGAAGTGCGCTTTCACCAAGCTCGCTTAGTGCATGATTTCATCTATCAAGCTTTGGCGGATGCACTTGCGCAAAGCGCCGTGATTGATAAACCACAGGTTAATGAATCCGCATTTCATCGTGTGGAACCGACTGAGTCCGAAGAGGTTGAGCATTCGCCTGAGCCTGAAAAATTGCAAAGGCCGACACCTTCACCAGTTCCAGAGCGTGTTTATCAAGCGATAGAGAGTACACCGGCTTATCCTGGACGCAGTGATTATGAAGTTAAACCTCGCGATCGCAGTCCTAGGGATACTTCCGTGCGAGAAGCTCGCGTTGCGGACTCGTTCAAGCGTACTGATTGGGTGGAATCCAAACCAGCACCAAAGCCGAATCACAATAAAGAGCGCCATGTTGAGCCAGCACCAAGCAAGCAAGAAGTGCGCGCTTATCACGAGTTGTTGAAAACGCCAGAGTTTGAGTCTCAACCCGTAACGCCGATAGAGCCCCAAAAGGCAACTTCGAATGCATCACTTCCATCGATTAATGCATTAGGCAAAGCGCTAGTGATGGTCGATGAGCAATTTGTTTTGATGAGCAGTGACAGTGGGGCGGCGTTAGTCTCGTTACCTAGAGCGGAATTTTATCGTGTAAAAGGGCAGCTCACTCCAAGCGATGGCGCGCTTAAAGCACAACCTCTACTCGTTCCTCTATCTATTAAGTTAGAGGCCGAGTTAGTGAAGCTGGCTCAAGATTATCAACAAGATTTGGCGTTACTTGGCATTCAATTGAAAGCGAGAAATGAGCAAGCCTTAATGGTGATGGGCGTTCCCGCGCCGCTACGTCAACAAAACTTACAAAATCTAGTACCAGATCTGTTATCTTACGCGCAATCTTGTGTGAAGGAAGGTATAGCAACGGCTCAGATGCTGTCTGAGTTGATAGATTGGCTCGCATTGCAGGTCACGACAGTGAAGAGTCATTATACTTTTTCTGAAGCAATTCAAATTATTGCGGAACTTGAACAGCTAAGAGATGGTCAATTGCCATTAGAGGATACAAAATTCGTATCCGCTGTTGATTTCTCTGCCACGATAGCCAAATTAAAACCATGACAGATAAACTACCTTTGGCGCTATTTTTAATGGGGCCAACAGCATCAGGCAAAACTGAGTTGGCGATTCGTCTTCGTCAAAAGTTCCCGGTTGAGATCATCAGTGTTGATTCTGCTTTGATCTATAAAGGGATGGATATCGGTACGGCGAAACCGGATGAAAAAGAGTTAAGTTTAGCGCCTCATCGCTTGATTGATATTTTGGATCCGAGCGAATCTTACTCTGTAGCCGACTTTCGTCGTGATGCATTGAAAGCGATGGATGATATTGTTGCAGAAGGAAAAATTCCACTCTTAGTGGGTGGGACAATGCTGTACTATAAGGCGCTACTTGAAGGTTTATCCCCACTTCCTGCTGCAAATCCTGAAATTCGTCAGCAAATTGAACAAGAAGCATTGACTAAAGGTTGGTCAGTGTTGCACGATGAACTCAAAGAGGTTGATCCTGTGTCAGCTGCGAGAATCCATCCCAATGATCCCCAACGTTTATCTCGGGCATTGGAAGTTTTTCGTATTTCAGGTAAAACTTTGACTGAATTGACTCAAACGAAAGGTGAAAGCCTGCCATACCGAGTCAAGCAGTTTGCAATAGCTCCCAAGGATAGGGCAGAACTTCACCGTCGAATTGAACTTCGTTTCGAAAAGATGATGGAAGCGGGCTTTGAAGAAGAAATGAAAGCGCTACATTCGCGAAAAGATCTTCACCCCGATCTTCCTTCCATACGATGCGTCGGTTACCGACAGATGTGGGAGTATTTAGATGGGGAGTGTACACGTGACGAAGCAGTATTTCGTGGCGTATGCGCGACTCGTCAATTGGCCAAGCGTCAAATCACCTGGTTACGCAGCTGGGATGACTTAACTTGGTTGGATAGCGAGAACATTGAACAGGCATTAGAAACGATGTCGGAAGCAATAGCATCTGATTGACATAGCTGTGTATAATGTGATCGTTTTTGCGTGAACGCACTCTCAAAGGATCTGTTGTTGGCGGTTTTTATACTATGCTGCTAATTACTTAGAGTGCATTTTTGATTCGTTTAGCTCAGATGCAAAAGCAGTATCTTTTGCATTGCACCACTAGCTAAATAATTACAACTACAAATTAAATAAGGAAAATAAAATGGCTAAGGGGCAATCTCTACAAGACCCATTTCTAAACGCGCTACGTCGTGAGCGTATCCCGGTATCTATCTACCTTGTGAATGGTATTAAACTACAAGGTCAGATCGAATCGTTCGATCAATTTGTGATCCTGCTGAAGAATACTGTTAACCAAATGGTGTACAAGCACGCGATCTCAACAGTTGTGCCGGCTCGTCCAGTGAGCCATCACAGCGGTGAACGTCCACAAGGTGAGCGTCCACAAGAGAAATCAGAAGATTAATTCTTCATCGAGTATTTTTAAAATAAGGAGTTGATTGCTTGTTTGACCGTTATGAATCCGGTGAGCGAGCCGTACTTGTTCATATCAACTTCACGCAAGAAGGTGAATGGGAAGATCTGGCTGAGTTCGAAATGCTGGTTTCTTCTGCTGGGGTAGAGGCTCTACAAGTGGTAACTGGTAGTCGTCAATCCCCACACCCGAAATACTATGTCGGAGAGGGTAAGGCCCAAGAGATTGCTACTGCGGTACAGTCGACAGGTGCCGAAATTGTGATTTTTAATCACGCCCTCTCTCCTGCCCAAGAACGTAACCTCGAAGCACTGTGCCAATGTCGAGTTCTCGACCGCACTGGTCTTATTCTCGATATCTTTGCTCAACGAGCTCGAACACACGAAGGTAAGCTACAGGTAGAGCTGGCTCAACTTCGTCATATCTCTACTCGTTTGATTCGTGGTTGGACGCACCTTGAAAGGCAGAAAGGGGGGATTGGTTTACGTGGCCCGGGTGAAACCCAGCTGGAAACCGACCGTCGCTTATTGCGTGACAGAATCAAAGCCATCCTGCGACGCTTAGACAAAGTAGCGAAGCAGCGTGAACAAGGGCGCCGCGCCCGAAATCGAGCTGAAATCCCAACGGTTTCACTCGTGGGTTACACCAACGCGGGTAAGTCGACACTCTTCAACCGTATTACAGAAGCTGGCGTGTATGCCGCTGATCAACTATTTGCTACTTTGGACCCGACTTTACGTAAGATAGAGTTAGCAGATGTTGGGCCTGCCATTTTGGCTGACACGGTTGGTTTTATTCGACATTTGCCTCACGACTTGGTTGCGGCCTTCAAGGCAACCTTGCAGGAAACGCAAGAAGCTGACATTTTGTTACATGTTGTTGATGCCAGTGATGAGCGTTTTCGTGAGAATATTCAAGCTGTTCATGAAGTACTAGAAGAGATCGACGCACATGAAGTGCCGACTCTGGTTGTCATGAACAAAATCGACAATCTAGATTCGCAGAAACCACGTATAGAACGAGACGAGGAAGGCGTACCTCGCGCAGTTTGGGTTTCAGCAATGGATGGGTTGGGCATTGATGTCCTGTTTGAGGCACTGACGGAACGTCTGGCGTCACAAATGGTCGAGCATCAGTTGCGAATTCCTCCACAGTATCAAGGACGATTCCGTAGTACCTTCTTCCAAATGAAGTGTATTCAACGTGAGGAATATGACCAGGATGGTAACTTGTTGATCGATATTCGAATGCAGCAAGTAGATTGGTCTAGACTTGAAAAAAGAGAAGGGGCAGTTTTGACTGGCTTTATAGTCACTTAAAGGACTGCTACAGTATAACGTCATATCAAATGATGGAGCTTTCTAATGGCGTGGAATGAGCCTGGAAATAACAACGGCAACAATGGCCGCGATAATGACCCTTGGGGTAATAATAATCGTGGTGGCCAGCGTCCTGGTGGCCGAGATCAAGGTCCGCCAGATTTAGATGAAGTGTTCAATAAACTGAGTCAAAAACTGGGTGGCAAGTTTGGTAAAAAAGGCGGCGGTGGTTCTCCAATCGGCGGCGGTGGTGGTAGTGCAATTGGCTTTGGCGTGATTGCTCTTATTGCTGTTGCAGTTTGGTTCTTCGCTGGTTTTTACACCATCGGTGAAGCAGAGCGTGGTGTTGTGCTGCGTTTAGGTAAATACGATCGTATCGTAGACCCAGGCCTTAACTGGCGCCCTCGTTTTATTGATGAATACGAAGCGGTAAACGTACAAGCGATTCGTTCACTACGTGCATCTGGTCTAATGCTGACTAAAGATGAAAACGTCGTAACAGTCGCGATGGATGTTCAGTACCGAGTGACTGACCCGTACAAATACTTGTACCGTGTAACCAATGCGGACGATAGCTTGCGTCAAGCAACGGATTCTGCACTACGTGCAGTAATTGGTGATTCATTGATGGATAGCATTCTAACCAGTGGTCGTCAGCAAATTCGTCAAACTACGCAAGAAACACTGAACCAAATCATTGATAGCTATGATATGGGTCTGGTACTTGTTGACGTAAACTTCCAGTCTGCGCGTCCACCAGAGCAAGTGAAAGATGCGTTTGATGATGCAATCGCAGCTCGTGAGGATGAAGAGCGTTTCATCCGTGAAGCAGAAGCATACAAGAACGAAATCTTGCCGAAGGCAACGGGTCGTGCTGAACGTTTGAAGAAAGAAGCACAAGGTTACAATGAGCGTGTCACTAACGAGGCTCTTGGTCAGGTAGCACAGTTCGAAAAACTACTACCAGAATACCAAGCGGCACCAGGTGTAACGCGTGACCGTCTGTACATTGACGCAATGGAAGAGGTGTACTCAAGCACTTCGAAAGTGTTGATTGACTCGGAATCAAGCGGCAATCTTCTGTACCTTCCAATCGATAAGTTGGCGGGCCAAGAAGGTCAGGCAGACACAAAACGTAAATCGAAGTCATCTTCAACCTACGATCAAATTCAACTGGAGTCTGAGCGTACACAAGAAGACACTTCGAACACGCAGTCTCGTTCAACAGGTTCACGTCAAGGGAGATACTAAGAATGCGTAAGTTAATGATCCCTGTATTGGTAATCGCACTGGCATTAATGTTGATGTCTTTGTTTGTGATTCCTGAAGGTGAGCGCGGTATCGTGGTTCGATTTGGTCGTGTTCTTAAAGACAACAACGACATCACTCGAATTTACGAGCCTGGTTTGCATTTCAAGATGCCTCTGTTTGACCGTGTGAAACAACTTGATGCACGTATCCAAACGATGGATGGCCGTGCAGACCGTTTCGTAACGTCTGAGAAAAAAGACGTTATTATTGATACCTACGTGAAGTGGCGTATTGAAGACTTTGGTCGTTACTACCTAGCGACAGGCGGTGGTAATTCGCTAACGGCGGAGGCACTACTTGAGCGTAAAGTAACGGATGTGCTTCGTTCTGAAATCGGTGCTCGTGAAATCAAACAGATTGTATCTGGTCCACGTAACGATGATGTACTACCAGAAGATGCAAGTGCAGATGTTGTCGCAACTGAAGCTGCACGTGAAGCGCTTGAGATTGATGGTGAACGTGACCTAATTATGTCTGAAGTATTGAAAGACACGCGTGAAAGCGCGATGAAAGACTTAGGTGTTCGTGTTGTTGATTTCCGCATGAAGAAAATCAACCTGCCTGATGAAATCAGTGAGTCTATCTACCGTCGTATGCGTGCAGAGCGTGAGTCTGTAGCTCGTAAGCACCGTTCTCAAGGTCGTGAGAAAGCGGAAGTTATTCGTGCTCAAGCTGAGCTAGAAGTGGCAACCATTCTAGCTGAAGCTGATAAGACTGCTCGTGTAACACGAGGTGAAGCGGATGCTGAAGCTGCGAAGATTTATGCTGAAGCATACAACAAAGACCCTGAATTCTTTAGCTTCCTACGTTCGCTACGTGCGTATGAGAAGTCCTTCAGCTCTAAGAGCGATATCCTGGTACTTGATCCGAAGAGTGAGTTCTTCCAATACATGAACCAGTCGAAGGGCGGCATGGAGAAATAATCTCAGCGTCAAATGAAACAAAAGGCTCCTTAGGGAGCCTTTTTTGTATCTGATGCTAAGTGCTAGCTCATCATTATGGCGATTACGGCTCCAGCAACTACTAGGCAGCCACCGATGCGTCGTAGCTGATTGTTGGGCTGTTCACTTAATTGAGCCATCATATTCCGCCAACCGTTTGGAGCAATGAGTGGTCCAATGCCTTCCACGATCAAGACGAGCCCAATCGCCAACCATATGGATTCAGACATACCGCTTTCCAGTCGAATAAAGAAAACTAAATACTATCAGTGATATGCTGATTTCAAAATGAGCAAAGCAGCAAGATGACATTCTGGTAGCAACTCTGTGAACAAAAAATGACTGCAAGAAGCGTGATTCGGTGCTAGAATCCATTTTTAACTAGCAATCAGACTTGGAAAGATGGGAAATAACGTAGTCGTTCTAGGCACCCAATGGGGTGACGAAGGTAAAGGTAAAATCGTAGACCTTTTAACTGAAGATGCAAAATACGTGGTACGCTACCAAGGCGGTCACAACGCAGGTCATACTCTCGTAATTGACGGTGAAAAAACCGTTCTTCACTTAATTCCATCAGGTATCCTTCGCGATAACGTAAAATGTGTTATCGGTAACGGTGTTGTACTATCACCTGAAGCTCTACTTAAAGAAATGAAACCTCTTGAAGAGCGCGGTATTCCAGTACGCGAGCGTCTTTTCATTTCTGAAGCATGTCCGCTAATTCTTCCTTACCACGTTGCAATGGACCAAGCTCGCGAAATCGCTCGCGGTAAAAAAGCTATCGGTACAACAGGTCGTGGTATCGGTCCAGCATACGAAGATAAAGTTGCTCGTCGCGGTCTACGCGTTGGCGACCTATTCGATATGGAATCGTTCGCTGAGAAGCTAAAAGAAGTCATGGAGTTCCATAACTTCCAACTCGTTAACTTCTACAAAGCTGAACCAGTAAGCTACGAAGCTGTGCTTGAAGAAGCAAAAGGCTACGCAGAGCTACTTACTTCAATGGTTATCGACGTAACTGACGAACTAGACGCAGCACGTAAGCGCGGCGATAAGATCATGTTCGAAGGTGCACAAGGTACGCTACTTGATATCGACCACGGTACTTACCCATACGTAACGTCTTCTAACACGACTGCTGGTGGTGTTGCTGCAGGTTCAGGTTTTGGTCCTCGTCACATCGGTTACATCTTGGGTATCGCGAAAGCGTACTGTACTCGCGTTGGTGCAGGTCCATTCCCGACTGAACTATACGACGGTCTAGATAAGCAAGATCCAATTGGTAAGCATTTAGGTGAAGTTGGCCACGAGTTCGGTGCGACAACTGGTCGTCTACGTCGTACTGGTTGGTTCGATGCTGTTGCTATGCGTCGTGCAATCCAAATCAACTCTGTATCTGGTTTCTGTCTAACTAAATTAGACGTACTAGATGGTCTAGAAGAGCTAAAAATCTGTACTGGTTACAAGATGGAAGATGGCTCTGTGCTAGAAGTTTCTCCGATGGCTGCTGAAGCATTCGAAAAAGCAACGCCAATCTACGAAACAATGCCAGGTTGGTCTGAGAACACATTCGGTGCTAAAGCGCTAGAAGATCTACCACAAGCGGCTCTTAACTACATCAAACGTATTGAAGAGCTAACAGGTGTGCCTGTAGATATCATTTCAACAGGTCCTGACCGTAACGAAACTATCATTAAGGTTCATCCATTCGAAGCTTAATTGATAGTCGTTAAAGATTGCAAAAGCCGACCTTCTGGTCGGCTTTTTTGTATCTGAACAAAAAACGGCAGTGATTCTCATATGGCAAATTTTTGCCGCTGAGTCTAAGTCAGAGGCAAAAATTGTCTAAAGCTTAACTGGCTTTTGCCGATAAGGTTATCAAGCAGAGGAGATCCTTCATCGATCTTTGGTTTCTTAGATACCTTAAAGAGTACGTTTATGAAGTTACGAACAGTGGCTGCTTCACTGTTATTGACCTTGGTAGCTACCACAGCGAAAGCCAATGTTGCTGATGTGGGGGCGCCAGTTCCTATCTACACCGAAGCAGAGCTGATAAAGCTTATTGAGCAAAATAAGCACTTACAACGTGTGCGCGCTGATAACTGCCAGCTGGTGGAGGATATCGTTGCTCGTGCGACTCGAATTAACTTGCCCGCTTATGAATTTCTGTACGGCGACATGTTGGCGTGGGGTGTGTGTGTCGAGCAAGATGTCGAACTGGGCCTTTACTACATCGAAAATGCAGCACATCAGGGATTACCTGCCGCGCTAGAGCAGATTGGCCGATACTATTCGCGTGGCACTTTAGTGCAGCAAGATAAAGAACGAGCAATTCCTTACTTGCGAGAAGCCGCCTCAATGGGAAACCTAAATGCGCGTATTCATTTAGCCGAATTGCTCCTGCGTGATTACGGCAGCCCACTTGATTACGAAGATGCGTATCGTTGGTTATATAACTCTGTCACAGCAGATAAGCGGCAGCATAAGCGTATCACTGTATTGAGAAATGGCCTTGAGCAGCGCATGCCACAAAACGTTATTGCTCGAGCCAAACGGCGAGACACCTTTTGGTAACCTCCTATCAAGGCAAACAACTTCATACAACAAAGCCCACATAATGTGGGCTTTGTTGTTTTCCCGAAGAGTAATCTTGAGCGATTAAACGACTTTGTGTGGACCGAAGCATTCGTAATGGAATTGCTCTTGTGGTACGCCAAGTTCTAATAGTTGTTTCGCTACGTGCTGCATGAACCCGACAGGGCCACAGAAGTACACCTGCACGTTATCTTGCTTTAATGCGGCTTCAATTTCATACAGATTGACAAAACCCGTGAAGTGGAAGTCTTCACCTAGTTTGTCTTCTGCCGTTGGGTGGTTATACCAAACGAGCGCGTTCATGTTTTCTTTCGCCGCGACTAGTTGGTTCACGTGTTGCTTGAAAGCATGCTGTTGACCATTTTCTGTTGCATGAACCCAAGTTACAGGTGCTTGATGTGCTGAGAGACTTTCTAGCATGGACAGCGTTGGCGTCAGTCCTACACCTGCAGAAATTAGAACAACGGGTGTTTGTGGTTCGGCATCCATAAAGAAATCACCGGCAGGGGCGGCAAGCTGCACTTTTTCGCCAATGTTCAGGCTATCGTGCAGGAAGTTCGATACTTTTCCGCCTTCTTCGCGTTTTACCGAGATACGGTAAGTGTTCTCTTGAACCGCAGAGGATAGGCTGTATTGGCGAATTTCTTGGTTTTCTAACTGGTCACTGTTGATATAGATGCCAAGATATTGTCCCGGTTTATACGGTGCCACTTTTTGGCCATCGGTTGGCTTGAACACAAAGCTGCAAATGTGTTCGCTCTCTATTTGTTTATCAACTAACTCAAATTCGCGTAGACCGCGCCAGCCGCCTTCCAAAGCTTCATTTTGTTGGTAAATTTGTTCTTCGCGCTGAATAAATACATTCGCAAGTACGCCGTAAGCCTCAGCCCAAGCATCCAACACTTCCTGACCTGGATTAAAAAGCTCATCGATTGTCGCAAGTAAATGTTTACCAACGATTTGGTACTGATCTTCTGTGATCAAAAAGCTCGTGTGTTTATGCGCAATTTTTTCTACTGCGCCAAGTAGGGCTGGCAAATTTTCAATATTGGCAGCATAGGCGCAGATGGCGTTGAATAGCGCTTCACGCTGATCGCCGTTGCGCTGGTTACTCATATTAAAAATATCTTTCAACTCTGGGTTATGAGTAAACATACGTTCGTAAAAGTGCGCGGTCAGTTTTGGTCCCGTTTCGGCGATAAGTGGTGCGGTCGCTTTGACGATCTCGATGGTTTGATTGCTGAGCATAAGGGCTTCCTACTTTAAGTTGTATTTATAATGCATGTTTAAAGTTGTATCTCAAATGTATCTTTCGATCAAGAAAAGATTTACACTTTTATCGATAGCTCAAGTTTGGCGTTTTAGTGTCACCAGCGAGTTATTGAGTCGCACTTTGGGAGAGAATATGCAGTTAACGAGTTTTACTGATTATGCGTTGAGAACCTTAATTTTCTTGGCTTCGTTGCCGGAAGATGAGTTAACTAATATCACTGAAGTGACGGATTTATTTGGTGTGTCACGTAACCATATGGTCAAAGTTATCAACCGTTTAGGGCAACTAGGTTATGTCCACACCGTGCGTGGAAAAAACGGTGGTATTCGGCTGATGAAACCTGCTTCTGAAATCACAGTAGGTGGTGTCGTGCGAGATTTAGAGCCGTTAGATTTGGTCAATTGCGGCGTAGATTTTTGCCATATTACCCCTGCCTGTCGCCTCAAAGATAAATTGGCAAAAGCAAAAAGTGCCTTCTTGGCGGAGCTGGATGATTGCACGATCGAATCCTTGCTGAGCGACAATTCTGAGTTGTTGATCTTACTGGCTCGTCCTTAACTCATTTGCACGTCTAGAGTCGATCTCGATCATTCTTTTTTCAAAGCAATTCTGTAGCTTATCGAGAGACTCAGATATACTAGCCATATACCTTCCTTGCTAGATAGGCGTGCCTATGTCAGACAATATTCCAAACGATCCTTTTGCAGATCGTGAATCCAAAAATTACGAAAATCCAATTCCAAGCCGAGAGTTTATCATCGAGTTTCTAGAGCAAGCGGGCGTTCCAATGAATCGCAATGACTTGTTTGAGGCACTAAAGCTTGAGGGCGAAGAGCAATACGAAGGGTTGCGTCGTCGGCTACGTGCGATGGAGCGAGATGGTCAACTGGTGTTTACCCGCCGTCAGTGCTACGCATTGCCTGAAAAACTTGAAATGGTGAAAGGTTACGTGATTGGTCATCGTGATGGCCACGGTTGGGTGCGTCCAGAAGGCAGCGTCGGCAAGGATGATGATATTCTGTTACCGCACCATCAAATGAAGAACATCATCCACGGTGACTTTGTTTTAGTGCAACCTACAGACAACAGCAAGCGCGGTCGTCGTGAAGGGCGCTTGGTTCGAGTGTTAGAGGAGCGTAATGATCAAATCGTCGGTCGTTTCTTCCTCGAATATGGTTATTCCTATGTTGTCCCTGATGACTCGCGTATCAGCCAAGATATTCTGATCCCAAATGAGCACAAAGCGGGTGCACGCATGGGTAACGTGGTCGTGATTGAAATTACTGATCGTGGCTCACGCTCACGTGGCATGATGGGTAAAGTGGTTGAAGTCCTTGGTGAAAATATGGCACCAGGTATGGAAACGCAAATTGCGATTCGTACACACCAAATTCCTCACGAGTGGCCAGAGGCCGTCGATAAACAAATCGAAAACTTAGGCGAAGAAGTACCAGAAGAAGCCAAAGTTGGTCGTGTGGATTTACGTGAGTTACCACTTGTGACCATTGACGGCGAAGACGCACGAGACTTTGATGATGCTGTTTACTGTGAGAAGAACAAAGAAGGTGGTTGGCGTTTATGGGTAGCGATTGCTGACGTCAGTTACTACGTTCGTCCTGACTCTGCGCTGGATAAAGAAGCCATCAACCGTGGTAACTCGGTGTACTTCCCATCGCAAGTAGTGCCAATGCTACCGGAAGTGCTATCAAATGGTTTGTGTTCACTTAACCCACAAGTTGATCGCTTGTGTATGGTGTGCGAAATGACCATCTCAGAGACGGGTAAACTATCGGGCTACAAGCACTACGAGGCGGTGATGAACTCGCACGCTCGTCTCACATATAGCAAAGTGAGCGCGATTCTAGAAGGGGATGAAGAACTACGTGAGCGCTACCAGCCGCTTGTTTCTCATCTAGAAGAGCTGCATAAGATGTACAAAGTGCTGAAAGAAGCACGAGATCAACGCGGTGCAATCGAATTTGAAACCGTTGAAACCAAATTTATCTTCAATGCGGAACGTAAAATCGAAAGCATTGAGCCAGTGATTCGTAATGACGCGCACAAGATCATCGAAGAATGTATGATTTTAGCCAACATTGCTTCGGCATCGCTGGTAGAAAAAGCGAAAGAGCCTGCGCTCTATCGTATCCACGAATCTCCAGGTGAATTACGCCTGCAAGGTTTCCGTGACTTCTTAAGTGAACTTGGTCTTGAGCTAAAAGGTGGTCTAGAGCCTTCACCAACGGACTATGCTGATCTCGCACGTCAAATCTCTGGGCGTCAAGATCAAGAGTTGATTCAAACCATGCTGCTGCGCTCAATGAAGCAAGCGGTATACAACGCAGATAACGCGGGGCACTTTGGATTGGCACTGAAACGCTATGCGCACTTTACGTCGCCAATTCGTCGTTACCCTGACCTGTTACTTCACCGTGCAATCAAGTATCTGATTGCGAAAGAAGAAGGTCGTAATCAAGATCGCTGGACACCAACGGGTGGCTACCATTACTCGTTCGATGATATGGACTTTTACGGTGAACAATGTTCGATGACAGAGCGCCGTGCGGACGATGCAACACGTGATGTTGCGGATTGGTTGAAGTGTGAATACATGCAAGATCACGTCGGTGACGAACTAGACGGCGTGATTGCTAATGTCACTAGCTTTGGCTTCTTTGTACGTTTAACGGATTTGCACATCGATGGTTTGGTGCATATTTCTACCCTTGCGAACGACTACTATCAATTTGACCCGATTGGTCAACGACTTATTGGTGAAAGTTTCGGTAACATCTATCGCTTAGGTGATGCAGTAAAAGTAAAAGTACTGGCTGTTAACCTCGATGATAAGCAAATTGACTTTGAATTGGTCGAAACAAGTCGTAAGCTACGCGGTGAAGGTAAGACTGCGAAGAAACGCGCAGCGGAAGCAAAACGCAAAGCGAAAGATAAAAAACGCGCTGCGACTCGCTCTTCATCGAAAGAAGGTGGCGCGCCTCGCGCAGTTCCTGCGATAGAGCCAACTAAGCGTCCAGAAGAAACGGGCGCAGTGAGTAAGCGCAATGGCCCCAAACGTGATGACGCCGAAGGCAAAAAGAAGCCTAAAGTGAAAAAAGCACGTAAAAAAAAGCCACACAGTAAGCCGAAGAAAACCAAGCGCCCTAAAAAAGAAGCGTAGTAGGCTGAAGCGCCAGCTCAGTTCAAACTCGGCTGGCGCAGGCAATACGACCCGAACAACAGGTTAAACAATGAGTAACGAATTTATCTACGGCATTCACGCAGTGAAAGCGGTATTGGAGCGCGAACCAGAGCGTTTTATCGAGGCATACGTTTTAAAAGGTCGTCAAGATGATCGCCTAATGCCAATCCTAAATGATCTTCAGGTTTGTGGTGTCTCTATTCAACAAATGACGCGTAAAACTCTGGATGATAAAGCGCGTGGTGCAAATCACCAAGGTATCATTGCTCGCGTAAAACCAGCAAAACAACTGAACGAGAACGACATTGATGACATCTTAGCGCAGCATGAATCACCGCTACTGTTAGTGCTGGATGGTGTGACGGACCCGCACAACCTTGGTGCGTGTTTGCGTAACGCAGATGCGGCAGGCGCTGCGGCGATCATCGTACCGAAAGATCGTTCTGCACCAATGAATGCAACGGTAAGTAAAGTAGCATGTGGCGCTGCAGAGGTTGTACCTTTGATTCGTGTAACCAACCTTGCACGTACAATGCGTACGCTACAGGAAAAAGGGATTTGGTTTGTGGGTACGGCTGGTGAAGCTACGCACGACATTTATCAAGCTAAGCTTACTGGTCCTCTTGCTATCGTGATGGGTGCTGAAGGTGATGGTATGCGTCGTCTTACTCGCGAAACCTGCGATGATTTAATTAAGATCCCTATGGCAGGCAGTGTATCAAGCTTGAACGTATCAGTGGCTTCTGGTATCTGTTTGTTTGAAGCGGTTCGTCAGCGTTTGGCTGCCCAAAAATAAGGCGAGCACACTAAGCGTCGCTGAGTGTGACACTGAGTGACATCAAGATTAAGCACACAGGATGGGGAACCATCCTGTGTTATTTTAGCTAGGGAATTTATGACCCAACAAGACATTAAATTGATTGCTTTTGATCTGGATGGAACACTGCTTGATAGCGTGCCAGATCTTGCCGTAGCGGCCGATCAAGCAGTTCAGGCGTTAGGCTATCCTTCTGTATCAGAAGAGCAGGTGCGTGATTACGTTGGTAATGGTGCAGATATATTGATTGGACGTGCATTAAGCCAAAGCATGACCATCAGCAGTGATTTGAGTGATGAGCTGCGTGCTAAAGCGCGTGAGCTGTTTGATGAATACTACAAGCAAAGCGGCCATAAGCTAAGTCACCTTTACCCAACAGTAAAAGAGACGCTTGAAGAGCTACACCAAGCTGGTTTTACGATGGCGATTGTGACGAACAAGCCCTCGAAATTCGTACCAGAAATTCTAGAGCAGCATGACATCGCCAAGTACTTCGTAGACGTATTAGGTGGTGACGCGTTTCCAGAGAAAAAACCAAACCCGGTGGCGCTGAACTGGCTAATGGAAAAGCACCAGGTAAAACCAGCAGAGATGCTGATGGTTGGGGATTCGAAAAACGATATCTTGGCGGCGAAAAATGCGGGTTGTGCTTCATTTGGTTTAACTTACGGTTATAACCACGGCGAGCCCATTTCAGCTTCGAACCCTGACGTAGTGGCGAACCGCCTCGCGGAATTACTGGAAGTCGTCGCTGTTTCTGCATAACGGCAACAAAAGATCTTCCAAAATACTTGTTAATGAGTACACTGAGTAAACCGTGCGCTAAAAGCCGCACGGTTTTTCATTTTAATTAGATTAAGAAGTCAAAGGAATCATTCTAATGAGCAAACCCATTGTATTGAGTGGTGTTCAACCGTCAGGTGAACTAAGTATCGGTAACTACTTGGGTGCTCTACGTCAATGGCAGCAGATGCAAGACGATTATGATTGCCAATACTGTGTAGTAGACCTTCATGCGATTACGGTTCGTCAGGATCCTAAAGCACTGCATGAAGCGACATTAGATGCACTGGCAATTTGTCTGGCAGTTGGTGTTGATCCGAAGAAGAGCACGCTATTTGTTCAGTCACACGTACCAGAGCATGCTCAACTTGGTTGGCTTCTTAACTGTTACACGCAAATGGGTGAGCTGAGCCGTATGACTCAGTTTAAAGACAAATCGGCACGTTACGCGAATGACGTAAACGTGGGGCTGTTTGATTACCCTGTGTTGATGGCAGCAGATATTTTGCTTTACGGCGCACACCAAGTGCCAGTTGGTAGCGACCAGAAACAGCATCTTGAGTTAGCACGTGATATCGCAACGCGTTTTAACAACATCTACTCACCAGAGAGTCCGATTTTTACCGTTCCTGAGCCGTACATTCCAACAGTCAATGCACGTGTGATGAGTCTTCAAGACGCGACGAAGAAAATGTCGAAGTCAGATGATAACCGTAAGAACGTGATTACTCTGCTTGAAGAGCCAAAGTCGATCATCAAGAAGATCAACAAGGCGCAAACAGACACCGAAACCCCACCAAGCATTCGCCATGATATCGAGAACAAAGCGGGTATCGCGAACCTAATGGGACTTTACTCTGCGGCGACAGGAATGAGCTTTGAAGAGATCGAAGCCAAGTACAAAGGCGTAGAAATGTATGGTCCATTTAAGAAAGATGTTGGCGAGGCCGTTGTAGCAATGCTGGAGCCAATTCAAGCAGAATACCATCGTATTCGCGCTGATCGTGCTTACATGGATGAGGTAATGCAGCAAGGTGCAGAAAAAGCATCGGCTCGCGCTGCTGAAACGCTGAAGAAAGCATACAAAGCGGTAGGCTTTGTCGCTCGCCCGTAGTCGCTAAGAATAGATTACAAAAAGCTCCACGTTGGTGGAGCTTTTTTTATGCTTTTTACTGGAATGGCGTGTCTTTCATGCAACGTTCCATATCGTAATATTCAACACGTCCTCGAGCTCCTAAAAAGGCGGACCTCACCACCATGCCTCTATCAATGAAGTAACTGAGCTGCACGCATGATATATCGTAGCTAAGTTCTTTAATTCTCGCTGGGATCCAGTAGGTTCCTGGTGTTCTTAGACGCTGGGTAAAAGTAATAACACCCTCGTCACTGACCTCTAACTCTTCAATTCCATCCAGCTCATTTTGGGCTGATTCGATGATGTTTTGATTCGCGGTAGGTTGAAGCGGCTCACTGGCGGTCAATTGACATCCCGTTATCAAGCCAAGTAAGAAGAGAGCTAGCGCACTGCGTTGAATTTTTTTCATTTATCGTTCCTGGGTTTACAGCTAATGAGATCTTAATGTCTCGCGCAGGTGTTATATATTTTGTGTATGAATTTGGCTAGTGAATAAGGAGAAGTTATTGAGCAAATGATGAAAATTTTGAAGTATGAGGGTCATGCGTAAGAAAAAGCCGAGCGAATAATAGGTGACTTAAGTTTAGACATGGCTATAAAAGTGAAAATCAAAGCTTTCTAAATTAGTGATTAATTATATTTTCATTTATAACAAAGTGAGCTTGGTTAATAAGCCACTTCACGAGCGATGTATTTTCTACTCCTTAACATGAAGTGAAAAAACAAACTGAGTAATTAATCTAAATTTTGATTTGTTTATCAATAGCGTTCTGTATTTATTACAAAAAATGTTTGAATGGGATGTTCTGGCATATTTTCTTACATTCACATGTGATTCATTTCACGGCTTTAATTGCTCATTCTTATTTATTTCATAAATAAACCTGATAGTAGA
Source organism: Vibrio sp. VGrn 2 (assembly GCF_009361695.1). Lineage (NCBI taxonomy): Bacteria > Pseudomonadati > Pseudomonadota > Gammaproteobacteria > Vibrionales > Vibrionaceae > Vibrio > Vibrio sp. VGrn 2. The sequence continues at coordinate 27,335 of NZ_RBWD01000023.1, read as the reverse complement.
CGCAAATGGTAGGCTCTGATCAGAGCTAAGTTTGCATTTACATAAATATCAGGTATGACAATGGACACGTTAATCAAACCCTCAATACTCGCACTAACCATCGCCAGTGCACTTAGCGCAAACGCGAACGCAGAGATTATTATTTCCCAGTATGTGGAAGGCGGCGCTTATAATAAAGCGGTCGAGATCGCCAATACAGGTGATACTGCGGTGACACTCACAGGCTATGAATTAGCAAAATCTTCGAATGGTGGCGGCTCGTGGGGCAGCACTCTTGATCTTAGTGACGTAACGTTACAAGCGAAGCAAGTGTATGTGCTTGCTCATGGCGATGCGAGCGAAGCAATAAAGGCGGTTGCGGATTACACTGATAAAAATGTAGCGAACTTTAACGGCGACGATCCGTTGGCACTTCTTAAAGATGGGGAAGTGCACGATATATTAGGTGTGATGGGGGACGTGGATTTCGCTAAAGACACCACGTTAGTTCGTAACAGTGATGCGCTTACACCTTCAACTACCTACCAATCCACTCAGTGGACAGCCTTACCTAAAGATAATATTGATGGTTTAGGAGAATTAAATACAACTGAGCCACCTGCGCCATTTGCTTGTGAAGTAGATGGACAAGAACCAGCCTTTACCACCATCCAAGAGATTCAAGGTGAAGGTGCTTCTTCTCCATTTATTGATGGCTACCCTTACATCACGACCGAAGATCACTTCGTAACTGGTGTGGTCAGTGCTGTAACAACAGGCTTAACTAAAGGCTTCTACCTGCAAGCACTTGAGAATGATGGCAACGACAAGACATCTGAAGGTTTGTTTATTCACACCGATGTTGCCGATACAGAGCTGAAAGCTGGTGATGTTGTTTGTGTGAAAGGGAAAGTACAAGAGTACTACAGCAACACTCAGCTTTCTTCTGATGCTAACAGTTATGTAAAAACAGGCACATCAAACGCCTCTTTGGTTACTCCGTTAACGATTAAGGAAGGGGAAACACTACGTGATGCACTAGAGCGTCATGAAGGTATGCAAGTTGAGCTCAGCTCGGCTAGCGAACTTTTCGTTACTCGTAACTTTTCTTACGATTATGACTCTCGACGCAACAACATGATGTTGTCTCGTGAAGCACCGTTGTTTAAGCCGACTCAATTGCATGCAGCAGAGAGTGACGCTGCGGTTACCCTTGCCAAAGAGAATGCGGCCAACCGTATTTACTTGGAATCGGATAGCAAAGCGCCAAATGGTCAAATCCCATATTTCCCAACGTTTGCACAAGATCTTGACCAAAATGGCTCTTCAGAGCAGCACATTCGCCTAGGCTCTCGTGTCGAAGGCCTGCAAGGTGTCGTGACTTACAGCTACAACGAGTACCGCCTAATTGCGACCAATGAAGTTGATAGCAGCAACTTTGTCACGTCAGGTGATGACTTTGACGTTGCGCGTAAAGCGGCGCCAGCCATTGCCGATTCTGATTTACGCGTGGCGAGCTTTAACGTTCTTAACTACTTCACTTCGGTTGCTGACAGCGGTCACGACAACCCAACCGGGCAAAATCGTGGCGCGACAAACCTTGATGAGTTCTTGATCCAGCAAGCGAAAATCGTTTCAGCGATGAATAAGATGGACGCGGACATCATTGGCTTGATGGAAGTGGAAAACAACGGCTTTGGTGATGGCAGTGCTATCCAAAACTTGGTTGATGCTTTAAACGCTGAGATTGATGACGTGGAAGATCATTACACGTATGTCGAAATCGAAGAGCAAGACAAATACCAAGAGGAATACTTTGGCAGTGATGCGATCATGGTGGCGATCTTATATCGTGCTAACGCAGTAACGCCAAAAGACGCTGCAAAAGTGATCATCACGCCAGAGCAGCACATTGCAGAAAACACAATTACTCGTAAAGAGGGCACAGAAAGTAACCCTGCTTACGACAAATATCAACGCCATAGCTTATTACAGACCTTTACAGTGAAAGAGACTGGCGAAGATCTTTCAGTGGTCGTGAACCACTTTAAATCGAAAGGTTCTGAATGTATTGAAGAGTGGATTGCTGGTGTAGAAGACTCAGAACCCGCGGATCTGCAAGGCAACTGCAACAACTTCCGTGTTTCTGCTGCGAGAGTCGTTGGTGAAGCGCTGAAAGATATTGATGGCGATGTGCTCGTTATGGGCGATTTGAACGCTTACGGCAAAGAAGATCCGTTACTGACCCTCACTGATTACTCACAAGAGAAATACGGCCGTGATATCTACACTGCCGCTTACACAACTATTGGTGGCGGTGAGCTTCAAGTAGAGAAAACCAAGATTGAAAAAGGCTACGGTCTGCACAATTTAAACACCTTGCTGCATGGCGCTGATACGTTCTCGTACACCTATTCAGGTGAGTTGGGGAACTTGGACCATGCATTGGCAAGCAGCAGTTTAGCGCAAAAAGTGGTGGCGATTGAAGATTGGCACATCAACTCCCTAGAAAGTAACTTGTTTGAATACAGCAGCAAATACACGGGTGACATGCCGAAGTACAAAGATGCGTTCTCAGCGTCTGATCATGATCCAGTGATTATTGCTATTGATTTGCCAGATGATGATATCGATTTACCGAAAGCGGGTGAAAACTTAGCTATTGATGTACGTCTACCACCAACTGCGGTTGCGGGCGATATTGTGACAGTGAACTTAACAGCATCCACACAAGCGGCCGCGACAAGCAGTGATGCAAAAGTTTACTCGGCTAGCCAAACCTTGACTCAAACTGACATTGACGCACGCAGCGTGAATATTGAGTTTGAACAAGCGCCAGAACAAGGTAATTACCAGTTAGAAGAGAAAGTGACAGACTCGACAGGCAACGTCGTTAAGTTTAGCTCTGTTCGTGATGTCTCAATGACGCAAACTGAAACGGGTGCAGAAGGTTCGAAGGACTCAGATGGTGGTTCGTTTGGTTTTGGCGCGCTACTCGCGATGCTTGGACTTGGCTTACTACGTCGCCGCAACTAAGCCTTTATCTCCTAAAATACAGCTGTAAAGACCAAAGGCCAGCCGATGCTGGCCTTTTTATTGCACAAAGACTTGCCTTTCTAGTTTGGTGTTGCAAAATACCGCCCTTAATTGTCGCAAACCAGACAATCATCTCTTAAGTCTTGCCTAAACGGATTGGAGCAGCTGACACTCTATGTTGTTGATCATCGATAACTACGATTCTTTCACTTACAACCTCTACCAATACTTTTGCGAGCTTGGCGCTAGTGTAAAAGTCGTGCGTAACGATGAAATCGACATTCAAGGGATTGAAGCGTTGAACCCAACTCACTTGGTGATCTCACCTGGACCGTGTACGCCAAACGAGGCAGGTATCTCTCTACAAGCTATCGAATACTTCGCTGGTAAGCTTCCAATATTGGGTGTTTGCCTTGGTCATCAAGCGATAGCGCAAGTGTTTGGTGGGGAAGTCGTGCGCGCCCGACAAGTGATGCATGGGAAAACGTCACCTATTCGTCACAATGGTCGCAGTGTGTTTAAAAACCTGAATAACCCACTCACCGTAACCCGTTATCACTCTCTCGTGGTGAAAAACGGTACGTTACCCGATGTGTTTGAACTGACCGCATGGACTGAGCTGCCGGATGGAAGTATGGACGAAATCATGGGTTACCAACATAAAACTCTGCCAATTGACGCAGTGCAGTTTCACCCAGAATCGATCAAAACAGAGCAAGGTCACGAGTTGCTCGCGAACTTTTTAGCACGTAAAGCGATCTGATCGCGATCACTTTTCTTAACAAATCATTCATCTTTTTGCCGAGGTGAGTGGATTGCAAAACTATGCGGTTCATTCTGGCCTCTTTGTCTATTCATGTCTTTTTAAACCTTCTATCCCCTGTATTACATAACATTTATAAAAAATCGCTTCTCTATTTTACTTTCTTGATGCATAAATAGTCATAAGCAGTGATTAATGGAAGTTGCTTTCGAGAACGAAAAGAATAAATCACTATTGAAATGGTTAATTAAATGTAAATACAATGCCGCAATAGCTTAAATGCAAAACATTATTTGCTGGCAAAGAGAGCCGGTTAAATTCGCTTATCTGCTACGCATGCGGTATCAAGAAGGAATGTGCAATGACAACGGAAATTAAAGTAGAGCGCGGTTTATTCGATGAGGTAATGGTACCTTGCTATAACCCGATGGAAATGATCCCTGTTAAAGGTGAAGGTTCACGTGTTTGGGATCAGGAAGGTAATGAATATATCGACTTTGCTGGTGGTATTGCAGTGAGCTGTCTTGGCCATTGTCATCCAGTAATGGTAAACGCATTAACAGAGCAAGCTAACAAGCTTTGGCACTTAAGTAACGTGATGACGAACGAACCAGCACTTCGTCTGGCGAAAAAGCTAACAGAAGTGAGCTTTGCTGAGCGCGTATTCTTTGCTAACTCTGGCGCAGAAGCGAACGAAGCGGCACTTAAGCTGGCACGTCGTTACGCTGCTGACGTACATGGTGCTGAGAAATCAGAAATCATCGCATTCAAACAAGGTTTCCACGGTCGTACGTTCTTCACCGTAACGGTTGGTGGTCAAGCGGCTTACTCTGACGGTTTTGGTCCTAAGCCTGGTGACGTTACCCACTTACCTTACAATGATATCGAAGCACTACAGGCACACATGTCTGATCGCACATGTGCGGTGATGATGGAGCCGCTACAAGGTGAAGGCGGTATCGTGCCACCAACGCCTGAGTTTGCTCAAGCAGTACGTGAGCTGTGTGACAAACACAACGCGCTACTGATCTTCGATGAAGTGCAAACCGGTAATGGTCGTACAGGTAACTTCTACGCTTACCAAGGTTTAGGTATTACACCTGATATTCTAAGCACCGCGAAATCACTCGGTGGTGGTTTCCCAATCGGTGCAATGCTGACTACTGCAAAATTAGCAGAGCACATGAAAGTCGGTACGCACGGTTCAACATACGGCGGTAACCCACTCGCGTGTGCTGTAGCAGAAGCAGTTGTGAACGAAGTTACTAAGCCTGAAGTGTTGGCTGGTGTGCTAGAACGCGAAGCGATGTTCCGCGAAGGTCTAGAGAAGATCAATGCTAAGTACAACATCTTCTCAGAAGTGCGCGGTCAAGGCCTATTGCTTGGCGCTGCACTGAATGAAGAATGGCAAGGCCGCGCACGTGATGTTCTCGTCGCTGCAGGCAAACAAGGTCTCATGGTATTGGTTGCGGGTGCCAATGTCGTACGTTTCACACCATCACTCGTTATCACACAACAAGAAATTGAAGAAGGCTTGGCGAAACTGGATAAAGCGATTGCGACTTTAGTTTAAGCGCGATATCAGTTTCAACGTCAACGCAGACACCCCCGTCAAGGATCTCTGATGGGGGAATTGTTCCTACAATATAGTTAGGATCTTCTTGCATCTGGAGGGAGTATTGATGCTAGTAGTTCGCCCTATCGCGATGTCGGATTATGACGCGCTGCACACTTGTGCGGTGGAGTCTGGTCACGGATTTACATCTCTACCGGTTAACGAAGAACTGTTAACCAATCGAATCAAACACTCAGAGTACAGCTTTGGTAAGCCAGATGTGGCAGAACCAGGTGATGAAGGCTACCTGATGGTCGGCTTTGACTCTGAAACGGGTGAGGTTGCGGGTACCACCGGAATCGAAGCATCTATCGGCTGGGATGTCCCATTTTACTCGTATCACATTAGTAAAGTGGTGCACTCGTCACCAAAGCTTGGCGTCAATAATGTCGTCAAACTGCTTACTTTTGGTAATAACTACACGGGTAACAGCGAAATTTGTACCTTGTTCTTGCGTGAGAAATTCCGCCAAGGTCTGAATGGTCGTCTAATGTCGAAGTGTCGTTTCCTCATGATGGCTGAGCACCCAGAGCGTTTCTCTGAAACGATCTTTGCGGAGATGCGTGGTGTTTCAGACGACGCAGGCAACTCGCCGTTCTGGCAATGGTTACAAGAGCATTTCTTCTCCATCGATTTCACGCTTGCAGATTACCTGACAGGTATCGGCAAGAAAGGCTTTATTGCTGACTTAATGCCGAAGCTGCCTATCTACATCAACCTGTTGAGTCCAGAAGCGCAAGCGGTCATTGGTCAAGTGCATGACAATACTCGCCCAGCATTAAAGCTGCTTGAGCGTGAAGGCTTCACTAACCGTGGCTACGTGGATATTTTCGATGCGGGTCCAACCGTTGAATGTGACTTACGCAATATTGAATCGGTACGTCACTCGTTCCGTGCGCAAGTGAAAATTGCACAACATAGCAGTACGCAAGACTTCTTGATGTGCAACTCATCGTTCGAAAACTTCCGCGCAGCAGTCACCAAAGCGGCGTATGACGCTGAAACACAAAGCGTCATGATCGCACCAGACGTTGCGGATGCACTTTTGGTTGAGGAAGGGGATTTTGTTCGCCTTCTTCCGCAGTAACAGACGACAGAATTTAAGGATAGAAACAATGACACATTGGATTGCAGGTGAATGGGTACAAGGTCAGGGTGAAGCATTTACGTCTCTGTCACCTTACAACCAAGAAGTGATCTGGCAAGGCAACGGTGCAACGGCAGAGCAGGTGAATCAAGCGGTATCTGCAGCGCGTGAAGCGTTTATTGACTGGAAAAAACGCCCATTTGCAGAGCGTGAAGCGATCGTGTTGGCTTTTGCTGAGAAAGTAAAAGAGAACAGCGAAAAAATCGCCGAAGTCATTGCCAAAGAAACTGGTAAGCCAATTTGGGAAACGCGCACTGAAGCAGCGGCAATGGCAGGTAAAATTGCAATCTCTATTCGTGCTTACCATGACCGCACTGGTGAAGCGAGCCGTGAAGCGGCGGGCAACCAAATTGTGTTACGTCATCGCCCACTGGGCGTGATGGCGGTATTTGGGCCATATAACTTCCCTGGTCACCTACCAAATGGTCACATTGTGCCTGCGTTACTAGCGGGTAACACCGTTGTGTTCAAGCCATCCGAGCAAACGCCTTGGACTGGCGAGCTAGCTATGAAACTTTGGGAAGAAGCAGGTCTGCCGAAAGGCGTGATCAACCTTGTCCAAGGTGCGAAAGAAACCGGTATTGCGCTTGCTGATGCGAAAGGCATTGATGGCGTACTGTTCACGGGCAGCGCGAACACAGGGCATGTATTGCACCGTCAATTTGCGGGTCAACCAGGCAAAATGTTAGCACTAGAAATGGGTGGTAATAACCCGATGGTGATCTCTGATAAATACGGTGATTTGGATGCCACGGTGTACACCATCATCCAGTCAGTGTTTATCAGTGCCGGGCAGCGTTGTACGTGTGCTCGTCGTTTGTATGTGCCATTGGGTGAGAAAGGCGATGCGCTTATCACCAAGCTCGTCGAAGCGACGAAGAATATTCGCGTAGACCAACCATTTGCAGAGCCTGCGCCATTTATGGGGCCGCAAATCTCCGTTGCCGCAGCCAAGTTCATTCTCGATGCACAAGCGAACCTTCAATCACTTGGTGGTGAAAGCTTGATTGAAGCTAAAGCAGGAGAGGCGGCGTTTGTTTCTCCGGGCATTATTGATGTAACGAACATTGCTGAGCTACCAGATGAAGAGTACTTCGGTCCACTTCTGCAAGTGGTGCGTTACGAAGGGCTAGAAAAAGCCGTAGAACTGGCGAACGACACGCGCTTTGGTCTCTCTGCTGGTTTAGTTTCAACTGACGACCAAGAATGGGAATACTTCGTTGACCATATTCGTGCAGGGATCGTGAACCGTAACCGCCAGCTCACTGGTGCAAGTGGTGATGCGCCATTTGGTGGTCCTGGTGCGTCAGGTAACCTACGTCCAAGCGCTTATTACGCAGCAGACTACTGTGCGTACCCGATGGCATCAATGGAAGGTCAAGAGACTATCTTGCCTGCAACATTAAGCCCAGGTGTGGCGCTATAAGTTTTAATAACAGAGTCGCAACCATGTATTGCGGCTCACCTTGCCGGCGAATCATTTAGGTATGGGTTGTAGTGATCGTTGGCAGAACACGGAAAGTGAGCAAAGACTCGGAAAAGCGTGTTGACTGACTGGCATTTACCGTCACAGGTTGATGGCTGCTCGTTCATTATTTTGGACAACTTTTCGTTGTGAACGAGCAGTCAACTTCCGCTTACCTTTTAACTCTACATCTCGTAACAAGGAGTCGTTATGACGCCCGATGTGTTATTTGAATCGCTATGGCAAGATTACATTCAACGTCTTTGCCCTTCTGCTGCGAAAGTACATCAGCTGCTTCAAGAAGATGAGCCTCTGATTAATGATCATATAGCTTTACGTACCTTCAATATTGCGCCTCTTGGTATCGAAACCTTAGCTAAACCATTTGTAGCCATTGGCTACCAGGCATGTGGTGACTACGTTTTCAAAAGTAAAAAGCTGGTTGCTAAACACTATGAGCACCCTGATCCGAAGCAACCTAAAGTCTTTATTAGTGAGCTAAAAGTTGAGGAGTGTTCACCTGAGCTGCAAGAGATTGTGAAAAAGCTGGTGGCACAAGTCGATGCAGGCAAGCTGAACGATAGCGCATTCTTACATGGTGGACGCTTGTGGGATTTAAGCTTTGCTGACTACCAAACGTTGGCTAAAGAAAGTGAATATGCATCTTGGTTGGCTGCGCATGGTTACGGCGCAAACCACTTCACGGTGAGCGTTAACCAGCTCAATGAATACGAAGAAGTGAAGCAAGTAAACGATCACTTACGTACGGCCGGATTTACCATTAATGAAAACGGCGGGGAAGTGAAGGGCACTCCTGAGGTGCTGCTAGAACAATCATCGACCATGGCGGATAAAGTGGCGGTTCGCTTTAGCGAAGGCACTGAAATTATCCCTGGTGGCTTTTACGAGTTTGCTAAGCGCTACCCGATGGAAAATGGTGAGCTGTACCCAGGTTTTGTGGCGGCTTCAGCGGACAAAATCTTTGAAAGTACGAATGGCTAACTTTTAGGGTGAACCTTTCGACTAACCAACTTGCTCATTAGTCTTTTGTTGCTCTGAGCTCAATGTGGTTACAAGACAAATAAAAAGCCACCAATGTCGCCATTGGTGGCTTTTATAATTTTGTTCGCGTCACTCTGGTTTGAGATTAACGAGTACCGTAAACCACGATAGTTTTACCGTGCGCAGAGATTAAGTTCTGCTCTTCTAACATTTTCAAGATACGACCTACTGTCTCACGAGAACAGCCAACGATTTGACCGATTTCTTGACGAGTAATCTTGATTTGCATGCCGTCTGGGTGAGTCATTGCGTCTGGTTGTTTTGCAAGGTTCAGAAGCGTCTGAGCGATACGACCAGTTACGTCTAGGAACGCTAGGTCACCCACTTTTTGGCTAGTTACTTGAAGACGACGAGCCATCTGCGCAGAAAGGCGCATTAGGATGTCTGGGTTTACTTGGATAAGCTGACGGAATTTCTTGAAAGAAATTTCAGCAACTTCACAAGGAGATTTAGCACGAACCCAAGCTGTGCGCTCTTGGTCTTCCTCGAATAGACCAAGTTCACCAATAAAGTCTCCTTGGTTTAGGTAAGAAAGGATCATCTCCTTACCTTCTTCGTCTTTGATAAGAACCGCAACAGAACCTTTAACGATGTAGTACAAAGTTTCTGCCTTTTCGCCCGCGTGAATTAGCGTGCTCTTTGAAGGGTACTTATGAATATGACAGTGTGAAAGAAACCACTCTAATGTTGGGTCGGTTTGAGGTTTACCTAGAACCATAATATCTCACTTCCTCTGCAGGGTACGCTTGCGCTATCCATATTTTAGCTAAGCCTGAATTAGGCCTACTAGAATAAGAGCACTTTTTATATGCTGCAAGCTCTCTTGTGTTTCGGTAAGAAATAGTATCCTTTTTCGAAAACGATTTCTTGATTTTAATCGTGCCATGATTGAGATTTTGTAAGCAAAACTGTGCACATGATCACGGTATGAAAAGTAAACATCTTCGCAGGCAGGTTTTTAGCCAATTTTCCCTGTTTCGATGAGCTGTTGTAGGATAGGCCGAACTATGAGCTCCATTGCAAAGCTCATCTTACCGCCTGGCACGACAATCGTGTTGTGGCGTGACATGAATGAGCCATCAATCATAGCTAGGAGATATGGGAAGTCGACTTTCTTTATCCCACGCAAGCGAATTACGACAAAGCTCTCATCTAGGCTTGGGATACCTTTCGCGTTAAGTGGGTTAGAGGTATCGACCGTTGGGACGCGCTGAAAGTTAATATGAGTGCGAGAAAATTGCGGAGTGATGTAGTTAAGATAATCGTCCATCGAGCGCACGATAGAATCCATTACTGCTTCTCGTGAATGACCGCGGTCACGAGTATCACGCACAAACTTTTGGATCCACTCTAAGTTTACGATTGGTACCATACCAATCAAGAAATCCACATGCTGCGCAACATTAACATCGCCATCCACAACACCGCCGTGCAAGCCTTCATAGAAGAGAACGTCACTGTTCTCCGGTAAGTCCTGCCACGGTGTGAAGGTTCCAGGCATTTGATTATAAGGTACGGCCTCGTCAAAGGTGTGTAGGTAGCGACGTACGCTGCCTGCGCCATCGTGACCATATTTACGGAAAAACTCTTCCAATCCTGGAAAGTCATTAGCTTGAGGGCCAAAGTAGCTAATGTGTCGACCTTGCTCGCGCGCTTTACGGATTTCTATATCCATTTCAGGGCGAGTAAAGCGATGGAAGCTGTCGCCTTCAACCCATGCGGGTTTAACGTTCATCATATTGAACATCTTACGGAAGGCTTCAGATGTAGTGGTCGTGCCGGCACCGGATGAACCAGTAACCGCAATAATTGGGTGTTTAGCTGACATGACAAACCTTGTCGAAAATTACTTACCTGTAATGTGCAGTAGGCTGCTACTGCACGGTCGATAACCCACTATAGCACGTAACAATGCCTTGTCATTGAGTGGGGTACGGTAAAATGTGAAGGGTCTAAAATTTTGTTTTTACCTGAATATCGACGGTTTCGTGCAGTTCAGAGAACACGATAACCGCTTCGCCTTTTTCTAATTGAGTTTTTACTTGATCCACTTTGTCTTGCAAAGAAATCTCGACGGTTCCGTAATCCGTGCCTTCACGTAAGACGAATTCACGAATTAAGTTTTCCAATGTTTCTGGCGCAATGTCTTGCCATGGAATGATCATAAATACCTCGAACTTTTATGATGAGCGGCTAGTTTACTGCTTTCGCTGCTTGGATACAGCAGAAAGGTAATCTGCGGCAATACTTTCGTAATACGCTGGCAGCGCTTCTTCCAACCAAAATTTCGGCTTGAGCGCTGAACCTGTAAGGAAACCAACATGCCCACCGTGCTCAAAGAGACGGTAATCAATATTATCTGGCAGAACAAATTTCGGGATCACATCGTCGGTCATGAATGGATCGTCTTTGGCGTGAATGATCAGTGTCGGTAGCGTGATCTGTTGTAATTTACTTAAGCCAGAACATTGATCGTAATAATCTTGTGCGTCTTTAAAACCGTGCAGTGGTGCCGTGATCAAATCATCGAATTCATACAATCGTGTGACACGTTTTATTGAGTTGTAGGACAAAGCGAGCTCGCCATGCAACAAGTGATGTTTTTGCAACGCGTTGCGTTTGAGCGAAGAGAGCAGGTAACGGCGATACACTTTCGAAAAGCCTTGTTCAATACGGTTCGCACACGCTGCTAAGTCTAAAGGTGCTGAGATAATGGTCGCCGCATTCAAAATGGGGTGGTCTTTGTATTGGGCTAAATAATTCGCCAACATGTTACCGCCAAGAGAAATGCCAACCGCAACTTTGGGGTTATCAGGAAAGCGTTGCTCAAGGTGCTCTAAGAAGTGGCGGGCGTCAGTCACTTCACCAGAATGATAGGCGCGAGCTTTCTTGTTTGGCTTACCGCTACAACCGCGGAAATGCATCATCACCGACAGCCATCCGGATTGAGCAAATGCATTCATTAGGCCATTGGCGTAAGGGCTATAGAAGCAGCCTTCTAGTCCATGAAATAAAACAAAAATCGGCTTTTTTTGCGCAGGTTCTTGGGTTGGGTCCTCGCTCCATGCGAGATCGAGAAAGTCTCCATCGGATGTATCGAGGGTTTGCCAAATCGGCGTAAACAACGCTTTTTTGCGAATAAAACGCGGTAAAAGCGTTTGAAGATGCGGGTTTTTGATCCCGGCGGCTGCGAAAAATTGTGTCATACCTAACTGCTCTTATGCGGTTCTTCGGTGTCAGTTGAAGAACTTATTAATATAATCCTTTATAAAGATTATAGGTATTCTACAGATTTATGGGCGTTTTGGTGGGTGAATGTTTGGCACCGGAATAGCAAAGGCCTGTTGCAAATGCTCACCACCAAGTTGACGACAGTATCTCAGCGTGAGTGGGGCGCCATCATTTTTGACCAGCGTGAGCGAGTTAATGCAGTTCACCAAATCCGCTTGTTGCTGCTTTTCTAGTTGCAGCTCAAACTGCAAGGTTTCACGATATAAAGCGTCATTGACTTGAGACTTAAGATGGCGACGTAAGTCGCGAAAAGAGTGCAGTAAGGTTTCGCTTCGGCCCAGACAGCTTTGCACCAGAGGCCAGTCTTTTTCTTGGAAAATGAGTTGCTGCTCATCGAGCCATCTGAGCAGCAGGAGTAGGTTCACGTTGCCGTGATAATTGTTCTGTAATGATAAACACGCTTCTTTCACTTCTCGCACACCATAAAATTGCAGACTGAACTGCCAAAGGTGTTCTAGGGTGAGTGTGTATTCAGCGTGTTGATTACTCATTGATTAAACTCTAGCTCCATCTGCTCCAGTTCTTCCTGAGCAGACATCCATTCCATTTCAATTTCTTCGAGCTCTGCCTTACTAGAAGCTTGAAGAGCCAGCACTTGGTTAAGTTTAGCTTTATTTTCGGCTTCATACAGTGAGTTATCTGCCAATTGTTCTTCAGCTTCGGCCAGTGCAGCACCTAACTTATCCATTTTATTTTCTAATTGTGTCAGCGTTTTGCGAATTGGCGCCGTCTGCTTACGAAATTCTGCATCGCGACGTTTCTGCTCTTTTTTCGCTGCCGCGCTGTTGGCGCTATCTTTGGCTGGCTGTGCGGCTTGTGCTTCTTTGCGTTCCGCTCTTTGTTGCTCGGTTAACCACTTGTAGTAGTCGTTTAAGTCACCATCGAACGGCGCAACTTGACGATCGTGCACCAAGTACAAGTCATCGGTTGTAGCACGCAATAGGTAACGGTCGTGCGAAACAATCACCATTGCACCTTCGAACGTTTGCAGGGCCATCGTCAATGCCTGACGCATGTCCAAATCCAAGTGGTTGGTTGGTTCATCAAGTAGCAACAGGTTTGGCTTTTGCCACACAATTAAGGCCAGCACTAAACGGGCTTTTTCACCACCCGAAAACGGCGCGACTTTCTCCAGTGCTTTGTCGCCTTGGAAGCCAAAGCTGCCCAGGTAATCACGTAGCTGTTGTTCGGTTTGATCCGGCGCGATCTGCATCATGTGTTGCAGCGGCGTTTCCTCTGGGTGCAGCGTTTCTAATTGATGCTGAGCAAAGTAACCTATTTTTACGCCTTGTGAGTAGGTCAGATCGCCACCTTGCGCGTTAAGCTCACCAGAGAGTAATTTGATTAAGGTCGATTTACCCGCGCCATTACGGCCGAGCAGACCAATGCGACTGCCAGGAACCAAGTTCAAGCGGATCTTCTCTAAGATCAGGTTGTCACCGTAGCCTGCCGATACTTCATCCATCATCATGATTGGGTTTGGCAGCGCCGCGGGCTCACGGAATTGGAAGCTAAATGGGTTATCGAATTGAGCGGGTAACACTTTCTCCATGCGCTCCAAAGCTTTAATACGGCTTTGAGCCTGGCGTGCTTTAGAAGCTTTATAACGGAAACGGTCGATGTAGCTTTGCATGTGCGACATCTGTTTCTGTTGCTTCTCGAACATCGCTTGCTGCAGCACCATTTTTTGCGCTCGTTGGTTTTCGAACGACGAATAGTTACCCGTGTATTCGTTCAATTGTTGGTTTTCGATGTGAATAATACGGCCAACAATGGGGTCAAGGAAGTCACGGTCGTGCGAGATCAGGATCAGTGTGCCTGGGTAGTTTTGTAGCCAACGTTCAAGCCACATCACCGCGTCTAAGTCCAAGTGGTTGGTTGGCTCATCGAGTAGCAATAAGTCAGAACGGCACAATAGCGCTTGAGCTAAGTTAAGGCGCATACGCCAACCACCTGAGAATTGAGTCAAACTCCAACTCATTTGCTCTTGGCTGAAACCTAAACCGTCGAGCAATTCTGCCGCGCGAGCGCGAATGCTATAACCGCCGATGGTTTCAATTTTACCGTGGATCTCGGCAACCAAGGTGCCGTTGTCTTGTGATTCCGCTTCAGCCAACTGCTTTTCGAGCGCTCGGTACTCGCGATCACCATCAATGACGTATTCCAGTGCAGTGCGCTCTAGCGCAGGCGTTTCCTGTGCGACCCAGGCCAACTCCCAATGTTGAGGTTGGCTAAATGAGCCTGCATCAATCGACAGTTCATCTTTCAGCAATGCAAATAGCGTTGATTTACCGCAGCCGTTTTTGCCCACAAGGCCGACTTTATCGCCAGGATGGATAGTCGCTGAAGCTTGATCTAAAAGAGGTTTACCGCCACGCAGTAACTGAATATCAGAGAAGGTAATCATAAAGTTTTCATTCACTTTGCGCAGTGCGCGTTGCTTGGTTACATAGCGAAGTGGTTTCAATCGTTTTTAAAGCCACTTGGGTATATATCTAGCGGTGAATAGTAGGGGTATTGGCCGGAAAAGTCGATTGATTCGCTTTAATTGCATTATGCTGTACAAAAAAGTATAACAATTTGATAACGGATAAAAATAACCACAAGGACGACCATTTGGCTGTTGCACCGTCTATTCTCCCAAGAGTTCTGGTCATTTATGCTCATCCAGAGCCACATAACTCGATTGCTAATCAAGTGATGATTAAAAAAGCTCAGTCGCTTGAACACGTCACTGTGCACGATCTTTACGGTGTTTACCCTGACTTCTTTATTGATGTGAATTACGAACATGAGTTGTTGCTCACGCATGATGTGATCGTGTTTCATCACCCGCTTTATATGTATTCATGCCCAGCCCTGTTAAAAGAGTGGTTGGACCGAGTGCTGGGCAAAGGTTTTGCTTTTGGCGGAGGTTCGGCGCTAGAGGGAAAATACTGGCGCAGTGTGATTACAACGGGGGGGAAAGAAGAGGCCTTTAGCGCGAAGGGGTACAACAAATATCCATTAGAGCAAATCTTACAACCGTTTGAACTGACGGCTGCCCTGTGTCAAATGCACTGGATTGAACCTTTGGTGTTGTATTGGTCGCGTAATGTCTCGGATATTGAGCGGTATGAGCACGCCGAATTGTATCGTCGGTGGTTGAACAACCCACTTGAAAACTGGGAAGCAACAGACCAAGGAGGTCAGTATGGCGATAACCAGTGAGTTTCTTCAAAGTAGCGTGGTCTTTCTCTCGGCTGCGGTTATCGCGGTGCCGATTGCTCAGCGTCTCGGACTTGGCTCGGTTTTAGGTTATTTACTTGCCGGTGTGTTGATTGGCCCTTGGGGTCTTGGCTTAATCAGTGATGTTGATGCTATTTTGCACTTTGCTGAACTTGGGGTCGTGTTGTTACTGTTCTTGATCGGCCTTGAACTAAATCCTAAAAAACTGTGGCAAATGCGAGGACCGATTCTAGGCTTAGGCGGCGCGCAGGTGGTGGTTACGACCGCCGTGCTGGGCAGTGTCGTCAGTATGTTCGGCGTAAGCATGCAAGTGAGTTTGGTGATTGGGATGGGGTTGGCGCTGTCCTCGACGGCAATTGCTCTTAAAGTGATTGAAGAGCAAGGGCTCAATGGCACCGAAACGGGTCAGTCTGGTTTTGCAGTATTGCTCTTTCAAGATATTGCCGTGATCCCAATGTTGGCAATGTTGCCCTTGCTTGCTGGCGGGCAGAGTGGCGGTAGTTGGTTGGATGTCTTCACGGTATTAGGCAGTGTGGTGGCCCTGTTGATTGGTGGCCATTTCTTATTGCGTCCACTATTTCGTTTTGTTGTGATGAGCGGCGTTCGTGAGCTCTTTACCGTCGCCGCATTGTTGGTTGTGCTTGGGATTTCTGTCGTGATGCAAAAGCTTGGGCTTTCTATGGCTCTAGGAACTTTCTTAGCCGGCGTTCTGCTGGCTGAGAGTGAATATCGACATGAATTGGAAATCGCTATCGAGCCGTTTAAAGGTTTGTTGTTGGGGTTGTTCTTCATCGCGGTTGGCATGGCGGTAAATTTGGGGTTATTGGCATTACACCCTTTAGAGATTCTGGGCGCGGTGGTGGCTTTGGTGGTGGTTAAGGGCTTGGTTTTGTATGCATTGGCGAGAGCTGCCCGTGTCGGAGCAAAAGCGAGAAGCCGTATGGCCGCGATTTTAAGCCAAGGTGGTGAGTTTGCCTTTGTCATATTTACCGCAGCGAGCCAAGAGGGCATTTTATCCAAAGAGCAAGTGGCGTTTTTGTTGGTGGTGGTCAGTTTATCCATGGTGACGACACCACTTTTGCTGATGGGACAAAAAAAATGGTTTGCTCATACCCTGAATCAAGAAGAAGAGGGCATGACCACGAAAGTAGTGGATCGTCGGCCACGTGTGATCATTGCAGGCTTTGGACGTTTCGGTCAGATCGTCGGACGTTTAATGTATGCCAATAAAATCAAAGTGACGGTATTAGAAAGTGATGCCAGCCAAATCCACCTACTGCGCAAGTATGGTTACAAAGTGTTTTATGGCGATGCTACCCAAATTGATCTTTTGCGGGCTGCTGGCGCAGATAAAGCAGAAGCATTGATCATTTGTACCGATTCACCTGATGAGGTGATGGCCATCGTTGATATCTGCCGCGTGCACTTTCCGAAACTTAAGTTGCTAGCCCGAGCAAGAAGCCGTGTCGAGGCGTATCAGTTAATGAGCCACGGTGTCGAGAATTACTCTCGTGAAACATTTTTAGGGGCATTGGATCTCGGTCGCCAAGCGCTCGTAGAACTTGGTATGCACCCTTATCAAGCAAAGCGGGCAGAAGCACATTTTCGTAAGTTAGATAATGCTATGCTTAAGGACTTATTGCCTCAGCACAATGAAGATAAGAAATTGGCTCAGAGAGCGAAAGAGGCACGCAAAGAGCTAGAAGAAATTTTTGGTCGTGAGATGGAGAGCGACCATCAGTCACCTAATCATTGGAAGTAGTACTTGAGCCAAGACTCAAGCTAAGGAAATAGCGTGAAAATCAAGAAACGTTTTATTGCCGGCGCTAGCTGCCCAAATTGCAGCCAGCAAGATACCCTGCGCTGGTGGATTGAAAATAATATCGAGTTAGTTGAGTGTGTCGAGTGTGAGTTTACTGAGCAGCGTAAACCGCAATCTGTAGAGAAAAATAAACACTCAGATCAGGAAATGATCGGAATTTTTAAGCCGGAATAATTGAACTTCGATAATTGATCCCCATAATACACCCAGATATCTCAGTACTTAACCCCATTCAGGTTAAGTCAATTAATCTCCCTGGAGTTAGTATGAAAATTGAAAAGAACGTTGTTGCAAGCCTTGCATACAAAGTAATGTTGGAAGACGGTGTGGTTGTTGATCAATCAACTGCAGAAGCGCCTCTAGATTACCTTCACGGTCACAACAACCTAATCACTGGTCTTGAAAAAGAGCTTGAAGGTAAAGTGGCTGGCGACAAGTTCTCAGTAACGGTAGCTCCTGAAGAAGCTTACGGCGAGCACAACGATGCGCTAGTACAACGCGTTCCTGCGGATGTATTCCAAGGCGTTGACCAAATCGAAGTGGGCATGCGCTTCCTAGCTGACACTGACCAAGGTCCAATCCCTGTAGAAGTAACAGAAGTTGACGGCAACGAAGTGGTTGTTGACGGTAACCATATGCTAGCTGGTCAAACACTAACTTTCGAAGTAGAAGTTATGTCTACACGTGAAGCAACAGCAGAAGAGATCGAACACGGTCATATCCATCAAGCTGGTGGTTGTGGTCATGACCATGATCACGACGATGAAGGCTGCTGTGGCGGCGGTAGCTGTGGTTCTCATTAATCACAAGCTCCTTCACTAGATAATCTTATCTAGTAAAGCTTTGAAAAGCGCAAGTTGAGGTTTCAACTTGCGCTTTTTGTTTATCTAAGGTGTAGTGCATAGAAGAAAAGAACAACTCATGGAAAAAGCGATGACAAAACCTTTCTCGATTGCGATTCATGGTGGCGCAGGCACCATTTTACGTGAACAGATGAGCAATGAATTTCAGCAATCCATCTTGGCTGATTTGGAAGCGTCGGTAAAAGCCGGCCATCAAATTCTTGAGGAAGGCGGCGACGCTTTGGATGCAGTTGTTTCTGCAGTAAAAGTGTTGGAAGACTCGCCTAACTTTAATGCTGGTAAAGGCTCGGTGCTGACCAACAACGAAATGGTAGAAATGGATGCCTCTGTCATGGATGGTCGAAACCAAGCCGCAGGCGCGGTCGCTGGTGTTCGTCATATCAAGAATCCAATTGAGCTCGCTCGTGACGTAATGCGAAACAGCAATCACGTGTTGTTGGTGGGTGAGGGCGCAGAGAAGTTTGCTTTTGAACAAGGCCATGAGTATACCGAACAGGATTACTTCTTTACTGATCGCCGTTATGAGCAGTTGCTGTCTATGCGTGAGAAAGGGCTGTTTGCTTTGTCGGAATCTCGCTACCCAGATGATCGTAAACATGGCACCGTCGGAGCCGTAGCGTTGGACCAACAAGGTAACTTAGCAGCTGCAACCAGCACGGGTGGCGTAACGAATAAGCAATACAATCGAGTTGGGGATTCGGCTTTGATAGGCTGTGGCACGGTGGCCGAAAATGGCGTTGTCGCAGTTTCAACTACGGGTGTCGGTGAGTTTTTTATCCGTAAACGTGTCGCAGAAGACGTCGCCGCGCGGATGCGTTACTTACAAGAAGATATTCATACTGCTTGTGAGCATATTATTCAGGGGGAACTGAAAGAGATGGGCGGCGAAGGCGGTTTAATCGCAATTGACGCGCAAGGTGAGCTGCACTTTGCGATGAACAGCTCTGGTATGTACCGAGCTAGCATCAATACTCAAGGCGAGTTGAGCGTCAAAATCTACGCTGACGAATAGCTTCCTCTTGAGCCACCTTCTTAAGTAATCAATACAACAAAGCCCAGAATATGTTCTGGGCTTTGTGCTATTTGAGCCTGCATTTTAATAATGCGGTGGTGGGGTTTCTTCTGACGGATCGGCTAAATTCGACGAGTCCATATTTTTTACTTTACCTACCACATATTTCATCTGATCGAGCATCTTGGTAATTTGCAGTTGCTGCTGCGATAAGGCACCGTTCAGATCTTCAATAGTCTGTTCTTGGAACGCAAGCTGACATTCTAAGTCATTAATGCGTGCTTCCAATTGCTGAATGATTTTTTCTGTCATGATCCGTTCTCTAACTGCCAAGCTTGGGCAATACCTGCTGAAGTAGCAGTAATTACGCGTTGTTTTGAATCAAAGGCTGCATCATACACGACCGCACGGGGAGGGCGAGTGTCTTTTTTGGGCTCCACTTCAAATCCACTCATTCGTTGTCCGGTTTGAGTATCCCATATTGAAACGCGGCCAGAAGGCGTTCCTGTCACTAACTGAGTTCCGTCATCAGAAAATCGCGCAGTAGAGAAGATCAATTGGCGCGACCAACTGCTCAACTGTGTGACTTCTTGTCCAGTTTTTAAATCCCAAATTACCGCTTGGTTTCCGCCATCGGATGTCATTGCTAACTTGCCATCTCGTTGCAGGGCAACACGAACAACCCGTTGTTCATGTTCGAAGGTCCGCAGCACTTGTCCGGTTTCGGTGTCCCACAAATACGCTTTGTAGTCATTACCACCAGTCAGTGCGAAGCGGCCATTAGGAGAAATGGCGACGGAATTGACTTTTTCACGATGCGCAAGGAACTCCAAGCGACGTCCGGTGACTAAGTTGACGTAAATTGCTTTACCGTTGGATAACCCGAGCAGAACTTGTTCACCGTTACTGGTGATATCAACGTCGCGAATGAGCGCATCAGAAATAGACCAAAGGCCTTCGGATTGCGTCCAGCCTAAGTCCCAAACTGCGAAGTTCATTTGGCTCGCTGTGACTGCATAGCGACCATTGTCTGAGATACGAATATGGGATACCACGTTGGCATCGGCATCGAGCTCACCCAGGTTGGCTAGTTGTTCATTTTGCTCTAGGTCCCACAACATCAAATGGTGTTGCTGAGAATAGAGCAGAGCAAATCGTCCATCTCTGCTAAGTGCGAAGCTCGTCGCACCCTGAGGCTCTATCGGCCAACGCTGCACTTCACGCTCGGCGAAAAAGCAACCATTTAACGTGGTGATGACAATTAAATATAGGAATAAATGAGAAATTCTTTGCATCACATCTAATAATCCGGTTTGTGTCTTAAGACATATAGCTAGTATATTGGTATAACGATTGTCTTCACTAGTCTCATAGAAGATTTGTGCACAACAACCAATGGCAAAGCCATTATTGGGAGAATTTAATGAAATCAGTTTTAAAAGTGTCGCTACTTGCTGCAACAGTTATGCTAGCGGTAGGTTGTCAGAAAGAAGAAACTAAAACAGAAGCCGCACCTCAAGCAGAACAAGTTCAAGCAGAAACCGGTAAAGCGGTTCACTTTAAAACCGACGACGATAAAGCGGCATACGCAATCGGTGTTTCATTTGCTAATTACCTAAGCACAAGCATCGACAAGCCAAGCGAAATCGGCATTAATCTTAACAAAGACTTGGTACTAAAAGGTATCGAAGACGTCTTCAAAGGCAATGCTGAATTGAATGAAGAAGAAACACGTGCAGCACTAGAATCTCTAGATAAGCGTGTTGCTGAAAAGATGCAAGCACAAGCGGCTGAGAAAGCCGCTGAAGCAAAAAAAGCTGGCGATGATTTCCGTGCTGAGTTCGAGAAGCAAGAAGGCGTAGTGAAGACAGATACAGGTCTTCTATACCAAGTTATTACTCCAGCTGAAGGCGAGAAGCCAAAAGACACTGATACGGTTCAAGTACATTACAAAGGTACGCTAATCGATGGTACGCAATTTGATAGCTCTTACGATCGTGGTGAACCTGCAACATTCCCACTTAACCGTGTAATCCCAGGTTGGACAGAAGGTGTTCAGCTAATGCCTGTGGGTTCTAAATTCAAATTCGTTATCCCGCCAGAGCTAGCATACGGTGACCAGGACACACCAAGCATTCCTGCTAACTCAACGCTAGTATTTGAAGTTGAGCTGCTAAAAGTCGAGAACGACAACGCAGAGCAATAACAATAAGCAGCGATAAGTTATTGAAAAAGGTCCGTTTAACGGGCCTTTTTTGTTCTAGGTCACTAGTTGGTGAGTTTGCTAGGTTGATTTTCAAATTTTCTGATAAACTTACACCAATTTGTTGATTTTTCGCTCGAAGGCTTATGACAACTACAGAAACAATAAACGCGGAGATGCTGCTCGAAATGGAATCCGTTAACGTGATGCCGTTTACCGAGCACGACAAAATCATTTTAAGATCTTATGAGGCGGTCGTTGATGGTATCGCCAGCCTGATAGGTCCCTTTTGTGAAATCGTTCTTCACTCGCTAGAAGACTTAAATACCTCTGCAATTAAAATCGCTAACGGTGAAAACACGGGTCGCCAAGTCGGCTCACCGATCACTGACTTAGCGCTTAAAATGCTAAAAGACATCGAAGGCTCGGAGCGCAACTTCTCACGTTCGTACTTTACCCGTGCAAAAGGTGGCGTGTTGATGAAGTCGATCACTGTCGCCATTCGTAATGGTGAAAATCGCGTTATTGGTTTGTTGTGTATCAACGTCAACTTGGACGCGCCCTTCTCGCAAGTCCTTCAATCTTTCATGCCAACGCAAGAAGCAAAAGAAGCGGCTTCCTCGGTTAACTTTGCTAGTGACGTAGAAGAGCTGGTGGACCAAACTGTTGAACGCACCATCGAAGAGATCAATGCGGATAAATCCGTATCGAACAACACCAAGAATCGCCAAATCGTGATGGAATTGTACGACAAAGGCATCTTCGATATTAAAGATGCCATCAACCGCGTTGCAGATCGTCTTAACATTTCAAAACACACCGTCTACTTATACATTCGTCAACGTAAAACCGAGGACGATGAAAAGTGAGTAAACTGACTTACACGTTGGTGGTGAACGGTCCTGTTTACGGTAGCCAGTCAGCGCGCAGTGCTTATCAGTTCGCCAAGGCGGTGATTGAGCAAGGCCATCAGTTAGTGAGCGTTTTCTTTTATCAAGAGGGCGTGACCAATGGTACTGCTTTGAGTGTGCCTGCCAACGACGAATTTGATCTCAATAAGGCATGGCAATCTTTGGCAAAAGAGCATGGTGTTCGTCTAGAAACTTGTGTTGCTGCAGCTTTGCGTCGCGGGATCGTAAGTGAAGAAGAAGCGAATCAACATGGTTTGGTCCAGAGCAATCTAGCGGAAGGTTTTGAGCAAGCCGGCTTAGGTAGCTTAGCCGAAGCGATGTTAACCCAAGACAGAGTGGTACAGTTTTGAGTCAGCTAACTTATCTATTTCGTAGCGCACCGCATGGCAGTGCGGCTGGTCGTGAAGGTGTGGATGCACTGTTAGCTGCATCGGCTTACTGTGAAGATATCAGCGTCATTTTCATGGGAGATGGGGTTTACCAGCTTCTACTAGGACAAGAGCCGAGTAAGATCTTGAGCAAAGATTATGCGCCGATGCTGAAGCTTTTCGATTTATACGATATCGAACAAGTCTTTGTGTGCTCAGAGTCATTAGCTCAGCGAGGTTTGGCTCAAGCGGACTTAGTCATTGAAGCTCAAGCGTTAAGCTCAGAGCAGCTCAAAGATAAGTTGCAACACGCTGGCAAGCTACTGTCTTTTTGAGGAAGTTATGTTACACATCATAAAAACGGTCTCTGCTCTAGAAGACGCCATGCCCTTATGTAATGTACAGGATGACATCTTACTTATAGAAGATGCCGTGTACGCTGCTAACTCGCAGCATAAAGCGTTTTCCCACCTAAAAAACCGCAGTGTATTTGTGCTAGAGAGCGATATTCACGCTCGCGGTATTGCGAATCGTATCAGTCCATCACTGACGATCGTGAATTACTCAGGCTTCGTTGAGCTCACAGTTAAACAGGATAAATCGCTTACTTGGGATTGAACGTGATTTACTGTCGCTAAAGCTTTACGGATGAATTGTCCTAATTGAACAAAAAAGATCCGTATATTTCTTGACACACCTCTCACTGCTGCATAGAATTTTGCGTCCCTAACTGCAATGGTAGTTGGGGATAGATTTTTCACAAAGCTTACTTTCAAGTAAATCAGGAGCTAGTTAATGGCAACTATTAACCAGTTGGTACGTAAGCCTCGTGCAAAGCAAGTTGTTAAAAGCAACGTGCCTGCACTAGAAGCGTGCCCACAAAAACGTGGTGTATGTACTCGTGTTTACACTACTACACCTAAAAAACCTAACTCAGCACTTCGTAAAGTTTGTCGTGTACGTCTGACAAACGGCTTCGAAGTTACATCGTACATCGGCGGTGAAGGTCACAACCTTCAAGAGCACAGTGTTGTACTAATCCGTGGCGGTCGTGTAAAAGACCTTCCGGGTGTACGTTACCACACTGTTCGCGGTGCACTTGACTGTGCTGGCGTTAACGACCGTAAACAAGGTCGTTCTAAGTACGGTGTGAAGCGTCCTAAGTCTTAATGGATTCCGTTAAGTAAGGCCAAACACTAAATTATTTTTAATTTTTTGAAAAAACTGAAAAGTTTTGGATAAAACCTGAAGAAGACAACGGAGATAAATCCATGCCACGTCGTCGCGTCATTGGTCAGCGTAAGATCCTTCCAGATCCAAAATTCAAATCTGAATTGCTGGCAAAATTCGTTAACATCCTAATGGTTGACGGTAAAAAATCTACTGCAGAGAAAATTGTTTACACTGCACTAGATGCTATGGCTGAAAAGTCTGGTAAAGACCACTTAGCTATTTTTGAAGAAGCTCTTGAAAACGTACGCCCTGCGGTAGAGGTTAAATCTCGCCGTGTTGGTGGTTCAACTTACCAAGTTCCTGTAGAAGTTCGTCCGGTTCGCCGTAACGCACTTGCTATGCGTTGGTTGGTTGAAGCTGCGCGCAAGCGTGGTGAAAAATCTATGGCTCAACGCCTAGCTGCTGAAATGCTAGACGCGTCTGAGAACAAAGGTACTGCTGTTAAGAAACGTGAAGACGTTCACCGTATGGCAGATGCGAACAAAGCATTCGCTCATTACCGCTGGTAATACCTTCTGTGCTGCGAGGTTCTCTCGCAGCACTTTTCTATACTCTAAGGTACACCTTAGTAAGAGGATACAATCGTGGCTCGTAAAACTCCTATTGAGCGCTACCGTAATATCGGTATCTGTGCTCACGTAGATGCAGGAAAAACAACCACAACTGAGCGTATTCTGTTCTACACTGGCCTTTCTCACAAAATCGGCGAAGTTCACGATGGTGCAGCAACCATGGACTGGATGGAGCAGGAGCAGGAACGTGGTATTACTATCACTTCAGCTGCGACTACTACTTTCTGGCGTGGTATGGAAGCACAATTCCCAGAGCATCGCGTAAACATCATTGATACCCCTGGACACGTTGACTTTACTATCGAAGTAGAGCGTTCTCTTCGTGTACTTGATGGTGCTGTGGTTGTGTTCTGTGGCTCATCTGGTGTTGAACCTCAGTCTGAAACTGTATGGCGTCAAGCGGACAAGTACCACGTTCCACGTATGGTATTTGTGAACAAGATGGACCGTGCAGGTGCAGACTTCCTACGCGTTGTGGACCAAATTAAAAATCGTCTTGGTGCGAACCCTGTTCCTATCCAGCTAAACGTTGGTGCAGAAGAGAATTTCAAAGGTGTCATCGACCTTATCAAGATGAAAATGATCAACTGGAATGAAGCCGATCAAGGTACTTCGTTTACTTACGAAGACATTCCTGCTGACATGATCGAACTTGCTGAAGAGTGGCGCAACCATATGGTTGAATCGGCTGCTGAAGCTAGTGAAGAGCTGATGGACAAGTACCTTGAAGAAGGTGAGCTGACTGAAGCTGAGATCAAACAAGCGCTACGTATTCGTACACTAAATAACGAAATCGTGCTTGCCACTTGTGGTAGTGCGTTTAAGAACAAAGGTGTTCAAGCGGTACTAGATGCAGTGATTGACTTCTTGCCATCGCCAATCGATGTTCCTGCGATTAAAGGTATCGATGAAAAAGAGAATGAAGTTGAGCGTCACGCTGACGACAACGAACCATTCTCTGCGCTAGCATTTAAGATCGCGACTGACCCATTCGTGGGTACGCTAACGTTCATGCGTGTTTACTCTGGTGTTGTAAACTCCGGTGACGCTGTTTACAACTCTGTAAAAGAGAAGAAAGAGCGTTTCGGTCGTATCGTTCAGATGCATGCGAATAAGCGTGAAGAAGTGAAAGAAGTTCGCGCTGGTGATATCGCTGCTGCTATCGGTCTGAAAGACGTAACAACAGGTGACACACTGTGTGATCAGAACCACAAAGTGATTCTAGAGCGCATGGAATTCCCTGAACCAGTTATTCAGATTGCTGTAGAACCTCGTTCTAAGGCAGACCAAGAGAAAATGGCTATCGCGCTAGGTAAACTGGCTGCGGAAGATCCATCATTCCGCGTGGAAACGGACGACGAATCAGGTCAGACTCTGATCTCAGGTATGGGTGAACTTCACCTAGACATTATCGTTGATCGTATGAAGCGTGAATTCAGCGTTGATTGTAACGTTGGTAAACCTCAGGTTGCTTACCGTGAAACCATTCGTGGTAAAGCGGAAGTTGAAGGTAAGTTTGTTCGTCAATCAGGTGGTCGTGGTCAATACGGTCATGTGTGGGTCAAACTTGAGCCTTCTGAACCTGGCGAAGGTTTCGTATTCGTAGACGAAATCGTGGGTGGTGTGATTCCTAAGGAATACATCAGTTCGGTATCGAAAGGTATTGAGGAACAAATGAATAGTGGTGTTCTAGCGGGTTACCCTGTACTAGATATTAAAGCTACACTATTTGATGGTTCTTACCACGATGTAGACTCAAGCGAGATGGCGTTTAAGATCGCTGGCTCGATGGCATTCAAGAAAGGTGCACTAGAAGCACAACCTGTGATTCTAGAACCAATGATGAATGTCGAAGTAACCACTCCGGAAGACTGGATGGGTGACGTTGTTGGTGACCTAAACCGTCGTCGCGGTATCATTGAAGGCATGGACGAAGGTGTGGCTGGTCTTAAGATCATCCGTGCTCAAGTACCACTATCTGAAATGTTCGGTTACGCAACTGATCTACGTTCTGCAACTCAAGGCCGTGCGTCTTACTCTATGGAGTTTCACGAGTACGCTGAAGTGCCGAAAAACTTCGCAGATAAAATTATTGCAGAGCGTGGTTACTAATTGACGATTGAACTACAAAAAGTTTACGACTTTTTGCGAGATCAGGGCGTCCAAATATTGCGCTAACGGGCGTTGGCGCATAAAATAACAATTTCTGGCGCGTCGTCGATCAATAATGATCACGACGAATCATAACTAGGAAGGAACACGATCGTGTCTAAAGAAAAATTTGAACGTACGAAACCGCACGTTAACGTTGGTACTATCGGCCACGTTGACCACGGTAAAACAACTCTAACTGCAGCTATCTGTACTACTCTTGCTAAAGTTTACGGCGGTGTAGCTAAAGACTTCGCATCTATCGATAACGCTCCAGAAGAGCGTGAGCGCGGTATCACAATCGCAACTTCTCACGTTGAGTACGACACTCCAACTCGTCACTACGCACACGTTGACTGTCCAGGACACGCGGACTACGTTAAAAACATGATCACTGGTGCTGCACAGATGGACGGTGGTATCCTAGTTGTTGCTGCGACAGATGGCCCAATGCCACAAACTCGTGAGCACATCCTACTAGGCCGTCAGGTTGGTATCCCATACATCATCGTATTCATGAACAAATGTGACATGGTTGACGATGAAGAGCTACTAGAACTAGTAGAAATGGAAGTTCGTGAACTTCTATCTGAATACGATTTCCCAGGTGATGA
>NZ_RBWD01000022.1:0-52463 GCF_009361695.1 Vibrio sp. VGrn 2 | reverse complement strand
GACTTGCATGTGTTAGGCCTGCCGCCAGCGTTCAATCTGAGCCATGATCAAACTCTTCAATTTAAGATTTTGTTCGGCTCAATGAATACTGAACATTACATAAAGTAATGTTTGAATTGACTGTGCTCTTATTGGTTTTCACTTTAGAAAAGTAAAACAAAACAGCTCAAGGCTGCTTCCCAATTCGAATGGCCACTTCGTTTCATTGAAACCTAATTTGATACCGAAGTATCGAATTGGATTATCATCAACGAGTGCCCACACAGATTGATAGGTCTATATTGTTAAAGAGCAACTCTTCTTTGTGATTGACATCACTTCGGAAGAGGCGGCCATTCTAGCGAGATAATTTATTGTGTCAAACACTTTCTTCAAATTATTTCGTTTTTCTTTTCAGCCTTATCAACTTCGCTTAAACCCTTGTGAGGCCTTGCCCTGTCGACGAGGAGGCATTATAGAGATCGCGCTCACATTGGCAAGTGTTATTTTTCAAAAATTGCAAAAATAATGGTTAAACGATGAGTTTTCGATCAAACCTTTATTTATTCAACTTTACCCCAAACTCTCACACAACTTATCCACAGAGTTGTTCTTTGAGACGTGTTTTTCAAGTACCATAAATAAAGAAAGCTGCTTTATTGCAGCTATCTTTATTAAACTTAACCTAAACTCTATTTAAAGAGCATTATGGCTATATGCCAGACCCATCTTGTTCAGAACCATCATCTTCGTGTAGGC
Source organism: Vibrio sp. VGrn 2 (assembly GCF_009361695.1). Lineage (NCBI taxonomy): Bacteria > Pseudomonadati > Pseudomonadota > Gammaproteobacteria > Vibrionales > Vibrionaceae > Vibrio > Vibrio sp. VGrn 2. The sequence continues at coordinate 51,725 of NZ_RBWD01000022.1, read as the reverse complement.
CACATTCTCGCTTTAAGCCAAAGAATCGAGTTTCTTCCTCTGACATTCCCGGCTCCCATTTACGAGTGGTATGTGTATCACCAACTGAAAGGTAACCTTCATCCCACAATGGGTGGTATTTAAGGCCGTGTTGTTCTAAGTAGTAATGAACGTCTTTATTAGTCCAATCAATTACTGGTAGAAATTTAAACACACCGTTCTGAATTGATAGAATCGGTAAACCTGCACGAGATTTACTTTGCTCTCGACGCAGTCCAGAGAACCACGTTCCAACATTAAGCTCTTTTAGCGCTCGACGCATTGGCTCCACTTTATTGAGCTTGTTGTATTTTTCAATTCCCTCTACACCCTGCTCCCATAACTTTCCATATCGAGCCTCTTGCCAATTCGCACTTTCTTTCGCTCGATAAACTTTTAAGTTTAGGTTGAGAGCATCTGTCAGCTCATCAATGAATTGATAGGTTTCAGCAAACAGGTATCCTGTATCGGTTAGAATGACGGGGATATCCGCTTTGACTTGAGTCACTAAATGAAGCATAACCGCGGCTTGAATACCAAAACTAGAAGAAACCGCAAACTCGCCCTCTAGATTTTCTAAAGCCCACTTTACTCTATCTTGTGCCGAAAGCTTTTCGAGCTCGACATTAATTTGAGCAAGACGGAGGATTTGCTCCGTCTTTGTTAATGTCAATAACTCTGTAAGCTCAAGCCTGGATGCTACAGAATCAAGCATGAAAGTCCCTCTTTGATACGAGCACTTCTTGGATAATACCAGCACGAATTGTGAAATCGCCGAAGGCTTCGCCTTCTTCACGCTCTTTCGACCATCGAGCCACCAGCAGATCAATCTCTTCTAAGATTTGCTTATCCGTGATGTTCTCTTTATACATTTTTGGTACTCGAGTACCAGCACGGTTACCACCTAAATGTAGGTTGTAACGACCTGGCGCTTTACCAACTAAACCAATTTCAGCCAACATGGCGCGACCACAACCGTTTGGACATCCAGTTACACGCAAAATGATGTTGTCATTTTCTGGTAGGTTGTGCTTTTCCAAAATCCCCTCCACATCAGTAACAAACTGAGGAAGAAAACGCTCTGCCTCTGCCATTGCTAACGGACACGTTGGAAAGGCAACACACGCCATTGAATTTTTGCGCTGCTCACTGATATTGTCATCCATCAAGCCATGTTCACGAGCGATCTTTTCGATCTTCGCTTTTTCGCTTTTAGGTACCCCCGCAACAATTAAGTTCTGGTTGGCAGTCATACGGAAATCGCCTTTATGGATTTTGGCAATTTCAGCAACACCCGTCTTAAGTGGTTTACCTGGAAAGTCTAATAAGCGACCGTTTTCGATGAAAAGCGCTAAATGATATTTACCATCAATTCCTTCTACCCAACCAATACGGTCACCACGCTCAGTAAACTCGTACGGGCGGCTTGCTTCAAACTGAATGCCTGCTCGCTTTTCGACTTCGGCTTTAAAGACATCAGTACCTACACGGTCAAGTGTGTATTTGGTTTTGGCATTCTTACGGTTTGAGCGATTACCCCAATCACGCTGAGTGGTAACCACCGCCGCTGCAACATCAAGCGTTTTCTCTAATGGGATGAAACCTAAGTCGTCAGCGCGGCGCGGATAAGTTGACGTATCACCATGTGTCATCGCTAGGCCGCCGCCAACTAAAACGTTAAAGCCTACCAACTTGCCGTTATCCGCAATTGCTACGAAGTTAAGATCATTGGCATGAACGTCTACGTCATTTTGCGGTGGGATCACCACCGTCGTTTTAAACTTACGCGGTAAATAGTTTTTACCCAGAATAGGCTCATCTTCTTCAGCGCTCTCTACTTTCTCACCGTCCAGCCAAATCTCAGCGTAAGCACGTGTTTTTGGAAGCAGGTGTTCACTGATCTTCTTCGCCCATTCATAAGCTTCTTGATGAAGTTCTGATTCGACCGGGTTAGTGGTACACAACACGTTACGGTTTACATCACCCGCGGTTGCAATCGAATCAATGCCAATACTGTTGAGCGTTTGATGCATCAACTTAATATTCGGTTTTAATACCCCATGAAACTGGAACGTTTGGCGAGTCGTCAGACGAATACTTCCATATAAAGAGTGCTCCATTGCGAACTTGTCGATCGCTAACCATTGCGTTGGCGTGATGATGCCTCCAGGCATACGAGCACGAAGCATCACATTATGTAATGGTTCCAGTTTTTGCTTTGTGCGTTCATTACGGATATCACGATCGTCTTGTTGATACATACCGTGGAAACGAATTAACTGGAAGTTGTCGGCAGTAAAGCCACCAGTAATACGGTCCTGTAAATCTTGCTCAATGGTGCCACGTAATAAGTTACTTTCTCGCTTCAGGCGCTCGTTATCAGATAGCGGCCCTAACTCTTCACCTAATACAACCTGCTTATTATTGTCCGTAGAAAAAGTCATTAGTACACATCCCTCTGATAACGTTTCGCTTTACGTAGGTCATTAATAAATTGTTCCGCATCGTCACGCGGCATCTTGCCTTCTTGTTCAGCAACGATAACCAGTGCGTCGTGCACATCTTTTGCCATACGAGTGGCATCACCGCAGACATAGATATAAGCGCCTTCTTGGATCCACTGCCACACTTGAGCTGCGTTTTCTAAGATGCGATGTTGTACGTAAACTTTTTCTACTTGGTCACGACTAAAAGCAACATCCAATCGGCTTAGTACTCCTGACTTGAGGTACTTTTGCCATTCAACTTGGTATAAGAAGTCTTGAGTGAAAGTACGATCACCAAAGAACAACCAGTTTTTGCCTTCAGCATCGCGGTTTTCACGTTCCTGAATAAAGCTACGGAATGGTGCGATCCCTGTGCCTGGACCAACCATGATAATTGGAGTGCTATCATCTTCCGGCAGTTTAAAGTTGTTGTTATGCTCAACAAATACTTTAACTTCATCTCCCTCTTCGAGACGCTGTGCTAAGAAGCTCGACGCACCACCATATCGTTTTTCGTCGTTTTGTTCGTACTCAACCAAAGCAACCGTTAGGTGTACTTCTTCATCGACCTCTTCTTGGCTTGATGCAATAGAGTAAAGGCGAGGAGTAAGACGACGAAGCAAACTAATCAACTCATCTGCGGTTAACTTGGTTTTCTTCTCTGCCAATACATCAACAATTTGAGTATTTGCAGAGTACTCGCGAAGTTTATCTTTATCGTCAACCAGCTTTTGTAGCTTCTTGCTACCGGATAACTCGGCAAACTTTGTAATGAGCTGAGGGTTAGATGTTGTGATTTCATATTTACTCACGAGAGCACTATGGATTGACAAGCTTTCGCCATCAACATCAACGGTTTCAACCCCAGACAAACCGACCTTACCAAGAATGGCATTAGCAAGTTCTGAACTATTTTCAAACCACACACCTAGCGCATCACCAGGCTGATACGTTAACCCCGAACCTTCCAAGTCAATTTCTATATGACGAACATCCTTTCCAGAATCACGACCCGTGATTTTTTGACTGGTCAGTAACGTCGCTGTGTATGGGTTTTGTTTATTGTAAGGAGAGTGCGCAGTCGCCGCCTGACCCACAGGAAGTTGAACCACATCCGCTTCAGTGCCAGAAGAAAGCGTATCTTTTACCTTACCTAACGCATTCTTACGCCATTCAGCTGCTGGTGCTTCATAATCCACATCGCAATCAAGACGATCGATAAATGGGGTCGCGCCTAACTTTGATAGGTAAGCGTCGAAGTCTTTACCGGTTTGGCAGAAGAATTCGTAGCTCGAGTCACCCAGAGCAATAACGCCATATTGAAGGTTTGACAGCTTAGGAGCTTTCTTAGATTGCAAAAACTCGTGTAGCTCTATAGCGTTATCTGGTGCTTCGCCTTCGCCGTTCGTCGATGCCACAATAATGACATGTGTTTCTTTGGCTAAGTTTTTACCTTTGTAATCACTTGCATCAAAAAGTTCGACAGCAATTCCTTCTGCTTTTGCTTCCTGTTCTAGAGCTTCAGCAACGCCTTTAGCGTTGCCAGTTTGGGAAGCAAAAATAATACTCAACTTACCTGCTGGCTTCGCTGATACGGCTGCCGTCGCTTGTACAATTGGCGTTACCGCTGTATTTGGTTGATTTTGAGCTAATCCCCAAAAATACCCACTGACCCAAGCAAGTTGCTGTGAAGACAACTCAGAGACAGTTTGTTGGAGTGAGCTAATTTGTTGGTCATTCAGAGGGCTTGCGATTGGAGGAGTTCCTCCTTGCCCATTATTATCTTCAGACACATTCTTGTGAGAATACTCATTCTTTTGAAAAGACATTATCACGACATCCCTATTCATTGCGTGACGATAGAGTACCCACTCTCCTTAATAACAAGAAAGAATAGAAGTGAATGTTTTATAACTTTTTGGAAGTAAGAACGGCTTACTTTTTGCTCATCGATCTTCAATGCGGACTTGTTGAAAGCCTACTGCCATTGCCGATTTTGACGCTGCATCCAAATCTTCATAAAGACATTCTTCACCATGACTGTCCGTCAGAAAAACAAAACCACCGCGCGCATGTCTGAACTCCACAACCCAGCCACCCTCTTGGATTGCAGGTTCAATAATCGCTTCGACAAGCTGGTTTTCACGGAATAGATGTCTTAGTTCGTTTATTGTCATCGCTATCCCTGCTTTAACTTTCACATTGCTCCTAGGTAAGCATGGTCTAAGTCAGCAAAATAGGCAGAAAATTCGATTGGATATAATGAAGTGATATAAAAAAACGCCGCTTATGCCGCTTATAAAGCGACGTTTTAAAAAAATCGAGTATCTAATCTGGCTGCATTTAGAATGCGTATTCTGCACTCACAAAAAAGCCGTTAGCAAAAATAAACTCTTTCCCTAGATCCGACATGAATTTCTCGGACTCCAAATCAATCACGCGGTAACCACCACGAAAAGCCAGTTGAGCTTTTTCGAGCGGTACATGGTATTGAACACCGGCCATGAAATCGGTACTTTTGATACCTTTGTTGTCACCAAAGTTTATCTCACCAATCACATCAAAATTTGTGTCCGGAACTTGAATCTCTGCGTAACCGTACCAAGCCCAAATCAGCTCATCAAACTCTTCTATACGCTTTTTTGAGCCAGCATCAATGTATTTAGTGTCACTTAAATTACTGAATGTAACACCCGCATCAAAATGCAATAAATCATGCTCCAGAACTTGGTAGTACATGGTGAAATCGAGCTTATCGAACCCCATGTAATCCGCATCAACACTTGAGTAACGAAGGCGCGCATTAGGAACGTATTTAACATCATGTTCAATCGCCGCGTAAAATGCGCCTGTTGTGCTGCTATCTCGTCTTACTTCATTTACTTTAGTGTCAGCAGCCCAGATCTCTGCGCCGACTTTCGTCGATACAGAATATTCTGCAAAAACAGGAAAAGATACTGCCAACGATAATGCTGTTAAAGCGATGGTCGCTTTATTTGTCATGTAGTGTGTACTCCGAGATAGCTGATATTCACGTTGAAGACGTGAGAGGAAATATACCATACTCTCACGTCTCTCTATCAACTAAATCATGTCACTCGTTATTTATAGCGGGGCTGGGCAACGTAATTCTTGAAGAACCAAACACCCAATGCAATCACGATTAACCATGGCAATAGTTTGAGTACCGCTCCGACCATTCCTAGTAAAAACATCACAACTAACGCGATACCGGTTGCTGCGAATACGGTCATCATTGTGATACCGGTAACCAATAGGGTCGCCGCAAAGACTAAAATAAAGATTAGCTCCAACATAATCACTTCTCCATTTGTTTTTAATAAACAGAGCAGTTTCCATACCAACTTACCAAGATGACGATAACACAATGATTTTTATTCAAAAATAAAGCCAGAGGCATTTCTGCACTCTGGCTTACTTATTCTTTAGTTGGTAATTTTAGCCAACCACTGGTGAATTTTACACATTCAATTCTTTTGGAATCTTCGCTAACGCGTCTTGCAGCACTTCTAAACCAGAACCCGGCTTGTGCGCATTTTCACTGATATGACGACGCCATTGACGAGCACCTGGCATGCTTTGGAATAAACCTAACATATGACGGGTAATATGACCAAGGTACGCACCTTTCGCTAATTGCGCTTCAATGTATGGGTACATTTCTTCAACAATTTCGCTGCGTTTCTTCACTGGAGCATTAGAGCCAAATAACTCTTGATCTACCGATGCTAGTAGATATGGGCTTTGGTAAGCCTCACGACCAATCATCACACCATCAAGATGCTGAAGATGTGCTTTGGCTTCTTCTAGTGACTTTACACCACCGTTAATAGCAATGGTTAAGTGAGAAAAATCTTGCTTCAATTGGTAAGCTCGTGGGTAATCCAATGGTGGGATCTCACGGTTTTCTTTCGGACTAAGACCACTTAACCAAGCTTTACGCGCGTGGATAGTGAACTGCTCACAGCCCCCCTTTTCTGAGACAATAGAAACAAAATCCGTTAGGAACTCGTAAGAATCTTGATCATCAATACCAATACGAGTCTTGACTGTCACAGGAATATCAACCACATCCTTCATTGCAGCGACACAATCCGCAACCAACTGTGGTTCCGCCATTAGGCAAGCACCAAAGCGACCGTTTTGTACACGATCAGACGGGCAACCCACATTGAGGTTAACCTCATCGTAGCCACGCTCTTGAGCCAGTTTGGCACACTTTGCCAAGTCTTCTGGGTTTGAACCACCCAACTGAAGGGCCAACGGATGCTCTTCTTCGTTGTAAGCCAGGAAATCTCCTTTTCCATGAATGATCGCACCTGTCGTCACCATTTCAGTGTACAGCAGGGTTTCTTTGGTCATTAAGCGATGGAAGTAGCGACAATGACGATCGGTCCAGTCGAGCATTGGTGCTACGGAGAGCCTGCAAGAATGAGTCATGATATAAACACCCGTTTTTATGTTGCCAAGGTCGAGCGCAGCAGTACGCTCAAAAAATAAGTCGGGTATTGTATACCCAAGCACCTCTAGGTGCTAGTTTCAGCGAGAATGATTTGGTTGGCTGGCTAGACAAATGCTTAGGAATACGCAGCAGTAATACGAATTCGTCACTCGTTGATTCATTCTGTGATGACTATTCCGACTTCACACCACCACCGACTTGCTTTAATTCATGATTTTCGTTCTGATAGTGGGTAAAATGAAGCATTTCTAAACGAACTTCGTATAGAAATGATTTATCATAGAGCACGTCCGATAGTTATGGTGAAAGGTTTGAACCCAACAATCATTGAACAAATTGAAAGTATCTGCGCAGAGCGTGGAGTACGATTGACTCCGCAACGCCGACGCGTATTTGAACTCATTTGTTCTAACCGCCGCGCCTCAAGTGCGTATGAGCTATTGGAGCAACTAAAAGAGAGTGAGCCTCAGGCTAAGCCTCCCACTGTTTATCGAGCATTAGATTTTCTCCTAGAGCAAGGCTTCATCCACCGAGTGGAATCGACAAATAGCTTTATTACTTGTTGTTCTTTCAATACTCAGCAGCACTTTTTCCAATTACTAATTTGCGATAAATGTGGTGATGTCGTTGAACTCGAAGATGAGACGCTGATATCCTTGTTAGCCGAAAACGCCGAGAAGCATGGATTCAAACTGACCAACCAAGTTATTGAAACTCATGGTGAATGCCAGGCCTGTTCCTCCGAGACGAAAGAAAAAGTATAGAAGAACGTTATGCGCGCTGAATTTGTAAACCCGTTTTTAGCTTCTTTAATGAACGTGCTAAAAACCATGGCTTCTCTTGAGCTGAAGCCACAAAAACCGCGAATCAAAAAAGATGAGATCGCACGAGGTGACGTTTCTGGTCTGATTGGCATGGTAGGTCCACAAACTCGTGGTTCAATGTCGATTACCTTTGATGAAGCGCTAGCTCTAGAAATCATGCAGAACATGCTTGGTGATCGTCCAAATGGACTCAATGAAGAGGTCACCGATATGGTGGGTGAGATCACCAACATGGTTACTGGTGGTGCGAAACGCATTCTGGCGGAAAGTGGTTTTGATTTTGATATGGCAACACCGGTAGTGGTTTCTGGCCGAGGCCATACGATTCGCCACAAGTGTGAGGGCTCAATCATCATCATGCCTTTCTCCTCCCAATGGGGAAATGCCTTTATCGAAATTTGCTTCGAATAAAAGAGAAAAAATAGGTTGGCACTGGCCAACCTATTTTGTTTTTGCCTCAGGCAATAAAAAAGGTCAGCATTTGCTGACCTTTTCTTTATCTATTCAAACATTAAGCTTTGAACGCTTTAAATGCGTTGATTAGACCGTTTGTTGAGCTGTCATGCGAGCTGATTTGAGACTCGTCTGCAAGCTCAGGTAGAATTTGGTTAGCCAGTTGTTTACCTAGCTCCACGCCCCATTGGTCAAAGCTGAAGATGTTCCAGATAACACCTTGTACGAAAATTTTGTGTTCGTACATTGCGATCAAGTTACCTAGCGTACGAGGCGTGATTTGCTTCACTAGGATAGAGTTTGTTGGACGGTTACCTTCAAACACTTTGAATGGCGCAATCGCTGCCACTTCTTCAGCGTTCTTACCTGCTTTCACCAACTCTTCTTTCACGGTTTCTTCACTCTTACCAAACGCTAGTGCTTCAGTTTGCGCAAAGAAGTTGGACATCAGTTTTTGGTGATGATCGCTAGCTGGGTTGTGGCTGATTGCAGGTGCAATGAAGTCACATGGGATCAGCTTAGTGCCTTGGTGAATTAGCTGGTAGAACGCGTGCTGACCGTTGGTACCTGGTTCCCCCCAAATAATAGGGCCCGTTTGGTAAGTCACGGCATTGCCTTCACGGTCAACGTATTTACCGTTTGATTCCATGTTACCTTGTTGGAAGTACGCCGCGAAACGGTGCATGTACTGATCGTAAGGTAAGATAGCTTCTGATTCCGCACCGTGGAAGTTGTTGTACCAAATACCGATAAGCGCAAGGATCACAGGGATGTTGCTTTCTAGGTCCGTTGATACGAAATGTTTGTCCATCTCGTGAGCACCTTCAAGCAGCTCAACGAAGTTGTCGTAACCTACCGCTAATGCGATTGATAGACCGATTGCAGACCATAGTGAGTAACGGCCACCAACCCAGTCCCAGAATTCGAACATGTTCGCGGTATCGATACCGAACTCAGACACGGCTATCGCGTTCGTTGAAAGCGCAGCAAAATGCTTAGCCACGTGAGCTTGATCACCCGCAGACTCTAGGAACCAATCACGTGCTGTGTGCGCGTTAGTCATGGTTTCTTGCGTTGTGAACGTCTTAGACGCGATCAAGAATAACGTCGTTTCTGGGTTAACTTTCTTCAACGTTTCAACGATGTGAGTACCATCAACGTTAGATACGAAGTGAAGGTTTAGATGATTTTTGTATGGTGCTAGAGCTTCCGTCACCATGTAAGGACCAAGGTCAGAACCACCGATACCGATGTTCACGATATCTGTAATTGCTTTACCTGTGTAACCTTTCCACTCACCGCCGATAACGCGTTCAGTGAATGATTTCATTTTTTCTAGAACCGCGTTCACTGCTGGCATTACGTCTTCGCCGTCTACCATTACTGGTGTATTAGCGCGGTTACGTAGTGCAGTGTGAAGAACAGCGCGACCTTCTGTTTGGTTGATCGCTTCGCCACTGAACATCGCTTCAATTGCAGATTTCAGCTCAGTCTCGTTCGCAAGAGCGAACAGGTGCTTCAGAGTTTCCTCATTGATGAGGTTCTTTGAGTAATCGACTAGGATGTCTGAGCCGAAACGTGCAGAGTATTTGTCGAAACGCGCTGCGTCTTGAGCAAATAACTCTTTAAGATCCATATCTTGTGCAGATTCGAAATACGCAGTTAGCGCTTTCCAAGCTTGTGTTTGCGTTGGATTGATATTTTTCAACATGGTCTTTATCCCGATGTTACAGTAGGTTCCATTCCTTACAGTCTAGCGAAAACTGTGGAATCCCCGATTTAGCAAATAGAATATTAATTAGATGTTTGGGCGAATTGCCACAAAACAAGTCTTTGTAATTTTTTTTCAGGTGCCAATTATGACTGAGAGATTTTACACTCACATTGAGTTAGGTCACGTTCCCTGCCCTGAAAATGAACAATTCATTTACGATGACAAGAATCATATCACTTACTAATGACAGGCTCTAATTGGAATAGGATAGACGCCAATTTATAAATTTCCAAAGGAACACGTATGTGGGCACAAAAAACACTGCAATTAAAAGCGAGAAGCCGCGGTTTTCACCTAATAACTGATGAAATTGAACAACAATTACCACAAATAAACGAGCTTTCAGTAGGTTTATTACACCTATTTATTCAACATACCTCCGCCAGTTTGACCTTAAATGAGAATGCTGATCCAACCGTGCGTATGGATATGGAAGCGCACTTCAATAAGTTTGTGCCAGAGCGTGCTCCTTATTATCAGCACACCTATGAAGGTGATGACGACATGCCAGCACACATTAAAGCATCCCTACTTGGCAGTAGTGTGACGATACCAATCCAAAATGGTCGATTAGCTTTAGGAACATGGCAGGGCATTTACTTGGGTGAGCACCGAGACTATGGTGGCGGCCGCCGCGTTATTGCTACGATTAACGGTGAGTAGATAAAACAAAGGCTAACCTTAGGTTAGCCTTTCGCTGTTTATTTTGAGTACTCCATCTCGACGCGAGGCGTTAGCTTAGTCACGAGTTCATACGCAATGGTACCAATGTGACCCGCCACTTCTTCTACTGGGAGCTCTTTCCCCCAAAGAATCGCTTCGTCGCTGACTTTATCCGTTGCATCTGGTCCCAAATCGACCGTCAGCATATCCATAGAAACTCGACCTGCGATAGGTACTTTACGACCATTTACCCAAACCGGAGTGCCGTTCGGGGCACTTCTTGGGTAACCGTCGCCATACCCTACTGCGATGACACCGACTTTTGTATCTCGCTTACTGGTCCACATACCGCCGTAGCCAACACTTTCGCCCTTCTTAACTTCACGTACCGCAATAAGATGGGATTTAAGTGTCATCACGGGTTGATACCCCAGATCTTGTGCGGTCTTGTCATCAAATGGCGATACACCATACATGATGATGCCCGGACGAACCCAATCCAAATGGCTTTGAGGCCATGCCAACAACCCCGCAGATGCCGCAAGTGAACGCTCCCCCTGACAACCAGAGGTCAACGACTTAAACAGCTCAATCTGTTGGGGAGTGATATGGCTATCCAGCTCATCTGCACAGCCAAAGTGACTCATGTAACGTAACGGCTTGGCAACGTTTGGACACTCTTTCAACCGCGTGACAAACTCATCATATTGCTCAGGGCGAACGCCAAGACGGTGCATCCCACTGTCAATCTTAAGCCACACGACAACCGGAGTTTCAAGGTCGGCTTGCTCCAAAGCGATAAGCTGCTCTTCACAATGCACCACGGTTTGAATGTTGTTCGTCACAAGAACAGGTAAGTCACCTGGAGAGTAAAAACCTTCTAGCAATAGAATCGGCTTTACCACGCCACAAGCGCGCAGTTGCAACGCTTCTTCAATGCGCGCAACACCAAAGGCATCCGCATGGTTGGCATGTTTTGCAACGTGACGTAATCCGTGACCATAGCCATTGGCCTTCACTACAGCCATCACTTTACTTTGGGGCGCTTGCGCTTTCACGCGCTGTAAGTTGTGCTGCAACGCAGACAAATCAATGCACGCCTTGGCCGCTTTCATATAGCTCATGGGGTTACTCATCATCAATATCGAATGCAGGACCCGCGTAGTTGTCAAAGCGCGAGTGTTGACCTTGGAAGGTGAGACGTACAGAGCCGATAGGGCCGTTACGTTGCTTACCAATGATGATTTCTGCCGTACCTTTGTATGGGCTATCTGGGTGATATACCTCGTCACGGTAGATGAACATGATCAAGTCGGCATCCTGCTCGATAGAGCCCGACTCACGCAAGTCCGAGTTTACTGGGCGTTTATCTGAACGTTGCTCTAGGGAACGGTTAAGCTGAGACAGCGCCACGACGGGCACATTCAGCTCTTTTGCCAGCGCTTTCAGAGAGCGCGAAATCTCCGCGATTTCCAGCGTACGGTTATCAGAGAGTGCAGGCACGCGCATAAGCTGAAGGTAGTCGACCATGATCATCGACAGACCGCCATGTTCACGTGCGATACGGCGAGCGCGTGAACGCACTTCGGTCGGAGTTAGACCGGAGCTGTCATCAATGTACATGTTTTTCTTCTGCATCAAGATACCCATAGTAGAAGAAATACGCGCCCAGTCTTCGTCATCCAACTGACCCGTACGGATCTTGGTTTGGTCAACGCGAGACAAAGAGGCTAACATACGCATCATCAACTGCTCGGCTGGCATCTCTAGCGAGAAAATAAGCACAGGCTTCTCTTGTTGCATGGCCGCATTTTCACACAAGTTCATCGCAAAGGTCGTTTTACCCATCGATGGACGCGCCGCGACAATCACCAAATCAGAACCTTGCAAACCTGCGGTTTTCTTATTGAGGTCAGTGAAACCTGTGTCGACACCCGTTACACCATCTTGCGGCGTTTTATATAACAACTCGATACGTTCTAACGTCTTTTCGAGGATGTTATCGACATTCTGTGGCCCTTCGTTTTCACTGGTTCGTGACTCAGCGATGGCGAAAACTTTACTCTCCGCCATATCAATCAGATCTTCCGAACTTCGACCTTGAGGATCGTAACCCGCATCCGCAATCTCATTCGCGACACCGATCAAACCACGGACGATCGCACGTTCGGCAACAATATCAGCGTATGCGTTAATGTTAGCGGCACTTGGCGTGTTTTTCGCCAAATCTGCAAGGTAAGCAAAACCGCCCACATCTTCTAATTGCTCGTGACGCTCCAGGTATTCCGATAAAGTAATAAGATCGAGAGGCTTGCCCGCTTCAAGAATGGTTTTTACACCTTCAAAAATTAGGCGATGCGGACGACTATAGAAATCACTGCTTACAACACGTTCGGCAACGGTGTCCCAACGTTCATTGTCCAGTAAGAGACCACCAATTACTGATTGCTCGGCTTCTAGTGAGTGAGGTGGCACTTTGATTGCGTCGACCTGACTGTCTGAAGGTTTGCGATTTCTGTTTTCCGCCATGACTTTGCTCGATAACTACTATTGACCCACGATTATAACCTTAACCTAACTGAGATGCTTCCCCGAAGCGACAATTACTTGTTAAGAAATCAACATGCGAACCGCACAAGTAATAGCCTGGTTCTTCCGCCCAGCTCTAATAAAAATTAACCTACCATTGACCCAACAAAATATCTGTATCAGTATCATGCCCCTCCTTTTTAATTACGTTCGAGGTTGATGTGTCCCGATACTGGTTACTTAGCTTTAGCCTACTATGCGCTAGTGCATCGTATGCTGACGAATCAGTACAGCCAGAGCAAAATATTGATGTGCCCGACCCATTAAAAACCGAGGTGGAGTTCGGCTATCAAGCTCACACAGGTAACACGGACTCTCGTTCCCTGAATGCTCGTTTGAGTGCTGAATATACGTCAGGTCGACACCGTTCTAATGGTGAATGGAAGTACTACAACTTGTACAAAGACGGTGAAGAAGACAAACGCTCATCCACCTACGCCCTACAGAGTGACTACAAGTTAGGTCCTAAAACGTATTTGTATGGCAGCTTTAAAGGGGTGGATTCTCGTTACAGTGCCTATTTTAAAGACTACACCTTATCAGGTGGTTTGGGTTACCAGTTTTCCTACACTGAAAACTTCATTTTAGAGGTAGAAGTCGGTCCTGGTTTTCGTTATCAAGAACCAAATTTAGATGAGATAGATGATGACGACATTGTCTTTCCCGATATCGTTCGAGAAGGCATTTTTCGAGGGAATATCAATACGACTTGGCACGCACTAGATAATTTGAGTTTCGCGGCTGATATTACGTTGGTAACAGGTAAAAGTAACACTCGGGCCGATAGTGAACTCAGCGTGACCAATGATATTACTGAAGATATTGCACTGAAACTGGCACACTCTCGTCAGTATCACGATAAAGTGCCTGAAGGCTTAAGCAAAGCGGATAGCGTATTTTCCGTTAATTTACTCTTCGCTTTTTAACCCGTTTTTTCTCCCAGTTTTAGAAATAAAAAAAGCACCTCCGAAGAGGTGCTTTTTAGTATTTCGTCTTGATACTGAATTACTCAGCAGCAACAACTTGTAGGTTCACAGTTGCGAAAACTTCAGAGTGAAGTTGAACGCTGATCTCGAACTCACCAGTTGTACGTAGAGCACCTTCAGGAAGGCGAACTTCGCTCTTAGCAACTTCAACGCCTGCAGCTGTGATAGCGTCAGCGATGTCACGAGTACCGATAGAACCGAATAGTTTGCCTTCGTCACCAGCTTTAGAAGCGATAACTACAGCTTCTAGAGCGTTAACTTTCTCTGCGCGAGCTTCTGCAGCAGCTAGTTGCTCAGCAACTTTAGCTTCTAGTTCAGCACGACGAGCTTCAAACATTTCAACGTTAGCTTTAGTTGCCATAACTGCTTTACCTTGTGGGATAAGGAAGTTACGAGCGTAGCCAGATTTAACGTTTGCAGTATCGCCAAGACCACCTAGGTTACCAATTTTATCAAGTAGAATAACTTGCATTGCTTAATCCTCTTTCTTAATAAAATGAACCGATTACTGATGCTTGTCAGTGTACGGTAGTAGAGCTAGGTAGCGTGAACGCTTGATAGCACGTGCTAGTTGACGCTGGTACTTAGCGCTTGTACCAGTGATACGGCTAGGTACGATTTTACCAGCTTCAGTGATGTAGTTTTTAAGAGTTGCTACGTCTTTGTAATCAATCTCTTGTACGCCTTCTGCAGTGAAACGGCAGAATTTACGACGACGGAAGAAACGAGCCATGGGCTATCTCCTGATCTTAAATTTGAGTAATGTTGTCGGCGTGTAACACTAATTTTCCCACGCCATTTCGGCCGGTTTGATAAGTGACAAAACCACTTACCTTAATGTTACTGCCTTGAACTAAATTCTGAGTTAGTGCTTGTGACCCAAGCCCGCTGACGACTACCGGCATACGACAATAAACTTGTCGAGGTAAGTCAGCTTCGATAATAGTAGAGCGATGCTCCAGCCAAAACCGACAGTGTTCAATGCCACCAGGGCTTTTACTACGAATGGGCGGTTTGGCAATGGTGCCGCTCAGCTCCATTCGATTGGCCATAAGAAAACTTACTCAGCAGCTTCTGACTTAGCTTCAGGCTTAGCTTCAGAACGCTCTTCACGACGTGGAGCACGCTCTTCTTTTTGCTTAAGCATGATAGATTGCTCAGTGATCGCTGCTTTAGTACGCATGATCATGTTACGCAGAACTGCATCGTTGAAACGGAAAGCAGTTTCTAGCTCATCAATTACAGCTTGGTCAGCTTCAACGTTCATAAGAACGTAGTGAGCTTTGTGAAGCTTGTTGATTGGGTAAGCCAGTTGACGACGGCCCCAGTCTTCTAGACGGTGGATTTTACCGCCAGCTTCAGTGATTGAACCAGTGTAACGCTCGATCATGCCAGCAACTTGCTCGCTTTGATCTGGGTGCACCATGAATACGATTTCGTAATGACGCATGGGTTGCTCCTTACGGATTATTCAGCTTCCACAAATGGCTCAGTCGTCCAGAGGAAGCAAGGAACTAAAGATAATTGACTGAGTTTAAGGAGCACGAATAGTACAGAAAGGGCGCAAAATAGGCAAGTGATTATTTGCTCAACGCAGGGGATATTTTATTTCATCCAACGCTAGAAATAACAAAGGCTGCCAATAAAGTGACAGCCTTTAAAATCAGGGCATTATCGCGCGTATATAGGGACTTATTTTACTTCAGCCAGTTCCGTGCGCATTTGGTCGATCACTTGTTTGTAATCTGGCTGACCGAAAATCGCCGAGCCTGCAACAAACATGTCTGCGCCCGCTTCTGCGATTTCACGAATGTTGTCAACCTTCACACCGCCATCAATTTCTAAACGGATATCGCGACCAGACTCATCGATCATCTTACGAACGGCACGCAGTTTATCTAGTGTGTGAGGAATGAATGATTGACCACCAAAGCCAGGATTAACCGACATCAGTAGAATCATGTCGACTTTGTCCATGATGAACTCAAGGCTCGCAAGTGGCGTTGCTGGGTTTAGTACCACACCAGCCTGACAGCCGTGCTCTTTAATTAACTGCAGTGTACGGTCTACATGATCGGAAGCTTCCACATGGAATGTAATCATCGACGCACCCGCTTTTGCGAAATCAGGAATAATGCGGTCAACCGGTTTCACCATTAGGTGAACATCGATTGGCGCTGTGATGCCGTAATCGCGTAGTGCTTTACATACAGGTGCACCAAAAGTCAGGTTTGGTACATAGTGGTTATCCATAACGTCGAAATGCACCACATCCGCACCCGCTGCGAGTACTTTCTCGACATCTTCACCGAGACGAGCAAAATCTGCCGATAAAATGGATGGAGCAATAAGAAAATCTTTCATACCTGACCTCAGTAGTAATGAGCAAACAATCTGCGCGCAATTCTACCGAAGCCAGTGGGGAGATCCACTATTTAGATTTAATAGTGTGAGAACTAAGAACTTGGTTTATCCATCTCAGGGGCATGAAAAAGCGCAAGCAGCTCATCGACTTTATTACGACCACTGCCATTGCGGCTAATGGTGCGCTTCACTTTTACTACATTGAGATCCGCACCGTGATACAACCGACGCGTCAGCGTAGTGTCGTGGTTGGAAATCAGAACCGGAATACCACGCTCAGTCGCGGTTCTTTCAGCAATGTCGGCTAATGCAGCCTGATCATCCAACGTGAAACCATTACCTGCGTATGAGGTGAAATTTGCCGTGTTTGAAAGCGGTGCATAAGGAGGGTCGCAATACACCACACTCCCCTTACGTGCTCGACGAAAAGTTTCTGGATAACCTTCACAAACGAACGTGGCTTTCTTGGCTTTTTCGGCAAAAAACTCCAATTCCGCCTCTGGGAAGTAAGGCTTTTTATATGAACCGAACGGAACGTTAAAACCGCCTTTTTTGTTGTAACGGCATAGACCATTAAAACCAAAGCGGTTCATGTACAAAAACGCTAAAGAGCGGTACATCACGTCATCGGTTTTATTAAACTCAGCGCGAATGTGTAAGTAGGCTTCTTTACGGTTGTTCTCGGCAACAAACCAACGCTTCGCTTCAGAGATGTACTCTTCAGGGCGTTCTTTCAGTAGGTTGTACAGATTGATCAGATCTGGATTGATATCTGCCAGTAGGTAATGGTCATAGTCGGTATTCAGAAAAACTGAGCCCGCGCCAACAAAAGGTTCAACTAGCTTTCGAGCCGGCGGTAAATGACGTTGGATGTCTTCAACCAGTCCGTATTTTCCTCCTGCCCATTTAAGAAAGGCTCGTTGCTTTTTCATCTACTGCTCTATCTATCGACCAAAAATTAAGGCTGCGGAATGTAACATATTTTTCAGCGAAGCTCAGGTTTATTTCACGCGATCAATTTCGCGATGAACCTGACGGAGTGATTTTGCCCAAGGACTCACCGACTTAACCGAATCAGGCAAGCTTGCAACGGCATCGCGAGCCATTTGAATTGTCGGATAATCTTGGTATGTGATGATATACCACTCGGTGTCATTGCGAACGGTAGGATAAATTCGTACTTGATTATTCAGCTGATGCTCATCGAGGAAGGCTTGTACATCCTCCATTGACGTCATAGCAGCAAGCTGCAGTGTATAGGCTCTTGGTGATAGTGCTTTTAATTCTTCGCGAGCAAATGAAAACTTAACCACAGGCTGCTTCGCACCGTCTTCTCCTGACTGAGCAGAAGTTTGCGTCATACCTTGATTTGGTTTTACGACTTTAATCAAAGGAGAGTCAGTTTCATCAGCAGTTTCTGCTTTATCAGTACCTACGATATCATCAATCGCTTTTGTGTCTGCTGAATCAGCTTTACCTTCAAGCAATGCATCGACCACATTCGACTCAATCACCACTCTCTGTTGATTGTCATCACTGCCAACGCTCGCCACTTCTTCCGTTACTGCTGGCGGTAATGAATCAGAATCATCAATCGCGCCAGAGCCATCAAGACCACTGCTAGTGTCATCAGTCACAGATTGTAGTGAAGACTGCGCAGCACTGATTCCTGAATCTTCAAAAGTTGGAATAGCCGTTTGCTCTAAACTACCAGCAATTTGCTGCGCTTTATCATCAGGGCTTGGTTGATTATACATCCACCAATAGCCACCAGCAGCAAGCAACAGTAATGCTAATACCACTAACGCAATATTCAGCGGTGAACCGACAATCGAGCGGATAATGATCCTTTTTTCCACTTTCATCTCTCCTAACGCCATGATGTCACCCGGTACTGGGTCAACTTTTTTAAATGTATCTCGAACCCGCTTCTCCGCCTCATCATCAACATAGCGCGCAACAAGTGATTCAAAGAAACGACGGGCTTCCACTTCGGACAACATATCAATATCAAGCTCAACAGGCTTTATCTCTTGTCCGTAACTGAGACGTGACAGCAATCCTTCTAAGCGCCCAGACTGCGTAAATAATAAGACATTGATGGTCCAATTCGGCTTATGATGCGCCTCTAAAACCAGCATCCAAAGCTCAGAAACGAGCGTCTCACTTAATAAATGCGCATCATCAACCACAATCGCGATATCACAAGGCTCATCACCCAATAGTCTTTCGAGGCTATCAAGTAAAGGCTCTTGCTGATTAAACAATGCGTCCGAAACCAGTTGACTCAAAATAAGGATGCGGCGCTGCACATCATCTTGATTAGAATGACAAAGTAACAAACATTGATTCTTGTTACTGGCACCCACTTCAAGGTATCGCTGCGCTAACCAAGATTTTCCATAACCATCATGACCATTAATCGCAATGAAGTTGGAACCAAAATTAGTCAGCAATCCTAACCTATCAAGCAACTCGATTTGAGAATCTAATTCCAGAACGTGAGCAACACTCATCTAATAACCTTAATACACTACAAGAATGACGCCCAAAGGCGCCATTACAAGGTTAAATATCGCGACCGAAGTCTATCGCCTGTTTGAGTACGTCTTGTGTCGTATCAGCAATGACCTCGGCACTACCAATGCCTGTAGGTAGAACTAATCTTAATTGACCAGAGAGGACTTTTTTATCTCGCATCATATGTTTGAGGAAGTCATCGAAGCTCATACTTTCTGGAGTATGAACAGGCAATTTGGCACGACGCAAAATCGCAACAATACGCTCAAATTGCTCTGCTGAAATAAGACCGCGCAGATGCGAAGTTTTGGCCGCCATAACCGTGCCAGCAGAAACCGCTTCACCATGCAGCCAATTGCCGTAGCCAAGCTCAGCTTCAATCGCATGACCAAAGGTGTGACCTAAGTTGAGCAGAGCGCGGATGCCCGATTCTTTCTCATCCTGAGCCACCACTTCCGCTTTTATTTCACAGCAACGTGCAATGGCATAAGTTAGCGCTTCTTCATCCAACGCGTACAAGCGTTCAAGGTTTTCTTCCAACCATACAAAAAAGTCTGCATCGTAAATGATGCCGTACTTAATGACTTCTGCGATACCTGCTGCGAATTCACGCTCAGGCAACGTCGATAAACAGTTGGTATCGATGATCACGGCTTTAGGTTGGTAAAACGCACCTATCATGTTCTTACCCAACGGATGGTTAACCGCGGTTTTTCCACCCACCGAAGAGTCCACTTGAGATAGTAATGTCGTTGGTATTTGAATAAAGTCGACCCCACGCTGGTAACAGGCAGAAGCAAAACCCACAAGGTCGCCAATAACGCCACCACCTAACGCGATGATCACAACATCACGAGCGTAATTCCCCTCGAGGAGGAAATTCATCACTTGGTTAAACACATCCAAGTTTTTGTACTGTTCGCCGTCAGGCAATTCTAACAAGGATGCACTACAACCGAGCTGCTCGAGTTGCTTTAAAATTTTGTCTGCATACAAAGGCGCCACTGTGACATTACTGATCACAACAACTTTTTGTTTTGCATTTTTGTTTGAGAGAACTTGAGAGAGGTACGCCGGGTCCTCAAATAACCCGGCGCCAATAGAGATTGGGTAGCTACGCTCAGCTAGGTTGACCGTAATCCGTTCCATCGGTTTGCTCCAATTAAAAAAAAGATAAAAACTTATCTCTCTTCTAGCATTTTTACGATCTGGTTGGCTACCACTTTTGCACTCTGATCGTCAGTGCGAACAGTGTAATCCGCTACTTCTTCATACAGAGGATTACGTTCTTCAGCTAATTGCTCCAATACTTCGCGAGGGTTGTCCGTTTGAAGTAGAGGACGCTTCTTGTCACGGTTTGTGCGCGCAAGTTGCTTTTCAATCGTCGTTTCTAAGTAAACAACAACACCACGTGCCGAAAGACGATTACGGTTTTCTTTGCTCTTAACAGAGCCACCGCCAGTCGCAAGCACGATGCCTTGCTCTTGTGTTAGGTCTTCAAGTACCGCTTCTTCACGCTTGCGGAAGCCTTCTTCACCTTCTACATCAAAAACCCAAGAGATGTCTGCACCAGTGCGTTCTTCAATCACTGTATCGGAGTCAACAAACTCCATATGCAGTTGCTGTGCTAGATGTCTACCAATTGTACTTTTGCCGGCGCCCATTGGGCCAACAAGGAAAATATTACGTTTCTCAGCCATGTTTAGCAGTAATTTACAACATTGATTCAATAAGATCGCCACAAGAAAACACAGCTAAATCGCTGTTCTACAAGGCTTGTGGCACCAGTTCCTCACAGATAATTCGTGATAAGACCCGAAATTATCCAAGCATGGTGCCACTATTGCAACTTTATTTTTGATTTAATCAGTTTTTCACGAGGTAGAACTACTGAATCACCACCTTAGGGGTGACGAAAATTAACAGCTCACTTTTGCCAACATTTTCATAACTTCGACGGAAAAGCGCACCTAATAGTGGCAGATCGCCTAACAAAGGCACTTTGTCCACCGCGTTAGTAATGCTGTGCTGGAAAATACCACCGAGAACGACGGTTTCACCGTTATTTACTAACACTTGCGTCCCGATACGCTGAGTATCAATCGCAACGGCTTCACCAGTACCTGTTTTCACGACTTGTCCAGGTCTATCTTGCGTAACGCTTAAGTCCAACACAAGACGGTTATCCGGTGTAATTTGTGGCGTCACCTTCAAACTCAATACTGCTTTTTTGAACGTTACCGTCGTAGCACCACTTGATGAGGACTCTAGATAAGGTATCTCGGTACCTTGCTCAATATAGGCAGGCTTCTTATTGGTAGTGATCAAACGTGGGCTTGAGATAATCTCAGCTTTGGACTCTTGTTGCAGCGCAGAAAGCTCGAGGTCTAACAAGGTGTCTGAGCCTAATTTTGCAACCTGAAAAGCAATGCTAGTCGCGTTTGGACTGGTTGCAGCTAAGTTTACGTTTAGGAAGTCATCGATACCTACTCCATCACCGTCACCACCGTCTTCTCCTTCACCACCACCGTTATATAAACCGATCGTGGCAAGGTTGTTTTCGATAGAACCACCAACCGTGTTATTGCCATTAATAGAGGTAAAGCCCCAGCGAATTCCCAACTCGTCCATGTTGCCTTCATTGATGGTCACAATACGCGCTTCAATTTGAACCTGCTTCACCGGGATATCCAAAGATTCAATAATTTCTCGAATCACTTCAATGTTTTCAGGTAGCTCACGAATCAATAACGAGTTAGTCCGCTCATCAATGGTCATACTACCTCGCTCAGACAACATACTGATGTTCCCTTCTCCGTTGATCATCTCTGCAATGTCTGAAGCTTTGGCGAAGTTTACCTTGATGATTTCAGACGAAAGCTCTCCCATCGTTTGTTCTAGCTGCTGCTTTTCGAGTTGCTGTTTTTCGCGCAGATCAAGCTCATCTGTTGGAGCAACCAGAATCACGTTGCCATCAACACGCTTATCTAACCCCTTAACTTGCAAAATAATATCCAGCACTTGCTGCCACGGAACACCATCAAGACGAAGTGTGAGGTTACCTTCTACGGAGTCTGAAACAACCAAGTTGAACTGGTTGTAGTCGGCAATCAGCTGTAACACGTTACGTACAGGAATATCTTGGAAGTTAATCGAAATGAGCTTGCCTTCTTTTTCTAGAATGCTTTTATCCGGAGCTTTCTCATTGGGTTTGATCTTAGCCACTTTGATTTCCAAGAATCGCCCCGTTAAACGGTAATCATGCGTATATTCTTCATTGATGTGCGCAACCAAGCGCGTAGTTGAGGTATCGCGAAACACCTCTACGCTTTCAACCACAGTCGAGAAATCTTTTACGTCTAGGAGATACAGTTGCTCGTCTTTTACCGAAGTATTAAGCAAATCGATACTTAACCCTTCCTGTACGCGTTTGACATCAACAATCGCGGCAGGTGACGCCAGTTCAACGACAATAACGGCGTCTTTATCTTTATTAGTGCGAAAATCGATACTCTTTAAGGCATTAGACGATACTTCTTCTGCTGCCACTAAAGGGGCTAAAAATACAAACAACCATAAGGAGAAGAGCCCAGTTAGTATCCTTGGTGTACGTGTTAATCCTTGTCTCATTTTCATTACTCAATATCAAAAATAAATGGGGCTATCTCAAAGCCAACTTAACTTTACGCTTCTGCCAACACCCTAAGCCGTCGGGCAACGTTTCATTAATTAACAAATAGGAATGGCTGACATGGGTCACTTTGCCATTGTTGCGTCCGAGGTATTGCCCCGGCTTCACTTTATAAACGGTGCCGTTGGGTGCCTGAACGAGACCAGAAACCGTATTACCCATGCCCATAACTCCTTTCAAACGTAATTGGCTTAATGGGAATTTTTCTAATTTGCCAGTGCGCCTTCTTGAAGGCGGTTGCCAGCAATCTTTTCTTGCAACGGGCTGAGTGGCGATCGTGGCTTCTTTTGGTAACTCAAAGGGCGCACGCTGTACTTCAGGTGCGTACGTGACGGCAACATACTTATCTGCAGGCTTAAGTTTCTCGACATCTCGACGCGCCTGACTCTCAACCCCTCGAATAAAATCCGTTAATGACTCATCATTCGCCTGACATCCAAGTAGCAGAGACCCCATCAATACCAGTAGCAAATGCTTACTTGTCATTGTTCGTCTCCTCTGGCTTAAACTGATAGGTATTGGCTCGTACCCTAAAGTGCAGAGTTTCACTTTCTTGGCTGACACGCTGCCAAGTCACATCTTTAAACGTGATGATTCGAGGTAGCGTTGCTATCTCCTGAGAAAAATGTCCGATGTCATGAAAATCTCCCGTTAACTCAATGTTTAAAGGAAGACGATAGAGGAAATGCTCTGATTGCTTTTCACCCCAGTCGATACGAGTAAAGGTCAACTTATTGTCGATACCGAGTTCATTCACCGAAGCGAGCATCGTAGCCAACTCTTTTTGCGCGGGCAGTTGTTGTAGCAATAATTCGTAACGCGTGGTGAGTTCATCCAATTGAGATTGAAGCTGAGGCAATGCAGCTACTTTGTTCGCTTTGATCTTCAGTGCTACCTTGAGCGTCTGCTCCTGCTGGACCAAGTTATTCAATTGCTCTTCTTTTGGCTTAAGGTAAAACCAATAGCCAAAACCTTGAATTAGGAAAATCAGCAGCGCGATAACCACAAGCTGAGGCAACAATGGCCACTCTGCCATTTCATCTATTTCGAGATCCTGCCAATCAACCATGCTGTGCCTCCGCTTTCTTCTCCGGCACTTTGAACATGAAAGACACTTTGAACGTTTGGAACTCTTTTCCAAAACGCGCTTTTCCGTGAACGATGGAGTGCATTTCTACATCATTCAACTTGGCCGAACGCTCCATGTTGTCCAGCATCGTGGCAAGTTTTGGAGTGCTATCAGAGATCCCAGAGATCTCAATTTCCAGATCATTCATTTTGATCTTGTCGACATATACACCTTCAGGAATGACGGCTGGCATCAAGTTCATAAACTCGGTCGTTTTGTTTCGACCGTTTTGTAACCCTTCAACCACTTTTAAACGTTCGAGGATTTTGCTGTGCTCTTGCTCGGCGATTTTCATTGCTTCAATACGCTGGTCGAGCTCAGCAATGTAGTGAGTAAGGTAATCAAGCCGCTCCTGCTGCTGATCTTGTTGGTACTCAAAAAACTTTCCAATACCCCATTGAATACCAATGGCAACCAACATGCCTAACGCGACCAAGCTAATGAAACGACGTCGGTGCTCTTCTCTTTGGTTCTCTCTCCAAGGAAGTAAATTAATGCGATAAAGCACGCGCACCTCCTAGCCAATGAATGCCACGAATCGCGAGTCCTGCGGCTGTAGAGAAATGCTGCCAATCCGCGGCACGACGTTTACGTTTGGACACCTTCATTTCAAATAGCCCTAGCGGGTTTAGCAATTCACACTCTAGTGACAGTTGCTGAGATAACTCTTCCGCGAGCATTGGTGTCGAAGCTCCTTCCCCTGATAACCAGATACCTTTGATATTTTGCGAGCCATTAATTGAGGTGTAGAGCTGCATCTGACGTTTCACCCGTTCCACGATTTGGCGATTAAACAGCTCTGTTTTCTCCTGAGCATCATCGGACATCAAATCATCTTGAACAGGGCTGTTTGCTCCTCGAGTGCCGCAAGCAAACTCTTTGTGAAACAGCTCACCTTGTTCGGTAAACATGGTAAAGGAGCTCGATGAGGTGCCAATATCGAGTAAGCAGTACTTATTTTTGTCAGGAAAGCGATCGGCGGTGAGCTTCCAGATATGACCAAGACTTTGTGAATGCACGTCCACTAAAACGGGTTTTAGTCCGGATTTTTGTAATGCATCCACGCGACTATCGACCACATCTTTTCTTGTCGCAAACACTTGATAGTTATCAGTCCCACGCAACCCATCTTCGGCACGAAGACGGACGAAGTCTAAACTCAGCTCTTCGACAGGGAATGGCGATTGATGAGAAAATGCCTGAATCACAGCAAACTCAACTTCGCTATCTTCAAGGCTTTGTTCTATTTGCAGTTTTTTACTGATCACCGAATTATCAGGCACTGAAATTGCGACCTTTTTAGCACCAAAAGGCAGTTCTTTTCTAATCAGCTTTAGGGTCTTTACAATTTCTTGATGATTTATAGTGTTATTTTCAGCGACAATACCTTCCTTTAGTAATATTTCTTTGTAACCCAACAGAGCGTAATTGTTGCCTGTGGGTTTAAGTACTACGGCTTTGAGGCTGTTATGGCCTATATCGATGCCGGTAACGATTAGCTTATCCATCTCTTACTCTCGCTCCGAAATTTCTTCGTGCAAAGGTTGTTATTAGCACCCAAATAAGAGTTAATATCTCTATGTGCTAAATTTTTGACCTAAGAGTACAAGGGTTTGCCGTTACACAGCCTCAACCAATCAGGGATTCTCCGGTGAAGTTCATAAAGCGTTTATTATTTTTAACATTGATTTGCATAATTCTTGGAGTCACCACAATATTTGGCTTCTATCAGTACGTGAAGCCTGAATTGCCAGATGTTGCAACTCTAAAAGACGTTGAATTACAAACACCTATGCAGGTGTTTAGTCAAGACGGGAAGCTGATCGCACAGTTCGGTGAAAAGCGTCGTATTCCTGTTACTTATGATGAAATTCCTCAAGACTTAATTCATGCGCTAATCGCAACCGAAGATAGCCGTTTTTACGAACACCCAGGTATCGATCCTATCGGCATCACTCGTGCAGCCGTTGTAGTTGCGATCTCAGGTTCCGCTAAGCAGGGCGCAAGTACCATTACGCAACAGTTAGCTCGTAACTTCTTCTTATCTAATGAGAAGAAGATCATGCGTAAGATTAAAGAGATTTTCATTGCTATCCACATTGAGCAGCTTCTGAGTAAGCAAGAAATCATGGAACTTTATGTCAATAAAATCTTCCTTGGTTACCGCTCATATGGTTTTGGTGCGGCCGCTCAAGTTTACTTTGGTAAGAGCCTTGATGAATTGACGTTAAGCGAACTTGCGACACTCGCAGGGATGCCAAAAGCGCCATCAACGATGAACCCAATTTACTCTCTTGAGCGTGCGACAAAACGCCGTAACGTCGTGTTAATGCGAATGCTTGATGAAAAATACATCACGCAAGAACAGTATGACGAAGCACGCAACGAACCTATCGTGGCGCGTTACCACAGTGCTGAAATTGAACTTTCCGCTCCTTATGTGGCGGAACTAGCTCGTGCATGGGCCGTGAAAGAGTACGGTGAAGAAGAAGCCTATACCTCTGGCTTGAATATCTACATGACGGTGGACTCTAAACTGCAAGATGCCGCGAATACATCCGTGGTAAATAATCTGCTGTCATACGATGAACGTCACGGCTACCGCGGTGCGGAGAAAGTGCTTTGGAAAGAAGGTGAAACCGCTTGGAACAGCGAGCAAATAGAAAAGCACCTTAAGAAGCAACCAACTTATGGTGACCTTTACCCTGCCGTCGTGACAAAAGTCGATGATAAAACTGCGCAAGTTTGGGTTAAAAACCATGAAGAGCAGACTATTCCTTGGACTGGAATGCATTGGGCACGTAAATACATCACCGAAAACCGCCAAGGCTCAACGCCAAAATCAGCGCATGATGTTCTAGCGACGGGTCAACAAGTTTGGGTTCGCGAAGTGAGCGAAGCCAATGAAGATGACAACACGACACAAAGCTGGAAACTGAGCCAAGTGCCAACAGCGAACACCGCGTTTGTCGCGATGAACCCGGAAAATGGTGCGATATTATCGTTAGTGGGTGGTTTTAACTTTGTTCATAGTAAGTTTAACCGTGCCACTATGTCAGTGCGTCAGGTTGGCTCAAGTATCAAACCATTTATCTACTCAGCAGCAATTGACAAGGGACTTACCCTAGCCACTCTGATCAACGATGCGCCGATTAACAAATGGGACGCAGGTTCTGGTTCGGCTTGGCGACCTAAAAACTCACCACCAACCTATGGCGGTCCAACTCGCCTTCGCCTCGGCTTAGCTCAGTCAAAGAACGTGATGGCAGTGCGTACTCTGCGTGAAGTAGGCCTTGATGAGACTCGTCAGTACCTTACTCGTTTTGGTTTTGATATTAACCAAGTACCACGTTCAGAGACCATCGCGCTCGGTGCTGGTAGCTTAACACCAATGAAAGTGGCGCAAGGCTACTCTGTATTTGCAAACGGAGGTTATTACGTCGAACCGTTCTACGTAGAACGCGTGGAAGATGCATTCGGTGAAGTGCTGTTTAAAGCGAATCCAAAGAGCGTTTGTCATAAGGATTGCCCACAAATGAGCGATGAGCCAGACAATCGCTATGCCGATGAGTTTGGCGAACAAGACGTCGCGATTGATGGTTTGGCAACAGACAACGCACTGGAAAATGATGAACCTCAATATGCTCCACAAGTTATCTCTGAGCAAAACGCATTCTTGATGCGTGAGATGATGTACAGCAACATTTGGGGTGGTGGTAACTGGCGTGAAGGTACGGGGTGGAACGGTACTGGCTGGCGTGCACAAAAACTGGGGCGTCGTGATATCGGTGGTAAAACGGGTACAACGAATGACTCCAAAGATGCTTGGTACAACGGCTATGGTCCTGGTGTTGTTGCCATTGCTTGGGTTGGTTTTGATGATCACTCACGCGCCCTTGGTCGCACAACGGTTAATAGCAACCTAGGCAAAGGCCAAATTTCTGGTGCTGAATCGGGTGCGAAAACCGCAGAACCCGCTTGGATTGACTTTATGCGCGTTGCACTAGAAGAAACACCTGAGCAAGGTAAAAATATTCCAGACAACATCATTCGTGTTCGTATTGATCGCAACACTGGCATGCTAACGCACAAAGTAGACAGCACATCGATGTTCGAATACTTTGAAAAAGGCACTGAGCCTACCGAATACGCTGGAGACCGTTTGGAAGACAGTATTTATTCTTCCGGCTCTGGCGCAGAAGAGCTGTTCTAAATCACTAAAGCAAAAGGGAGAGCATTCGCTCTCCCTTTTTTATGTCGGCTTTTACGCCGCGGCGTTCAATGAAGGATAAGAAGCCAATACTTCTTTAATCTTCGCCGCCAAAGCTTCAAACCTTGCACGCAGTGGTGAGCCCGGGCGATATACAAGGACTATATTGCGCGAAGGCGTAGGGTTAACGGCTGGTACATAGCACACGCCATCTTTTTGCTTCTCATTGGGGATAGAAAGCTGAGGCAATAACGTAATCCCAGCACCAGCAGCGACCATATTCCGCAGTGTCTCCAAACTGGTTGCCTTAAAGCGTTCATCGTCTTTCGCTCCGGCAGCAAAACAGAAACCTAACGCTTGATCACGCAGACAGTGACCGTCTCCTAGCGCTAAAACGGTTTTACCATTCAACTCCAACATATCAACATGGTCGAGAGAGGCCCACTCATGATCACATGGCACCGCTACGCTTAACGGCTCGTTATACACTTCGATTTCTTTAAAAGGTGCCGTTTCATCAACCGAAGCCAAGACCAAGCAGTCCAATTTACCTTCTTCTAATTGACGCACCAACTGATGTGTTTGAGCTTCGTGCAGGAACAGCTCCAGTTCAGGAAATGCTTCTTTTATCTGCGGCAGAATTTTGGGTAGTAGATACGGACCTACCGTCGGGATGAAACCGATATGCATCGGCCCAGTCATTGCTCCGCTCTGACCACTCGCCATATCTTTAAAAGTTTTCACTTCACTTAAGATACGCTTAGCTTGCTCCACCAACTGCAACCCTGAATCGGTAAACAAAACGCGACGGCTGCTTCGCTCTAAAAGCGTGGTACCGAGTTCATCCTCTAGCTTACGAATTTGTCCACTCAATGTTGGTTGGCTAACAAAACATGCTTCTGCCGCTTTGCGAAAGTGCTTATGTTCCGCAAGTGCAACTAAGTACTCAAAATCTCGAATATTCATAACTCACAATTCGCTTCTTTTAACAATAGCTAATACCTATCAAAACCATAACACCAAACGATTAGAGCTATCAAAGGATTTTTACAATAATGGGCTCAACAGAACGAAACAGAGCAAAGAAAAACGCTAAGCTCTATACGCATAATTTAAAATAGTTAAAGGAAATCATTATGTTTGTATCTAAAGAAGGTCAACAAGTCCCTCAAGTTACTTTTCCAGTTCGTCAAGGTGACTCTTGGATGAATGTAACGACTGATGAGCTATTTAAAGGTAAGACCGTTATCGTATTTAGCTTACCGGGTGCATTTACTCCAACCTGTTCATCAAGCCATCTACCTCGTTACAACGAATTGTTCCCTGTATTTAAAGAGCACGGAGTGGATGAGATTATTTGTGTCTCAGTCAATGATACGTTCGTGATGAATGCATGGAAACAAGACCAAGAAGCAGAAAACATCACCTTCATTCCTGACGGTAATGGTGAGTTCACCGATGGCATGGGCATGTTAGTGGATAAAAACGACATCGGCTTTGGCAAACGCTCATGGCGTTACAGCATGCTAGTAAAAGATGGCGTAGTGGAAAAAATGTTCATTGAGCCAAACGAACCAGGCGACCCATTCAAGGTGTCAGACGCAGATACGATGCTGAACTACATAGCGCCTGACTACAAAACGCAAGAGTCCATCACGGTATTCACCAAGCCAGGCTGCCCTTTCTGTATGAAAGCGAAACAAAACCTGATTGACCACGGTCTTCAATATGAAGAAGTGATTCTGGGTAAAGACGCAACGACAGTTAGTCTACGAGCTATATCTGGTCGCACGACTGTTCCACAAGTCTTTATCGGTGGCAAGCACATCGGCGGTAGCGAAGAGCTAGAAGCGTATCTAGGCTAAGCTGTCCATAGCCTACACCCTCGGTCTCCGGTGCCTTTGGCTCGGAGGCCAACCCTAACTCACTTCTTCTACTAGTCTAGATAAGTAGTCGTCTACCGATAAGGTGACTCCTTATACAGATTCAACGACCCAATTCACTCTCCAAGCTCAATGTAGCTAGCTTGGCTTAAAAACAAAAAGCGAGAGTTCACGATGAAACAAGTTAATGTCGACGTAGCGATTATTGGTGGTGGTACTGCTGGTCTTGGCGCTTATCGAGCAGCAAAAGCTCATACTAATAGCGTAGTAATGATTGAAGGCGGCCCTTACGGAACAACCTGTGCTCGCGTCGGTTGCATGCCCTCTAAGCTGTTGATTGCGGCCGCAGAAAGTGTCCACCAAATCGAAAAAGCGCCTGGATTTGGGATCCATCCGCAAGGTGAAATACGCATTAACGGACAAGAAGTTATGGATCGTGTAAAGCGCGAACGCGATCGTTTTGTTGGCTTTGTGCTTGAAAGTGTCGATGATATTCCCGCTGAAGACAAACTATCGGGCTACGCGAAGTTTGCCGATGACCACACTCTCATCATAGATGATTATACTCAGGTCACCGCAAAACGGATTGTGATCGCGACGGGCTCTCGTCCTGCTTATCCAGCAGCTTGGAATGAGTTGGGTGACCGTCTCGTAATGAATGATGATGTCTTTGATTGGGATGATTTGCCTGAGTCCGTTGCGGTATTTGGCCCTGGAGTGATCGGTCTTGAACTCGGTCAAGCATTGCACCGCCTAGGGGTGAAAGTGAAGCTCTTTGGTCTTGGTGGTCAAGTTGGTCCACTGACAGATCCAGAGGTGATGGCTTACGCAGATAAAACTTTTAAAGAAGAGTTCTATCTTGATGCCGATGTAAAAGTAGAAAGCATGAAGCGCATACCCTCATCGAATGCAGCAGGCGCAGACAAAGTTGAAATCAAATTCATTAACCACGACGGTGAATTAGAAACCTTTATTGTTGATTACGTTTTAGCAGCCACTGGACGACGTCCAAACGTAGATAAGCTGGCGATCGAGAACACCAGTGTGGCATTAGATGAACGCGGTGTACCAACCGCAGATCACTACACATTGCAAACCTCCGTAGAGAGTATTTTTATTGCGGGTGATGCAAGTAACCAAGTTCCATTGCTGCACGAAGCCGCTGACCAAGGCCGCATTGCTGGTGACAATGCTGGTCGTTTCCCGGATATTCGTGCAGGTCTGCGTCGTTCGCCAATTTCAGCTGTATTCTCCGATCCGCAAATAGCTATGGTCGGTGAAACTTTCAAACAACTGGAAACTCGCTTAGGAAGCTGTGGTTGTTTTGTTACTGGCGAAGTCTCGTTTGAGAATCAAGGACGTTCACGTGTCATGCTACGAAACAAAGGGATGTTACATGTCTATGGCGAGCAAGGTACTGGACGATTTTTAGGTGCAGAGATGATGGGGCCGAACGCAGAACACCTCGCGCATCTTTTGGCTTGGGCACACCAAAATAGAATGACGGTTTCTGAGATGCTAGATATGCCCTTCTATCATCCAGTGATCGAAGAGGGTGTCCGCACCGCTCTACGTGATTTAAATGCAAAACTACACTTAGGGCCAGAAATGGTGAAACATTGCCTTGACTGTGGGCCTGGTTGCTAACGATTTCATGCTCAATCGAGCCAATCTTTACATACCAAGCAAAACAGAAAGCCTCGTGATTAACGGGGCTCTCTGTTGACTACTTTGAGGCGATTACATAAGTACTACACTGCCATCATTGCGTAACGACTTACCATGATGATCGCGACTACACCGATCGTAAAAAAACCACCAGCGATACTCAGTGCAAATTTCAATTCTGTCGACATGATTATTTTTCCTATTAAAGACTGACAGCGAACCATACATCAATCACGTGCCACATAAGCTCTACAAAGCTAACTTTCCATTTTTGGTTGTGTTCCTGCGCTCTAAGCTGCGACAAAAAACGCTTTCTCTCTTTGTGTTGGGTATATAATCTGAAGCAACACTGATGCCTTGGAAAACACTATGACTTGTCGCCGCTGCGAGGAACATTGGTTTTGGAAAAAGCTTGGGCGTTGCCAACGATGCTTGGATCAGTTAACGGTGCTTTCGGTACTGTGCTGGATTGTGTGGTGGTTTGCGTTCAAAGATGATCCACAAAGCATCGAGTCGATCGCTTTGATCTTTGCTGGTTTCGCTTTCAATATTTTATTGTTTTTGCACTTATGGATGCGTTTTGTCATCTTGCCTTGGCAACGTCGGCGAGGACGAAAAGAGACGGATAAAAAAGAGTAAAGTGGCAGATAGAAAAAAGCCCCAAAACCAATATCAGTTCTGGGGCTCTCTTAGATTCTTCTAAGAAAAAGCAGTGGTACTTTAATAGACCGAGCTTCCTCTCAAAGGTTCCAAATTTTTTCGATTTTTTTAGCAAATACTGATGTAAGTGAATCAGAAAATAACTATGTCATTGAATGCTAATAAAATCACTCCGAAATTTCAGCTCATGCCACATGCGATTTTTGGATCACTTGCTCCATTAAATTGATCTCTAGCGCCACTTCATCACACGCGTGCTGACGTGGACACTGATCGCAATCTTTCAAGACTTTTTCTGGCAACAGCGACTTCGATGTTGGTAAGAAGCTCTGCTTCATAAAGAACTCTGGCGTTCGAGTGAGGACAAAGACCTTCTTTATCGCCATTTGACGTGCTTTCTCAACCAAGTGATTTACGATTGCACTGCCCTGTCCTTGACCTTGCCAGCCCGCTTCGATACCAAGAGAGCGTATTTCAGCCAACCCTGAGTCATACACATATAGAGAAGCGCAACCTGTCACTTCACCATGATGCTCAGCCACCGCGAAGGAGCCAATATCTCTCACGAGCTCATTACGAGAGCGGGGTAGATTCTCACCGAGGTTCGCCCAATAAGCCACCATGCCCTCTAGTGTTTCAATGTCCGTCAAACGTGCAGGACGCACTTTCACTGCCGAGCTGTCACGCTGGCTCAGACGTTTATCCGCTTGCTCTACCGCATAAGCGACTTGGTGAGGCGAAACGCCACCCAGCGCACAACGTTTTTCCAAACAAGACTCTATCGTCAGAATGTCATACACATCATCTTCAATCACCTCAGAGAAGGTTTTTAGCTCTTGCAGAGACAATTCTTCCAGCGCACAGCCTTTGTCAATTGCCCCTACCACCGCTACGCCCACAATATGGTGCGCCTCACGGAATGGGATGCCTTTCGCCACTAAGTAATCAGCTAACTCAGTCGCATTCGCATACCCTTGCTTCGCAGCTTCAAGCGTACGCTCACCATTTACTTTAATGCCATCAAAACACAGCGCTGCCATTTCCATGCAATCATTCCATGTGTCTAACGCATCAAACAACCCTTCTTTATCTTCTTGCATGTCTTTGTTGTACGCCAATGGTAGGGCTTTCACTGTCATCATCATGCTCGATAATGCGCCATAGACACGCCCTGTCTTACCACGGATCAACTCAAGTGCATCTGGGTTTTTCTTCTGTGGCATCAATGACGAACCAGACGTCACCGTATCCGCTAACTCAATAAAGTTAGACTCCCCTGAGTTGTAGAAGATCATATCTTCTGCAAGACGAGAAAGGTGCAACATAGAAATCGAGGCCACCGACATCAGTTCCATCACATGATCACGATCCGAAACCGAATCGAGTGAATTACGCGTAGCGCGGTGGAAACCAAGGTTATGAGCTAACTGTTCACGATCAATCGGATAAGCCGTGCCAGCTAAAGCACCCGAGCCAAGTGGACAAGTGTCGAGGCGCTGTAAGGCATCATTCAGACGAGAGTAGTCACGCTCGAACATTTCAACATAAGCCAAACACCAGTGAGCAAAGGTGACAGGTTGAGCGCGCTGAAGATGAGTATAGCCAGGCAATACAGTGCCTTGGTGCTGCTTAGCAACATGAACCATTTGCGATTGCAGACGATCTAAAGCAATCAACAGTTGCTGGCCTTGCTGACGACACCAAAGTTTTAGGTCTGTCGCTACTTGGTCATTACGAGAACGCCCAGTGTGGAGTTTTTTACCTAAATCTCCTACTTTACTAATCAGCTGCTGTTCAACCCACGAGTGGATATCTTCTGCATCTGAGCGAAGAATTTGATGAGGATCTTCCATCACTTCTAACTTCAGCTCGTTTAAAGCAAGTTCCAGCTTTTGCTGTTCTTCTGCCGATAGAACATCTACAGAAAGCAGAGCTTTAGACCATGCGATTGAACCTACGATGTCTTGCTCAGCCAATCGGTAGTCAAAACGCAACGAATCGTTAAACTCTTTAAATCTAGTGTCTGCCGCTTGGGTAAATCTTCCGCCCCATAATGCCATTGCGTTTCTCCTGATGACTATTGCTTACTCTAACGTTCTCGAATGAGTAGTAACCAATTTGATGGTCATTTGCTCACTTTTTCTTATGGGTCAACGTTACGGCAATTTCGACAAAAAATAAAGTATAAATTCAATATTTTTACATATATATTCAAACAGAATGCATTTGCATCTTTGTACTCATAGACGTAAGCCAACAAAAAAGACCTGCTATCCAATAGCAGGTCTTTACTCAATCCGAGATGTGGAGAGATTATTTCTTCTGGCTGTTCAACGCACGGATACGGCTTGATAGCGAGTAAAGACGGATGAAACCACCCGCATGGCTTTGGTCGTAAACCTCATCTTCACCAAAAGTCGCGAACTCTTCTGAGTACAAGCTGTTGTCAGAACGTTTTTGCGTTACCGTGGCTTGGCCTTTGTAGAGCTTAACAACCACTTCGCCATTCACGTCTTGCGCTAACTCTTCTGAAGCGGCAAGGATCGACTTACATAGTGGCGTAAACCAACGGCCATCGTACACAAGGTGAGACGCTTTTAGACCTAGCTCCTCACGGAATTCGAATGATGACTTGTCTAGCACAAGCTGCTCTACAGCACGCAGCGCTTCCATCATGATGGTGCCTCCCGGTGTTTCGTAGCAGCCACGAGATTTCATTCCTACAAGACGGTTTTCAACGATATCGATACGACCAACACCGTGCTTCGCACCTTTTTCGTTTAGATACACCAACGCGTTGTATGGTGTCATCGCTTCGCCATCAACTTCGACCACTTCACCTTTTTCTACTTTCAGCGTGACGTATTCCGCTTCGTTTGGTGCTTGCTCTGGGTCTACAGTCCATACCCAGCAATCTTCGTTTGGTGCGTTCCACGTATCTTCTAGGACGCCACCTTCAGTGGAAATATGCCATGCATTTGCATCACGTGAGTAGATCTTAGTAAGAGACGCTGAACAAGGAATGTTACGCTCAGCTAGGTAATCTAAACATTCTTCACGGCTCACTAGGTCCCATTCACGCCAAGGGGCAATCACTTGTAGATCTGGTGCTAGTGCTGCGAATGCGCCTTCGAAACGAACTTGGTCATTACCTTTACCTGTACAGCCGTGACACAATGCGTCCGCGCCCACTTTACGTGCGACTTCAACCTGTGCTTTAGCAATAATTGGACGCGCCATTGATGTACCCAGCAGGTACTTACCTTCATAGTACGCGCCGGTTTTTAGCGTTGGGTAAATGTAGTCTGCGACCATTTCTTCTTTCAAGTCAGCGATGTAACACTCAGAAGCACCTGAAGCTTTTGCTTTCGCTTCAATACCTTCTAGCTCTTCTGCGCCTTGACCAACATCGGCAACGAAAGCAACGACTTCACAATCGTAGTTCTCTTTTAGCCACGGGATAATTACTGAGGTATCTAGACCGCCTGAGTATGCGACTACCACTTTATTTACGTTCACTTTGCTCATCTTTCTTCTCCAAACTTAACTGGCGCTGCGCTCGGCGGTCAGTGCCAACTACTACTTCCTAATATTGAATTCTTTTGCTAATGCTTATTGAGGCAAAAATTGCGTTCCAATACTTTCACCAGCGAATAGCTGTACTAATTTTTCTGGGTAACGCCAGGTCGCGATTTCGATAGGACGACCAAGATCATTGGCCGCCTCCAAAGCAGCTTTAACTTTGACGATCATGCCGTCTGTGATCACTTGCCCTTTGATCAATGCATCGGCTTCTTGCTCAGATAGCGTTTTGATCAAATGCCCTTTGCCATCGAGTACGCCACTCACATCTGACAACAGGACTAATTCAGCATCGAGAGTACCTGCCACCGCGACTGCGGCTTGGTCAGCATTCACATTCATCATCTGGCCATCTGTGGTTAAGCCAATTGAACTGATGATCGGCAGTGCGCCTGTGTTTAGTACCGCTTGTAATAGCGTTGAATCACCCGGTGATGCTTTACCTACCGCGCCCAACTCTGGGTCAAGTTCTTCAACAAGACACAAACCACCATCCGCAAGGCTAAGACCTACTGCATTGAGTCCATCTGCGATGGCTTGGCCTTGAAGTAGCTTATTCGCTGTGCCTGCAAGTGCGCCTGCAATCACCGGAATTTGATCGTAAGGCGTTACGCGTAAACCGTTTTTCTTTACGGTTTCAAGCTGAAGCTTTGCCATCAACTCATCAACTAGGTAGCCACCGCCATGAACGATGGCGATTTGTCGCTGTGCCGATTTTTGGTAAGCCGCAATGGCACCAAACAGTTGGCTTAAGGTTTGAGTGCAAGATAGAGCAGCACCGCCTAGCTTAATGACTAAAGGAGCTTGATTGGTTTGCGTCATCGCATTTCCCTCTTTCAACGACTACAGCAACGCTGTCAGTTCTGGGTAACCATAATGAATATTGAGACATTGCATCGCTTGACTTGATGCACCTTTGAGTAGATTGTCGATGGCTGAAATCACAATGATGTGTTCGCCTTGTACCTTCCAGCCGATATCGCAGAAAGGGGTATTTTCGACATCCTGAATACGTGGAATACCATCGCCTTTTAAACGCACGGCTGGCTTTCCTAGATAAGCTTGTTCAAATGCTTGAGCGACTTGTTGCTCTGTAACGCCTGATGCTAGCTTCATGGTGATCGTGGCAAGAATGCCGCGTTTAAAGTTGCCTAGGTGCGGAGTAAAAATCACATCGCAACCTAAGTGCTGAGCAATTTCTGGTTGGTGACGATGAGTAAATACACCATAAGGTTGCAAGCTCACTTCACAGAAACTGTTCACCATAGAAGCTTTACGCCCAGCTCCGGACACACCGCTGGTCGCGTTAATGACAGGCCATTGATTGGTATCCACTAATGCATTTTCGAGTAGAGGTTTGATGGCTAACTGCGAAGCAGTCGGGTAGCAACCTGCTACAGCAACTAAGGGAGCAGTTTTAATTGATTCCTGGTTCCACTCTGCTAAGCCGTATGCAGCTTTATCTAGCCAGTTATTATGTTGATGCTCGAAGCCATAAAAGGTGTTGTAAAAACCTTCACTTTGGACGCGGAATGCCCCCGATAAATCGAATACCTGACAGCCTGCCTCCAAGAAAGTTGGGGCTAGATCGTGGCTCACCTCATGAGCCGTTGCTAAAAACACCACATCCGATTCTTGAGCGATTTGCAGTGGTTCCGTTAGTGGCGAGACCGGCATATCAATGATGCCTGCTAACTTACCGTGCAGCTGCGCAATATTCTTTCCTGCATCAACACTGTTGGCGGAGACGTATAAACCTGATAGCGTGAGTTGTGGGTGTTTATTAACCATTAACGCTAACTCTGCGCCGGTGTAACCGCTGGCTCCAATAATCGTGGTTTTTAGCATTGTGTGACATCCATATACTTAAAGGCTTAAATGACTATTCATATTTAATTTTTGCTTTATTTTGATTTTTTATTCATTAAATATGATTTAATATGTGTTTTACATTTTTGTGGTCTGTCTGTCAACAGGAGATTTGAAGAATCCATGCAATTACCAACTTTTCTAGAGGTCTATGAAGGACTCATCAGCACCTCTTCTATCAGCTCCACGGATCCGAGCTGGGATCAGGGCAATGCAAAAGTCATCGAAAAACTCGCATCTTGGTTTAAAGATCTGGGTTTTAGCGTTGAAGTGATCGAGGTCGAGCCAGGCAAGCACAATATGATTGCACGTATGGGTGAGGGTGAAGGCGGCCTTTTACTTGCGGGCCATAGTGATACCGTGCCATTCGATCAAGGACGATGGAATTTTGATCCACATAAACTGACTGAAAAAGACAACCGCTTTTACGGTTTAGGCACGGCAGACATGAAAGGCTTTTTTGCCTTTATTTACGAAGCCGTCAAAAAAGTCGACTGGAGCAAGCAGACCAAGCCGCTGTACGTATTAGCCACTTGTGACGAAGAGACCACAATGTTGGGTGCACGACATTTCACCGTAAACGCCCCTTTTAAGCCGGATTACTGCATTATTGGTGAGCCCACCAGCCTCATTCCTATTCGCGGCCACAAAGGTCATGTGGCGAATGCAATTCGGGTCACGGGTAAGTCAGGCCATTCATCCGATCCTGCCTTAGGCGTTAACGCGATTGAGATCATGCATGAAGTGATGTTTGCCATGATGCAACTGCGCGATAAATTGGTGAAAGAATACCACCATCCGGGTTTTGCCATTCCAAGCCCTACCCTAAACCTTGGACACATTCACGGCGGTGACAGCGCTAACCGTATTTGTGGTTGCTGTGAGCTGCACTATGATGTTCGCCCACTACCAGGGATCAGCCTGGATGGCCTAGAAAATATGCTGCGCGGAGCATTAAAAGAAGTCGAAGCAAAGTGGCCTGGACGCTTGGAGATAATTCCGTTACATGAACCAATTCCGGGTTACGAATGCCAACATGACCACCCATTTATCGGTGGTGTTGAAGAGATCTGCCAAACCAGTTCAGAAACCGTTAACTACTGTACTGAGGCGCCCTTCTTACAACAGCTCTGTCCAACCTTAGTTCTTGGCCCGGGTTCAATTGACCAAGCGCACCAACCGGATGAGTTTCTCTCATTTGATTTTATCGATCCCACAATTGATGTGCTTTCAAAGGCAATGGTCAAGTATTGCTGTTAATACACGAATAAACTCAAAAGTCAGTGCAGCTCGATTGAGCTGCATCTTTTTATCTTCACAATTTAGCGCTAGCCTTAACACTTCTTTAACTTGTTATTTTGTAATTAATTTTCACTTCTTATTCTACAGCTGCCGTAAATTTGCTCTAAATCAGGAGACAGCGGAATAATTGCAAACTTAGTCTGCTTTATTTGACTATAACTGGTGCTTTTCGCTAGATTGGAGTCTTAACAAGGACAATGGATGTAGTTTTTTTACGAGGCAGGACGACAATGAACGAGAAATACGCCGCACTCAAAAGTAATGTGCGCATGTTAGGCCACTTATTGGGTAACACCATTCGCGATGCCCATGGCGAAGAAATCTTCGAGAAAGTGGAAACCATTCGTAAATTATCCAAATCAGCTCAAGCAGGAAATCAAGCAGACAGGGACAGCTTGATCGAAGAAATCAAACATTTACCTGATGAGCAACTAACGCCCGTTACCCGTGCGTTTAACCAATTTCTAAATCTCACCAATATTGCTGAGCAATACCACACGATTTCACGCCATTGTGAAGAGCACATTTGTGAACCAGACGCGATTAACTCGCTGTTTTCTAAACTGGTACAAAACGATGTGAGCAAACTGGACACTGCGCAAGCGGTTCGTGATCTGAATATTGAATTGGTATTGACGGCTCACCCAACGGAAATCACGCGTCGCACGATGATCAACAAGTTGGTCAAGATCAACGAGTGCTTATCAAAGTTGGAACTGAGTGATCTTTCTTCTAAAGAGCGCAAGAAAACCGAGCGTCGTTTAGAGCAACTGATCGCGCAAAGCTGGCATTCAGACGTAATTCGACAACAGCGCCCTACTCCGCTGGATGAAGCAAAATGGGGGTTTGCGGTCGTTGAAAACTCACTATGGGAAGCGGTGCCAGACTTCTTACGTGAAATGCACGATCGCTTGAAATCTTACTTGGGTGAAGGTTTACCAATTGATGCTCGCCCAGTGCACTTCTCTTCTTGGATGGGGGGTGACCGCGACGGTAACCCGTTCGTCACTCATAGCGTGACGCGTGAAGTATTGCTTCTGTCTCGTTGGAAAGCTGCAGATCTTTATCTCAATGACATCAACGAGTTGATCAGTGAACTGTCTATGACGGTTTCAAACGATCAAGTTCGTGAACTTGCTGGCGAAGATCAGCACGAACCATATCGTGCGATCCTGAAACAACTTCGCTCACTATTGAACGAAACCAAAGATATTCTCGATGCTAAAATCCATGGTCAAAAACTGGCCGTTAAAGCTCCGTTGCAAAAAGTCGAGCAACTTTGGGAACCTCTGTATGCCTGTTACCAGTCGCTAAATGAATGTGGCATGGGTGTGATCGCAAATGGCTCTCTACTGGATACATTGCGCCGCGTAAAAGCATTTGGTATTCATCTTGTTCGCCTTGATATCCGCCAAGAGAGCACGCGTCATTCAGACGTATTGTCTGAATTAACCCGCTACTTAGGCATTGGTGATTACGAGCAATGGAGCGAGCAAGATAAGATTGCTTTCCTAACCAACGAACTCGCATCTAAGCGTCCTCTTCTGCCTCGTGATTGGGAACCATCAGAACCTGTCAAAGAGGTTTTGGACTCCTGTAAGATTATTGCAGCACAACCGCGTGAAGCATTCGGTGCCTACGTAATTTCTATGGCACGCACTGCATCGGATGTGTTAGCAGTCCACCTACTTCTGCAAGAAGCTGGCT
The DNA here is from genome assembly GCF_009361695.1 of Vibrio sp. VGrn 2. Lineage (NCBI taxonomy): Bacteria > Pseudomonadati > Pseudomonadota > Gammaproteobacteria > Vibrionales > Vibrionaceae > Vibrio > Vibrio sp. VGrn 2. Next base: position 10,864 of record NZ_RBWD01000022.1, on the reverse strand, counting down.
GCCCATATCGTATGGATGTTTGCCCATTATTCGAGACGCTAGAGGACTTGAACAATGCAGAATCAGTCATCAAACAGCTGATGGGTATCGACCTATACCGTGGCTTTATCCAAAACCACCAAATGGTCATGATTGGTTACTCTGACTCAGCGAAAGATGCGGGTGTCATGTCTGCAGGCTGGGCTCAGTACCATGCAATGGAGTCGTTAGTAAAAGTGGCGGAAGAAGAAGGTGTTGAACTGACTCTATTCCACGGTCGTGGCGGTACAGTAGGCCGCGGCGGCGCGCCAGCACACGCAGCACTTCTGTCTCAACCACCAAAAAGCTTGAAAGGTGGTTTGCGCGTAACAGAACAGGGCGAGATGATCCGCTTTAAACTCGGTCTCCCAGACGTCGCCGTAAACAGTTTTAACCTTTACGCGAGCGCGATTCTAGAAGCCAACCTATTGCCACCACCAGAGCCAAAACAAGAATGGCGCGACTTAATGGAAGTGCTATCAGAAGTTAGCTGCGAGTCTTATCGCAACGTAGTTCGCGGCGAGCCTGATTTTGTGCCTTACTTCCGTCAAGCGACACCAGAGCTCGAGCTCGGTAAGTTGCCACTTGGCTCTCGTCCTGCAAAACGTAATCCGAAGGGCGGAGTGGAAAGCTTACGTGCAATCCCGTGGATCTTCTCGTGGAGCCAAAATCGTTTGGTACTTCCAGCATGGTTAGGTGCGGGTGAAGCGATTCAATACTCGATCGATAAAGGCCACCAAGCGTTGCTCGAAGAGATGTGTCGTGAATGGCCGTTCTTCTCGACTCGCCTTGGCATGTTAGAAATGGTGTACTCGAAGTGTAATATCGATATTTCTCGCTATTACGATGAGCGATTGGTGGATGAATCACTCCGTCCACTCGGTGAAAAGCTTCGCGCTCAGCTTCAAGAAGATATCAAAGCAGTACTGAATGTAGAGAACAACGAAAACTTGATGCAGCATGACCCTTGGGGACTCGAATCGATTCGCTTGCGCAACATCTACGTTGAGCCATTGAACATGCTACAAGCCGAGTTGCTATACCGTACACGCCAAACCGAAGAAGCATCTGCAAACCTAGAAGAAGCACTAATGGTGACAATTGCTGGTATTGCAGCTGGCATGCGCAACACAGGCTAATCGCTTCATTTGTAATAAAAAAGCTGAGCAAGTGCTCAGCTTTTTTTTTGACGCTGGATAATTGCGCAACCAAAAGGCAGTTTAATAAACTATAAAAAACCCAAAAATTACCACACAAAAAGAATAAAAAACCACAAGTTAACACTATTGATTATTATGTTAGTTTTTTAGGGTAATTTTGTCCTACTATTCCACTTCATGCTTATTATTTATATACTACTTGCCTGCTGAGAGCTCATAAATCCAATCATACCTGCTCCAGCCATGATGGGACTCCCCATCTCTCTAGGTGATAAACGGCTTTAAGGTGACAGGACCAACATTGTTGGTGCTACTTATACATTAAAAAACTCAAGTGCCAGAAAGAGCACAGCTGAAAGTATAAGTAGCTTGTTTACAAGTTTATTGACCATTTGGATTGAAGACATGTCATTACCACACGTAATCTTAACTGTTCTTAGCACTCGCGACGCAACCGGTTACGATATCACTAAAGAATTCTCTGCTAGCATCGGTTACTTCTGGAAAGCAAGCCACCAACAAGTGTACCGTGAACTCAATAAAATGGCCGAGAAAGAGCTGGTTACTTGCGTATTAGAACCCCAAGAAGGCAAACCAGACCGTAAGGTTTACTCCATCACAGATGCTGGTCGCAGCGCTTTAGGAGAATGGTTTGATCAACCAACTGCACACCCGACTGTTCGTGATGAATTTTCAGCGAAATTGATGGCATGTGCCGTTCAACCATCAACACCTTTCCGTGATCAACTCGCCGAACTAGTTGAAGAGTCTCGCAAACTGGTTTCTCACTACAAAGAAATTGAAGCGGCTTACTACGCAACACCGTCAACTTTAGATAAACAAGCTCGCCTAGAACGTCTAACGCTTCGTCGTAACCTACTGTTACGTGAAACGTGGATCACGTGGGCTGAAGAAGTCCTAACAGAACTTGAAGTGATTGGTTAATTTCCTTTTACTTTGATACAACGAAAAAGGCTTGCCACTTGGCAAGCCTTTTGTCTTTTTGAAACCCGATTTATGCACCTACTGCAGCGCGAGGACGAACGCCTAGCGTATGACATAAAGCGTAAGTCATCTCTGCACGGTTTAGGGTGTAGAAGTGGAAATCCTTAACGCCTTCACGACTAAGTACGCGCACCATATCAATAGCTTGGCTTGCTCCCACAAGCTGACGAGTCACCGGATCATCATCCAAGCCTTCGAACTGTTTACTCATCCAGCCTGGTACTTTCACATTGTTCTGCGCAGCAAAGCGAGAGGCTTGCTTAAAGTTCGACACTGGCAAAATACCAGGGACAATTTCCACATCAATTCCTGCCGCCACACAGCGATCGCGGAAACGAAGGTAAGACTCGACGTCAAAAAAGAACTGAGTAATTGCACGGTTTGCGCCTGCATCAACCTTACGTTTTAGGTTCAATAAGTCAGACTGCGCACTTTTAGCTTCAGGGTGAACCTCAGGAAACGCGGCTACTGAGATATCAAAATCGTGACGTGATTTTAGCAGCTCAACCAGATCCGAGGCATACATGTCAGGCGCACCGCCACCAGGAGGAATATCACCACGCAAAGCAACGATATTTTCAATACCATTATTCCAGTAATCATCGGCAATATTAATTAACTCTTCGCGAGTCGCATCAATACAAGTGAGGTGAGGAGCAGCAACCAATCCGGTTGTTGCTTTGATTTCTTTAATGATGGAGTGCGTTCTGTCACGCTCGCCAGAGTTAGCGCCGTAAGTCACAGAAACAAATTTAGGTTGGAGCGTTTTAAGACGGTGCACTGAATTCCAGAGTGTCTCTTCCATCTTCGCGCTGCTTGGTGGAAAAAACTCAAATGATACATTGATGTTGTCTGACAACTCAGCAATATTCTGGTTCAAGGCGTCAATATGGCCTGCGTGCGTGTATCCCATCTTACTCTCCCTGTGGCGCTCCGCCACGAAAACAAATTCCTTAAATCGACGTTTAGACGTCTATATGTCTACAGAATGTATTGAATACGATTTAATGTCAACCTTGTAATTATGAATTTTTCTCAAGTTAATAATGAGGATAGTTCAAGTTATTACTTGAACATTATTTCACCACTTATCACAAGCCGATACTTCAGTATGGCACTGAAGGAAAAATAAAAAACCCTGGTCGGGTTCCAGGGCTTTAGGTATCTCGCAACTTTAGAATAAACCGGCTAATCGGTTGAGGTCGGATTGAATCGCGCCAGCTGTCACTTCTCTTCCTGCGCCAGGCCCTCGAATAACGAGTGGGTTATCTTTGTACCACTTACTTTCAATGGCAAAAATGTTGTCGCACGGCAGTAGGTTGGCGAGCGCATGTTCACGAGATAACGCTTCTACTCCCACCGTCGCTTTACCATTTTTTTCTAAACGAGCAACGTAGCGAAGCACTTGATCGTTTCTCTGTGCTTTTGTCAGACGCTCTTGCAGTATTTCACTCAACAGTCCTCCGTTATCGAAGAAGTCATCGATGCTAAGTTCTGTTAATTCTTCTGGTACCAGAGATTCAACCTTAACGCTGCCCGGCTCAATATCGAGACCAGACTCTCGAGCTAAGATAACCAGCTTACGCATCACATCTGAACCATCTAAATCAGAACGAGGATCAGGCTCTGTTAAACCTTGCTGCCAAGCGAGGTCGACTAAATCATTAAATGGTACTGAGCCGTCAAATTGTTGGAATAACCATGATAACGTCCCTGAGAAAATACCCGATAGAGCAACGATCTCATCCCCACTTTCACGTAGATCTCGCACGGTATGGTTTATTGGTAACCCCGCACCAACCGTCGCGTTGTACAGCCAATAACGACCAATTTTAGCGAATGCATCTTGAACCTGATGGTAATACTGGCTATCTGCCGAACCCGCCACTTTGTTAGCGGAAATCAAATGAATGCCCTGCTGCGCAATTTCTACATAGCGCTGAGCTAAGTCTTTACTCGCTGTCACATCAAGCACTACGGCTTCATCGTAATTTTTTAGCGCTCCTAAGTGAGCCAACCAAGATCCATCGTTTGCTAGGCTTTCATCATCAAATCGTTCAGCAACACTTGCTGCATCAATACCTTGCTCATCGAACCAGTAGGTTTGACTATCCACGACCGCGACAAGGTCAAAGCTCATGCCATGACGTTTTTCGAGCTCACCTTTTTGAGTTGCAAATAAATTTAACCAACTAGAACCAATGTTGCCCTTGCCACATAAAGCCACCGCCACGCGCTTTTGCGCTTGGAACAACTGGCTATGAATCGTTTGAACCAACACTTCGGTATCAGTACGACGCAAAACGGCGACTAAACTCAGCCCCGACTCAGTTTCAGAAATAAATTCAACCGGAGAGTGTTTTAACTTCTGATAAAAACCAAAACAATGGTTGGCGTTTTTCGTAACGCCAGCGCCTACCGCCGCCAAGAGAGAGTAGCCTTCTTTGAGCTTAATCTCCGCTTCAACCGCAAGCTCTTGTAAGTGTTTCAGTGCGCCACCGGCAATTTCTGCGGTATACGCCAAGCGCAACGTGTGTTGAGCGGGCTGAGCCTCAAATGCCAATGGCTCCAATTGCGCTCGCTGCAACGCTTGTAATACATCATTCTGTGTTTTTTCGAAGTCGTGCCCATGCATGAAAGACAGCTGCACCAATAAAACATCATCCAGCGAGGTAATAATTTTAGCGCCACGGCCAGACGCTAAGACACGCTCAATACGAGTAGAGCCCGACTCCGGCAGATAGCTACACTTGAGGTTGAGATCCATAGTACTTTGCGCCACAGGCTGAAGTGTACGACTGTGTAGGACTGGGGCGGCTAAACGAGCGAGTTCGCTGGCTTCATCCAATCGAAGTAACGGTAACAGACACGCGTCTGCCACCAAACGCGGATCGGCACTATAGACACCGGCAACGTCACTCCAAATGGTGACCGTGCTCACTTCAGCCAGAGCACCAATGACAGTTGCAGAATAGTCAGAGCCATTACGACCAAGTAAAATGGTTTCGCCCGCCTCGTTCTGAGCCATAAAGCCAGTAATTACCACACGTTTATGATTGTGTTGCGCGAGAACTTCTTTTATCAAAGGATATGAACGAGCGCGATCAACTTCAGGTTGAGTCCCGGCTTCCGCACGTAAAAACGCTCGTGCATCTTGTGCGATAGCGGGGATAGAACGTTGAGATAATAACGCGGCCAATAGGCGAGCAGACCAAACTTCTCCGTGTCCTAGTACCGCGGCTTTTTGCGCGCCAGTGAGTGGTGCTGTCAGCTCAGATAAGGTACTGAACTCATCATGCAGTAACGCTAATAGCTCTTCTTGTACTTCATTTTCCAACAAATTTTCTATTAGCTCCGTTTGGAACTGCCTTAGGCTTTGAAGTGCTTCATGCGCGATTCGGCCATCTTTGTCTAACCCTTCCAGGAACTCAATCAAGCGGTTAGTGGTTTTTCCTGCCGCCGAGACGACCACAAGATCATTTTCCGTCGAATACTCCTTAAGAATATCCACAACGCGTAAATAGCATTCTGGGTTTGCTAAGCTACTGCCACCAAACTTATGCAGCTGACGTTGTAAAGTCATTATTATCGTCTCCTATTATTGGGCAGCTTTAGCGAATGCTTGCTCTAAATCCGTGATGAGATCTTGTGCATCTTCCAAGCCGACAGACAAACGCAATAGTTGATGTGACACCCCCGCTTCTGCCAGTGCTTCCTCTCCCATAGCGCGATGCGTCATGGATGCCGGATGACAAATCAAGCTTTCAACTCCACCTAATGACTCAGCCAATGAAAACAGTTGGAGCTCTTTAACGAACACTTTTAACTGCTCAAACGAACCGGCAAACTCAAAGCTCAGCATAGAGCCAAAGCCCGTTTGCTGCTTTTTAGCAATGTCATGACCTGGGTGCTCCGGCAGGCTTGGATGATAAATGGTTTTAACTAACGCTTGCTTTTGGAGATAAGCCAGTACCTGCTGTGAACTCTCTTCATGCACTCGCATCCGAGCACCAAGTGTACGAATGCCTCGCAACGTCATATAACTATCGAAAGGTGTGCCAGTCGCACCAATGCAATTTCCCCACCATGCAAGCTCTTCTGCATGCGCTTCTGTTTTGGTGATGATCACGCCACCAATCACGTCTGAATGACCGTTGATGTACTTCGTTGTGGAGTGGATAACAAAATCCGCACCTAGCTCTAAAGGTTTTTGGTACACGGGTGTCAAAAAGGTATTGTCCACCGCAACTAACGCGCCGACTTGTTTCGCTTTTTCACAGGTAGCTGCAATATCCACTACGCGAACCAGAGGGTTTGACGGAGTTTCTAGCAAAATGAGTTTTGGTTTTTGTGCTAATGCGGCATCCAAAGCTTGCTCGTCTGATTGATCGACAAACTGAACCTTAAAATCGCCTTTGTTGGCTCGGGTATTAAAAAGACGATAGGTGCCGCCATAACAATCGTGAGGAGCAATAATGAGATCATCAGGGCCAAGAAAAGCGGATACCCATAAATTTAATGCCGACGTACCGCAGTTCGTGACAACCGCTCCTTTTCCAGACTCGAGTTCAGATAACGCACTTTCCAACAGTCCGCGGTTTGGATTTCCAGATCGCGTGTAATCATACTTAGGTACTTCACCAAAAGCAGGAAAACCATAGTTAGTGGAAAGATAAATAGGTGGAACGACAGCGTGATATTGGCTGTCTGATTCAATACCAGTGCGTACTGCAATGGTCGCAGGTTTGCGAGAGCTCATGGGTGTATCCTTTCACGGGTAATGACTTCTAAATAGGAATGCGCTATATCTAATGAGTAAAATAAAGTGATCAACACGCTTCCTTTGCTGTTCTGTTCACTTTACTCGTCAAAAAATGAGACGTCAACACTTCTAGACGTCTATATGTCTTTGCTTATGGCGGTAAATGCAGCTAAAATCAGCACCTAAATTATTTTTAACCGATTACATAAATGAAGGTGTGCAATGGCTGACTGGAATGGCGAATACATTAGCCCATATGCAGAGCACGGCAAAAAAAGCGAACAAGTAAAAAAAATTACCGTCTCTATCCCGCTAAAAGTTTTAAAAGTGCTAACTGATGAGCGTACTCGCCGTCAGATCAATAACTTACGCCATGCAACCAATAGTGAATTACTATGCGAAGCATTTTTGCACGCGTACACAGGTCAGCCACTTCCAACAGATGAAGACCTTCGTAAAGACCGTCCAGATGATATTCCAACAGAAGTAAAAGCACTGATGACGGAAATGGGCATCGAATTTGAGTCGTTTGACGAAGAGTAAAAAAGCGAGGCTGGAGGCTTGAGATAGCAATTCTTATCTCAAGCCAACAGAATGACATAAAAAATGGGACGCGATTGCGTCCCATTTTTTGTACATCACATCTAATAGATATATTACTCTGCCATGTAGGTTTCAGGCATCTCGATACGAGCAACACCTGAATCAACTGCCGCCTGAGCCACAGCTTTTGCAACACGTGGTAGTAAACGTGAGTCCATTGGTTTTGGAATGATGTAGTCTGCACCAAACTCAAGCTTATCGACGCCTGCGGCCTTCAATACAGTTTCAGGTACAGGCTCTTTTGCTAGCTCACGAATCGCCTCAACGGCTGCAAGTTTCATTTCATCATTGATTTCACTTGCGCGCACATCAAGAGCACCACGGAAGATGAATGGGAAACACAATACGTTGTTTACTTGGTTCGGGTAATCACTACGGCCAGTACCCATGATCAAATCATCACGAACAGCGTGGGCAAGTTCCGGCTTAATTTCAGGATCTGGATTCGAACATGCAAATACGATTGGCTTATCTGCCATCAGCTTCAACGCTTCCGCTGGCAATAGGTTTGGACCAGATACACCTAGGAACAGATCCGCGCCTTCAATCACGTCCTCTAATGTGCGTTTGTCCGTGTTGTTTGCGAATAGCTGCTTGTATTCATTAAGATCATCACGACGAGTGTGGATCACACCTTTACGATCCAGCATGTAAATTTTTTCGCGCATTGCACCACATTTAATCAGCAGCTCCATACACGCAACAGCTGCAGCGCCAGCGCCAAGACAAACGATCGTTGAGTCTTCAAGCTTCTTACCTTGAAGTTCGATCGCGTTCAGCATGCCTGCTGCCGTTACAATCGCAGTACCGTGCTGATCATCGTGGAATACTGGTACATCACAACGCTCAATTAGACGCTTTTCAATCTCAAAGCAATCTGGTGCTTTAATATCTTCAAGGTTGATACCACCAAAGGTGTCTGCAATGCTTGCAACAGTATCAACAAATTCATCGATCGTGCGGTGCTTAACTTCAATATCAATAGAATCAAGACCTGCAAAACGTTTAAACAGTAACGCTTTACCTTCCATTACTGGCTTAGATGCAAGTGGACCTAGGTTACCTAGACCCAGGATAGCGGTACCGTTAGAAATAACAGCAACCATGTTGCCTTTCGCTGTGTACTTGTACACGTTATCAGGGTTTTGTGCGATTTCACGCACTGGTTCTGCAACACCTGGGCTGTAAGCAAGGGCAAGATCACCCGCCGTTTCCGCAGGCTTTGTCAATTCGACAGCAATCTTCCCTGGAGTTGGATAAGCATGGTAATCCAATGCTTTTTGGCGATGTTCTTCTTCTGGAGTGGCTGCTTGGCGATTGTCTTCAGACATGGACGTTTCTCTTTTTTATTTTTAGGTAAGGGGGCATAAATTCTATCGGATAGAAATCAAACTTCATAGGCAAGATTGCGAGCAATATCCTTAAAAAGCCGATAATAAAAGAGATTAGACCAGATAGCGGGGATAAGCACCTGATTTTCGAGTCAGGTGCTCTTTTCTTCTTACAATTGAAGTGCGCAAAATCCTGGACGTTATTACTCTTCGTCTACGTATTGCGCTTGGAGGTAGTTCTCAATGCCAGACATTTCAATCAAGCCAAGTTGCGTCTCTAGCCAGTCAACATGCTCTTCTTCATCTTCAAGAATATCTTGAAACAGATCGCGAGACACATAGTCTCGAATGTCTTCAGCATAGGCAATCGCATCTTTTAAATCTGGAATGGCGGCCATCTCAAGCTTTAAGTCACACTCGAGCATTTCTTTAGTGTCTTCACCTATCATCAACTTGCCTAAATCTTGTAGATTAGGTAAGCCCTCAAGAAACAAAATACGCTCAATCAGATGATCGGCATGTTTCATCTCATCGATAGATTCGTGATATTCCTTATCTGCTAGGTGCTTTAACCCCCAGTCCTTATACATTCGAGCATGAAGAAAATACTGATTAATAGCGATGAGCTCATTTCCGAGCACTTTATTGAGATGTTGGATGATGATTGGATCGCCTTTCATGACAAAAACCTCCTCTTTAGCTTCATTTAAATGTAGAAGCAAATGAGAAGGTGTCAAAACGCTAGGCAAATAATTACTTAATTACCGCATGCTCACAGTAATTAGCTAGCTTGTTTGAATACCGTGTAACTGGTTTCCGCTAAAATATCCTTGGCCTGTCTGATGCACTTACCACATTGGCTACCCAATGCTGTGCATTTTTTGATTCCTTTAATATCCGTTACGCCTTCATCTATCGCCAACTTCCTAATTTTCTTGTCGGAGACCCCATGGCAAAGACAAACGTACATACTCAAAAACCTATTAAATTAACCTGTGGCAATCAATATAAACAAGAATAGTTCTTGTTACCAGTCGCATTGATGGGTCTGTTCAGAATATTTTGTTATATAGATTTGGTGACAGTAGGCCAAGATCAGAGAGTTAGGTGTTACGACCAAAGGTGTTGAAAAATAGAGCCGATAATATTCTGTTTTTAAATTAAAAAATTAACGTATTTCCTACGAACACTTATAACCAAATATAATTTAGATATAAAAAAGGGAAGCCTAAGCTTCCCTTTCTCGATGCGCTTTCTTCATAAAGAAGAAGAGTGCAAGATTTCGTTTAATTCGTTATGAATTAGTCGAAGATCTTAGCAACAACACCAGCACCTACTGTACGGCCACCTTCACGGATCGCGAAACGTAGACCTTCGTCCATTGCGATTGGTGCGATTAGCTCAACAGTCATCTGTACGTTGTCACCTGGCATTACCATTTCTACGCCTTCTGGTAGCTGGATGTCACCAGTTACGTCAGTTGTACGGAAGTAGAACTGTGGACGGTAGCCTTTGAAGAATGGAGTGTGACGACCACCTTCATCTTTAGACAGTACGTATACTTCTGATTCGAACTTAGTGTGTGGAGTGATTGAACCAGGCTTCGCTAGTACTTGACCACGTTCAACTTCGTCACGCTTAGTACCACGTAGAAGTGCACCAACGTTCTCACCTGCACGGCCTTCGTCTAGAAGCTTACGGAACATCTCTACACCAGTACATGTTGTAGTAGTTGTTTCCTTGATACCTACGATAGCAACTTCGTCACCTACAGTTAGGATACCACGCTCGATACGACCAGTTACTACTGTACCACGACCTTGGATTGAGAATACGTCTTCGATAGGCATTAGGAATGGCTGATCTACCGCACGCTCTGGCTCAGGGATGTAAGTATCTAGCGCTTCAGCTAGTTCAACGATTTTCGCTTCCCACTGCTCTTCGCCGTTTAGTGCGCCTAGTGCAGAACCTTGGATAACTGGTAG
>NZ_RBWD01000021.1:0-54431 GCF_009361695.1 Vibrio sp. VGrn 2 | reverse complement strand
TTCAATTTAAGATTTTGTTCGGCTCAATGAATACTGAACATTACATAAAAGTAATGTTTGAATTGACTGTGCTGAATCCGAAGATTCAATGGTCACTTCGTTTCATTGAAACCTAATTTGAAGCCGAAGCTTCTAATTGGATTATCATCAACGAGTGCCCACACAGATTGATAGGTTTATATTTTTAAAGAGCTTTTCTAACTTATCCAGCAACTTAGTTGCTCGTCGTCAGGGGTGCGTATCTTACTCCGCACCGTGAGAGAGTCAAGCATTTTTTTCAAATTTCTTTTTCTCTCACTTCCGACTCGCTGTGTGACTTTCGTCTCACTCCGTGTCGGTGGATGCGCAGTATAGGGAGTTGATAAATTAGTACAAGCGTTTTTTGCAAAAAAACTTTCAACAGGTCATTAGTTAGCCAAAAGCGTGATATTTGCATATTTCTTCGTCACATTTGAGACATATCACAGCAATTGGTTGGAAAAACACCAACCATATACGTAAGATTCATGTGTCTATTCTGTTAATGGACAATCGATCTCTTTATCACTATGTGTAGTAATTAAAATGACGTCTAAAAAAAATCTGATTTTATGTGCTGGGCTGGCCGTCGTTGGGGGAATCGTCTTCTCTCAAGTCACCATCCCACCAGCCTTGAGTTTTCTCATTGGTGTTATCGCTACTGCTTTTTTATTTTCATTTTCTAGCCAGACACCTTCTATTCAATCAACAGACTCGGATCCATCAACTAAAACTCTGTATGTCGGCAACCTTCCTTATAAGGCCAATGAGAGTCACGTTCGCGATTTGTTTGCTGAATATGGACAGGTCTATGCAGTACGCTTAATGAAAGATAAGCGCACTGGAAAAAGAAGAGGGTTTGGTTTTGTCGTGATGGCTGCGGCAGATGCCAAGCCAGCTATCGCTAAACTGAATGAAAAGGAATATATGGAGAGAACGCTAAAAGTGAGAATTGCGAACGATCCTAAACACCCGGATGGTGGTAAACCAGAACAGGATTAAAACCTAGCTTCTTTAAACAAATGTTCAGTGCATCTTCCTGCCAAGGAGTTGCACTGGCATAAATCGACTTACTTCCCTCTTCCGTATCCTCAATTTCATCACTTAATAGTAATGCTTTTACTCGACGTGCAATGGCTGCACCCGAATCAATTAAAGTAACGTCCCCACCCAAAGCTTGATGAATTTCCTCTTTGATTAAAGGGAAGTGAGTACAACCGAGCACCGCAACGTCTACTTTATCGCGAAGCGGAAGCAGGATTTTTGTCAGTTCGTCTAGAGAAACGCTGTTGCCTCGCAACTTCTCTTCGGCCATATCCACCAAGCGAGTTGATCCCAACAGCTCAACTGGTTTGCCTTGCGCAAAGTCTCGTATTAATTCGTGAGTATATTGGCGTGTTACTGTCGCCGGAGTGGCGATCAGCCCTACCCCTTTTGATGCCAAAAGCGATGCGGGTTTAATCGCAGGGACAACACCAACAACGGGAATCGATAGATTTTCACGTAAGGAAGGAAGCACTATGGTGCTTGCCGTATTACAAGCAATGACAACAATGTCGACTTGGTGTTCTTCGACTAATGAAGAGACCAGTTGGTTAACTCGTGAAATGAGTACCGCCTGATCGAGTTCACCATAAGGGTAAGCCTGATTATCGAATAAGTATAAGTAGTCAAGATGCGGCAATAGGCGATGTATCTCTTGGAATACAGAAAGACCACCAACACCGGAGTCAAAAACTAGGACTTTTTTCTTACTTGCTACTCGCACGAGCCTTACCTAAAGAACAGAAACGTTGCGATCATACTGCTTAGATTTGTTTTGGCAATGCTTTAGCATGGTATCTTTGATGGCTGAATCTATCTCCAGATTCTACATCTCGCTTCGTTAGCTCGATATGCCCTTGAAAAGACGGCGAAGACGTGACCAGTGTGTGAAATTCACCATTTTCCCCACAGGGATCAATTTGACTTGGTAATGACTCTATTAGGACTTTGTCATACCAGCGACCACACCACTCTGGAGGGAGAACACTTCCGTCGATGGTGATCAACATCGTTTGAATACCACGCTCTATGATTTCCATCGCTAGTTTGTCGCTGCTCTCCCCTAATAGCGGAAAGACGCACTCCCAGCCAGCAGGTTCAATATAGCTGCGTCGGTACTCGGCAATGCCATTGCAAAACATATCGCCAAATGCGACAGCTTCTATATTCAGACCACTACTTTGTAATGCATTAACGATGGTCGATTGATAAATGTCGTTACTCGGAAAAACTTCAGGCAGTTCGATAGTAATGAGCGGAAGCGCAAGTAAGTCGGCTTGCATTTTTACAACCTCAAGCGGAGTTGCTTGGAAAGGGACTTCTTTCCCTACGTAAGTCGTGTACAAACCGACAACTTGATAATTTGGATTCTCGTTAAGGCGCTCAAGCGTTAATGTCGAATCTTTGCCACTGGACCAACTGATCACCACTTGCTTAGGTTTCGTCATTCGATTTTCCATCACAAAAATATTAAAAACCGCCCGAAGGCGGTTTGTGTTCATTCACGATTAGAATTCGTAGCCAACGTTTAGATAGTACGCTCGCTCCGCAGCAGGGTAACCTTTTGCCATCTCATACTCTTCATCAAATAGATTATCGATACGAGCGCTAATAGAGGTCGACTCACTCGGATAGTAAGTCACAGCCGTATCAACCAACGAGTAAGAAGAAAGCGTGATATCTTGTGAAGGCCAAGTGCTGTAATCCACATCTGGACGCTTACCGACGTACTGATAGCTAACCGACCAGTCCACTTTATCGAAGCTCACTAAAGCGTTCCACTTATACATTTCTTTAGCGCGGCGCTGCAACTGATGCCCTTTATCGTCTTCAGCATCTTTGTAATCCGCACTCAACTGGTGCTGCACAATCCCTGTATCAAACTCAGCAACAAGCTCCACACCTTGGATATGTGTTTCACCATCGACATTCAAATATTTGTATGTGGTTGGATGGTAATCGATAAGATTCGTGATTTTATAGTCATAACCCGTAACGGACCAAAAAACGCCTTGGACATCACCGCTGAATGCTAGCTCCCAAGCATCTGACTCTTCCGGCTTCAGATCTTTCTCACCGTATGTTGGGTCATACTGTTGATATAGGTTTGGAGCCTTAAACGCAGTACCAAAAGAAGCTTTAACCCCAAACTCTGGCACAAACTGGTAACCAGCCGCTAAGCTGTAAGTGAACTCACTACCGTATTCTTCGTTATCATCCAAGCGAGCACTGCCCTCAAGCATTGCTTTATCAATACTAGTGGTTGCCATACCAAACAGAGCGCCATTGGTACGATCAAACGTTTTATTCGCACTCTTGTCTTTGTAAGATTCGTTGCGCCAATCAATACCACCAGCAAACGTCGTATTGTTGTTTAACAAGTAACTGTTGGTCCACTGGACATTTTGCTGTTCCAGTTCATCTTCAGTACCTGAGTGTTTGCCTTTTGCTTGCTCATAGTTCCAAGACTTCTGTTTCTGTGCCGTTACTTGTAGTTCTGACATCACGTTACCAGACTGATACTTACCGCCCAGAGTGGCAGAAAGGTCGTCTTTTTCTGCTTCGTAATAACCGCGACTGCCGTAGCTGCTGTCATATTGATAAACATTTTCGTAAGCACGTAGGTTACCAAATACAGACCACTGGTCATTGAAGTTATGCACGTAACCTAGCAGACCATTCTTTGTATCAAAGCCATGGCGATCGCCGTCATTAACTCCCGGTACAGGACGAACGTTATAGCCATCATCACTTTCACTACCAAGCGCGATATTCAGTTGGCCGCTCTCTGTGACTTTAATGCCAGATGCCACACTCAATTCTTGGTAATCTAAGCTACCTAAACCAGCGCTTAACTTCGTTCCTTCTTCGTCAGCACGCGCAATGGTGATGATATTGATCACGCCACCAATCGCTTCTGAACCATAAAGTGACGCACGCGCACCACGCACGTACTCAATCCGTTGAACGTAAGTAAGTGGGATTTGGTTAAAGTCCACAGCGCCCTTCGCTGCACGCGCAAAACGTACGCCATCAACCAGTACTAGAACTTGGTCGGAACTGGTACCACGAACAAATAAAGACGCTAACTGACCACGACCACCATTTTGTGAAACTTGAATCCCCGTAAGACGGCGCAACACATCTGGTAGGGTTTTCGCTTGAATGCGATCAATGTCTTGTCGAGTAACCACTTCGACATCTGCCAACGTACGGCTTTCGGCTTGCTCAAAACGGTTTGCAGTAACAACGATGGTTTCGTCAGTGGAGGTTTCTTGGGCCTGTAGATAAGAGACAGGTGAAAGCAGCGATGCCAAAGTGATCGCCAGTGCGGATTTTCTCATTGTATTGTCCTAAATCGCGTAATTCCTTCCGAGCCCTGTCATCATGACAGTCCAGTGCTGTGGCTCAGTTGTTGGCAGGTATTCGGACTCAAGAGCACGGGTGTACCGCCTACTTGCTCGACTTCCCACATAAACTAATGCAGTGTCTGATGAGCGTTCGTTCTCTTTTACCGCTGCGCGTCAGTTCTGGATTCACACCAGATTCCCATTTCAGCCATCTAGATTGCTAGATAACACCAACTTGAGGCAAATATTATTCAGCTATTGATTATTTGTCCAGCCAATATTGCCCTTACAAGTTGTAACGTTTTGATTGATTTTGCTTTCTACTCTGCCTGTACGCACTATCTTTAAATCAATTCCAGTACAAAACTGGACATCCTATTGAGATTGAATAAAATCTGCGCTCTTAAATTGAATGCACCATAAAAGGTAAGATCATGGCTACTCTTGATGTAAACCCACAACGCTACCAAGAACAACTGGCTGAAAAAGTCGAACGTCTCACGGATATGTTCGCGCCATACAACATGCCAGAACTGGAAGTGTTTGAATCACCAGAGCAGCACTACCGCATGCGTGCTGAGTTCCGTGTTTGGCATGAAGGCGAAGATCTTTACTACATCATGTTCAACCAAGAAACTCGTGAGAAATACCGTGTTGACCAATTTCCTGCAGCAAGCCGTCTGATCAACGACCTGATGCCGCTATTGGTTGAAGCGATGAAAGACAACGACTCGCTACGTCGTAAACTGTTCCAGGTGGATTTCCTATCGACGCTAAGCGGTGAGATTCTGGTTTCACTGCTTTACCATCGCCAACTTGATGAAGAGTGGATTGAGAACGCGAAAGCCCTTAAGCAGCGTTTGAATGATGAAGGCTTCAACCTAAACATCATTGGTCGTGCTCGTAAGATGAAGATTGTCCTAGACCGCGACTACGTGATCGAGAAGCTAGACGTAAATGGTCAAAGCTACATCTACCAACAAGTTGAAAACAGCTTCACTCAGCCAAACGGTAAAGTGGCAGAGAAGATGTTGGAATGGGCGGTCGACTGTACCCAAGAAAGCACTGGTGACCTACTAGAACTTTACTGTGGTAACGGTAACTTCTCGCTGGCCTTGGCACAAAATTTCGACCGCGTCCTGGCAACTGAGCTAGCCAAACCATCGGTTGTATCTGCACAGTACAACATCGCCGCCAATAAGATTGATAACGTACAAATCTTACGTCTATCAGCAGAGGAATTTACTCAAGCGATCGAAGGTAAACGTGAATTCCGTCGTCTACAAGATGCAGGTGTGGATCTGAAGAGCTACAACTGCAACACGATTTTTGTCGACCCACCACGTGCTGGGATGGATGTCGATACTTGTAAAATGGTGCAAGGTTACGAGCGCATCATGTACATCTCTTGTAACCCTGAGACTCTAAAAGAGAACTTGGACATTCTATGCGAAACACACAACGTGACGCGTTTTGCTCTGTTTGACCAATTCCCTTATACCCACCATATGGAAGCGGGCGTGCTATTGGAACGCAAAGCGTAACCCACCGCGTCAAATACAAAAAAAGCGAGCTCAATGGCTCGCTTTTTTTAATTTGATTCGTTTTGCTTATTCTGCAGAAGTCTTCTTGCTGACAAAACCTAGCTTCTTACCAATCCATGCGAGTAAGATCATTGAAACCATGATCGCAAAGAAGTTTGAGCCTGCTTCTGGGTATTGCGCTTTAATAAACGCAGAGTGACCAAACGCACCAACGAAGAAACACGCCAAGCCAACTAATGGGATATCTTCTGATACCGGGTTATTTAGGTACTCTTGGTAAAGAGCTTGTACAGCCAGTACGAGTGCAATCAATGGGAAGATTGAAAACGATACTTCACTCATGGTCAACCATGACAACAAAGCATCACCACACATACCTGCAACCAGTGCCAAAATCAGCGTTTTCTTTTCAGATTTATTTCCATTCGACATTATTCTATCCCGCCTTTTAATCGGTTACGTTCACGTTCTTTGCGATACCAATAGGCCCCTTTGGCTATCATTCGCAATTGCATGATCAATCGCTCGGCGAGTTCATCGCGCTCACGTCGATCTAAATCTAAAGCTTCAGCCCCCGAACTGAAAACCAAAGTCACAGACGCTTCTGCTTGAGTATACGCCTCTTCTCTGGTCACGCCGGTGCTCATTAAATACTCGGTTAATTCTGCCGCAAAATGCTGGATTTCTCGAGCAACTGCGGTACGAAATTCAGCAGAAGTGCCGGAGCGCTCACGCAACAACAAACGAAAGACGTTCGGACTACTTTCAATGAATTCCATAAAGGTTTCGACCGAGGTACGAATTACGCTACCTTCTTTCACAATACGTTGACGCGCCTGACGCATCAGTTGACGTAGTAGCAAACCGCCTTCATCGACCATAGTTAAGCCTAGCTCATCCATATCTTTGAAGTGGCGGTAAAAAGAAGTCGGTGCAATCCCTGCCTCTCGGGCGACTTCTCGCAAGCTAAGGCTGGAAAAGCTGCGATCCGCACTTAATTGACTAAATGCCGCATCGATCAATGATCGACGTGTCTTCTCTTTTTGCTGTGCGCGGATTCCCATCGATTTCATTCTTAACTTGCTCTTTTTCTGTAGGGTACAAGAGCCTCAATATAACGCAATTTGCTCCTACGGAGAAAGATATGTTGCTTCGCTCGCTCTGAGCGCCGAGAACGTTACTATTGGCATGCATCTAATTGCAATGTTCTCGATGCAATTTATAGACATACAACATACCAAATCACCCTTTTGGTCGATTCTGCGTGATCACTTCCACTCTCTAACAGGCATGACGTGTACCAATAGAGTAAATGAGTTAAAATCGCGCTAAAGCAATGTTAAGCAAATATAACAAGGAAGGCATCATGGCGCATGTTAATCACTATGACGTGATCGTAATCGGTAGTGGCCCTGGCGGAGAAGGGGCTGCAATGGGATTAACCAAAGCGGGACTGAATGTTGCCATTGTCGAGAAAGAAAGCAGTGTCGGCGGCGGTTGTACTCACTGGGGTACTATTCCATCAAAAGCACTGCGTCATGCCGTTAGCCGCATCATCGAATTTAATAGCAACCCGTTATTTTGTCGAAACAACACCAGCGTTCATGCAACATTTTCTGACATTTTAGGTCATGCTAAATCGGTCATTGATAAGCAAACTCGACTTCGTCAGGGCTTTTATGACCGTAACTCATGCACACTTTTGTTCGGAACCGCGCGATTTATCGATAACTACTCAATTGCAGTGATGCAAAGCGACGGCACAGAAGAAATCTATTCAGCGGATAAGTTTGTCATTGCGACGGGTTCTCGTCCGTATCAGCCTAACGACGTTGATTTCTTGCATGAGCGCATCTACGACAGTGATTCCATTTTGAGCCTGAAACACGACCCTCGCCATATCATCATTTACGGTGCGGGCGTTATCGGTTGTGAATACGCTTCTATCTTCCGCGGACTTGGAGTGAAAACCGACCTTATCAATACCCGCGACCGCTTGTTGGAGTTTTTGGATAACGAAGTGTCAGATGCGCTGTCTTACCACTTCTGGAACAGCGGTGTGGTAATTCGTAATGATGAAACCTATGAAAAAATCGAAGGCACAGAAGATGGCGTGATTATTCACCTACAATCTGGCAAGAAGATGAAGGCGGATTGCTTGTTGTATGCAAATGGTCGAACAGGTAACACCGATAAGTTGAATTTGGGCGCAGTTGGTCTGGAAGCGGACTCTCGCGGACAACTAAAAGTAAACCGTAACTACCAAACCGATATTGAACACATTTATGCTGTAGGCGATGTCATCGGTTACCCTAGCCTTGCAAGCGCCGCTTATGACCAAGGGCGATTTGTCGCACAAGCCATTACGAAAGGTCAGGCAGAAAACTATCTGATTGATGATATTCCAACGGGTATCTACACCATCCCTGAGATTAGCTCTGTGGGTAAAACCGAGCAAGAGCTAACAGCTGCGAAAGTACCATATGAAGTAGGACGCTCTTCCTTCAAGCATCTAGCTCGTGCACAGATCGCAGGGAAAGACATCGGCAGCTTGAAGATATTGTTCCATCGTGAAACCAAAGAAATTTTAGGGATTCACTGCTTTGGCGAACGTGCCGCGGAAATTATCCACATCGGTCAAGCCATTATGGAGCAAAAAGGCTCAGCGAATACCATCGAGTATTTCGTCAATACCACCTTCAACTATCCGACGATGGCCGAAGCGTATCGTGTCGCTGCGTTGAATGGTTTGAACCGCTTGTTCTAATTATGCTTCTTGATAGCAAACAGAAAAACAGCAGGCTTTGACCTGCTGTTTTTATATCAACATTGTGCGAGGAAGGTATCCTTACGCCATTGGCAGAGAAAGATAACCCCTAAGCCAATACCCCGCATCAACATAAAGCTCGTCATTGCAAACCACAGAGCGTGATTTTCCCACTCGGCGAACAAGTAAAAGACGACGAAGAAACTGCTGGTCGCGACAAACATACTATTGCGCATGTCTTTGCCTTTGGTTGCACCGACAAAAATGCCATCTAATAGAAAACACCACATCGACGCAAGTGGCATCACTACCAGCCAAGGTAGATACACCGCTGCTTGCTGTTGTACCGCCTCAATTGAAGTGATCATGGCGATCAACTGCGATCCCGCCAAACCAAAGAGCGCGGTCAGCCCCAAGCAAATAACCAAACTCCAAAAGAAAGTGCCGACAAGCGATGCACTCAATTGTTGCCTATCTTTGGCGCCAATCGCCTTCCCGACCATGGCCTCCATTGCATAAGCAAAGCCATCCATGCCATACGAGATAATCATCAGGAAGCTCATCAGAACCACATTTGCAGCGACAACCTCATCACCAAAGCTCGCGCCTTGGAACGTCATAAAGCTAAAAGCCGCTTGCAGACACAAAGAGCGTAAGAAAATATCGCGATTCAATTTCACGAAGCGCCCTAACCCGTGTTGAGTGCTGGCTAGCAGCTTTTGAGGTGATGGTAATTGCCTCTCTCGCCAGGTTTTCCAGACACACATGAGACCAAAACCCATGCCTGAGTAGTCAGCAATCACCGATGCCAGCGCAGCACCTTCTACTTTCCACCCCAAACCCATCACAAACAACAAATCGAGGACAATATTAGTCACGTTAGTGATGATCACCATCCACATTGGTGCTTTGGAATTTTGCGTTCCGAGCAACCATCCCAACAACACAAAGTTCATTAGCGCAGCGGGGGCACTCCACACTCGGATAGAGAAATATTGCATGCCGTAGTGCTTCACTTCAGCACTGGCGTCACTCCAACCAAAGATCAAATCAGCAATCGGGTTATGGGCAATAAGGAAGACTAACGCAAACAGCAGTGCCATGAGTGAGCCTTGCATGAACACCAAGGCAAGTTGCTTTCGGTCTTCACCGCCATAGGACTGCGCCGCCAACCCAGTAGTCGACATACGCAAAAAACCAAGCAGCCAAAATGTCACGCTGATCATGGTACTGCCCAACGCAACACCACCCAAATACCAAGCGTGGTCTAGATGACCAATCACCGCAGCATCGACCAAACCGAGCAATGGAACAGTAATATTCGACAGCACCATAGGTATCGCTAAAGCTAAGACCTGGCGATGAACTTGTGGGTTAGATAAAGGAGAGAAGATTGAATTTGTCACAGGCACCTCATCAGTAAGATCAACGAGTGTACCTGAGCGTTTAACGACTAGCCAATTACCACTTGATGTGAACGAGGACTGGCGTGAGGCGATGCTTCAACATTGGAATCTTATTAAGCCAACGCTGCCAAGCTTTCCAACGAGAACAGAATCTATCGAATGGCGAGAAAGCTTTCACCCACTGTGCCCATGGTAACCATTGCAATATCTGTTCTGCAGGCGCTTCAAAGCCATGAGCATAACGATCAGAGCCAAGCTTTTGTCCCCATTTGGTTTCCGTTAAATCTCCTGCCAGCACCATACACAGTTCAGCAGAGACAAAATGTCGACCCAAGGTTTGAATAAATTTCGCGACTTGGCGCTCTGTGCAATCGAGCAGTGCCATTTCACATAAAATGAGTACTGGTGCTTGCTCTGGAATGGCTAACGTCTCTAGCCACGACATTTCATCCACACTGCCACAGCGATGTTCATAACGTTCATTTTTGTGGAACAAGCGCTGACGCCATACCAAATTTTCCGTCACGTCCAGCTCTATCCAATGGCAGCGCCCATTATCCAAACGATAAAAGCGGGTATCCAGCCCAGCACCAACATTGATTATCCAAGCATCGGGATACTGCTGTAAGAAGTGACTAACCTGCTGGTCACAAAGCTGAGTCAGCGTCACGTGCAGCAATTGCTTCTGCGCAATATCACCACTCAAACAATCCGGCGCCATCTTACAACTCAAACACGCTTTAGCAGCTATCGGATCGTACACCAAGCCATTGTCGACCATGCTTTCACGGCTACGCAATAACAGTGGCTTTAATAAATGGTTAGGAACTTGATGTTTAGACTGAGACATGGGCATTTCCTGCGCCAGAGAGAAAACATAGACATTAATAAAGATGATAATGAATATCAATTACATTATCAAGCTTATAAATTGCTCAAAACAAACAAGGTCAAGATGATAAGCAAGCTTTTAGAGGAAGTAGAACAAAGAGAAAAGACAAAACAGCCCAGATAAACTGGGCTGCTTAAACACACTTACATCCAATCGGTATTGCGAATAATACCAACGGCTAAGCCTTCAATCGTAAGGTGCTGAGACGTTAAGTCCACTTGAATTGGGGCAAACTCTTCATTCTCAGCATGCAGTAATATGGTTGAACCTTTGCGCTCCAAACGCTTCACAGTCACATCATCATCAACACGCGCAACGACAACTTGACCGTCTCTCACGTCTTGGGTTTTATGCACCGCGAGCAAATCGCCATCCATAATCCCGATGTCTTTCATACTTTCGCCATTTACACGAAGTAAGAAATCCGCTTGCGGCTTGAACATCGCAGGGTCGACTTGGTAGTGCGCTTCTACGTGTTCCTGAGCCAGAATCGGCTCACCCGCAGCAACTTGACCAATCAAAGGCAAGCCCTGTTCGTCATTAGCGGCAGAGTCATCAAGTAGGATACGAATCCCACGCGATGCACCTGGGATAATTTCAATTGCTTGCTTACGAGCAAGCGCTTTTAGGTGTTCCTCTGCGGCATTCGCAGAGCGGAAGCCAAGCTCACGCGCAATCTCTGCACGAGTTGGTGGCATTCCGGTGTCATCGATTTTACTTTTGATCAAATCGAAGACTTGTTGTTGGCGTGGCGTTAACGGCTTCATGTCTCACCTGTCTTTTTATACAGTTAACTGTGAGTATATCCAGTAAATGCTCAAATGAAAACCCAATTGGTTGTTTTTTAATTTATTTGTGGAGTGCACTTCGTTTGCTGCCCAAGTTCATTATTCATGCGTTTAAAACACCGCCTTTTCAGTTAATCAAAGTAAAGCAACAACTTAGGAGTTCGACTAATTTACAGCCAATAAAATTAAAAGGTTTGACCAGTTTCTGGTATCCTTGCTGCGCTTAAATTTTATCGCCTAGGCTTATTTCTTTTGCCGTACTCATTTCTTTTTCTATAGAAGACATGCAAAGCGGACACTGAAATAAGGTTAGGCCTGTTTGAATACCTATTGAGGCTGTGAACTTTATGTCTTCTGGACAATCATTTTCACGTTCATTACTAAAACTACCTTTATCGGTACTGGTAAAGGGCACCACAATCCCGTCGAACCCGATTGAAGATCTGAATATCGACCTCGCTAAGCCGATTGTATATGCCCTACCGTTCCGCTCGAACGTGGATTTGCTGACACTGCAAAAACAAGCCATGAGCCTTGGTCTGCCTGACCCGCTCAGTCCGCTGGAAATCAATGGCAAAACGCTGAACCGTTTCGTCTTTATCGCTGCGCGTCCAACTGTGATGAACAACGATAATGATGTCCCAACCGACTCTGTCTCTCTGTTCACAGACTTGCTGGAACTGCATAAGCTGGATAGTGAGTTGGACGTTCAAATGATCCCTGCAACCGTGCTTTGGGGTCGTAAACCAGGTAAAGAAGAAAACCAAAAGCCTTACCTTCAGCCAATGAATGGCCCGCAAAAGGCGAAAGCGGTAATGGCAGCAGGACGCGACTGCTTGGTTCGCTTTAGTCCCGTGGTATCTCTGCGTTATATGGCAGACTCTCACGGTACCGACAGCGCAATTGCGCACAAATTGGCTCGCGTGGCGCGTATCCACTTCTCTCGCCAAAAACTTGCGGCTTCAGGCCCAAACCTGCCACAACGCCAAGTGTTGTTTGCTCGTTTATTGAAATCTCCAGCTATTGAACTGGCGATCGCTGACGAAGCCAAGAGCAAAAATATCTCGATTGATAAGGCACGTAAAGAAGCCCACGACATCATGGATGAAATCGCCGCCGACTTCTCCTACGGTCTAGTGAAAAACGGCGACCGCATCCTGAGTTGGCTATGGACAAAGCTGTACCAAGGGTTGCACATCAATAACGCCTCGACTGTGCGTCGTTTAGCGCAAGACGGCCACGAAATTGTGTACGTTCCGTGTCACCGTAGTCACATGGACTACCTACTGTTGTCTTACGTTTTATACCATGAAGGCATGGTGCCTCCGCACATTGCGGCAGGCATTAACCTGAACTTCTTCCCGGCCGGTCCTCTTTTCCGTCGCGGTGGGGCGTTCTTTATTCGTCGTAGCTTTAAAGGTAACAAACTGTACTCAACCATTTTCCGCGAGTATCTAGCTGAGCTGTTTGCCAAAGGCTATTCAGTCGAGTACTTCAGTGAGGGTGGTCGTTCACGTACAGGTCGCTTACTGCAAGCGAAAACGGGTATGCTGGCTATGACCATCCAAGCAATGCTACGTGGTCTAAACCGCCCAGTAACACTAGTGCCGGTCTACATCGGTTACGAGCACGTAATGGAAGTAGGCACTTACGCGAAAGAGTTGCGTGGCAAACGCAAAGAGAAAGAAAACGCAGGGCTTGTACTGCGTACTCTGCGTAAACTGCGTAACTTTGGTTTGGGCTATGTGAACTTCGGTGAGCCAATTCAGCTCAACCAATACTTGAACGAGCATGCTCCTGAGTGGACGAAAGACATCGACAGCATGGGTGGTAACAAACCACAGTGGATGAATCCTGTGGTGAACGACCTTGCTAATAAGATGATGACGCACATCAATGATGCGGCGGCGGCAAACGCGTTGACCTTGTGTGCAACCGCACTGCTTGCTTCTCGTCAACGTGCACTTTCTCGTGACTCGCTGATCAATCAGATCGAGTGTTACTTAAAGCTACTCAAAAATAATCCGTACTCAAGCACCTCCACTATCCCTACCGAAAGTGCTGAGGAGTTGGTCGATCATGCGATTTCACTTGATAAGTTCGTGATTGAAACCGATAGCATGGGTGACATCATTTCGCTGGATCGTAGCCAATCGATCCTGATGACCTACTACCGCAACAACATCATCCACTTGTTTGCTCTGCCATCATTAATTGCTCAGATGATCATTCGTCAGCGCAACCTTTCGGTAGAAAAAATTCAAGCGAATGTCGCGCAAATCTACCCATTCTTGAAGAAAGAGTTGTTCTTAAGCTATCAAGAAGACGAGTTGGATGAATTGGTCGTTAAAACACTGCATGAGTTTGCCGAGCAGAAAATGATTAGCCTCGATGGTGATAAGCTGGAGATCAATCAGTCGAACAACCAGCCTTTGGTTCTGCTAGGTCGTACAATCTCGGAAACACTGCAGCGCTACTCTATTGCGATGAACTTGCTTGTTGCTTACCCAGAGCTCGGTAAATCGGACCTAGAACAGAAGAGCCAAGATATTGCTCAACGTTTAGGACGCTTACACGGTATTAATGCTCCAGAATTCTTCGATAAAGGTGTGTTTACCGCTATGTTCAATACACTCAAACAGCAAAAATACCTCGATAACGATGGTAACTGTGACACGAAGAAAACGCAGCAATTTGCACGATTACTATTCACTCTGCTTTATCCAGAAGTGAAACTGACGATCGAAGAGAGTATTCATCAACTTCAGTCGTAACCGTTTTACCTTCTTCCAAAATAAGAAAAAAGGCATCCAATCGGATGCCTTTTTGCTATTTCTTCGCTTACCAAAATGCGACCAATAACCCTATCGCTATCACCATGCCAACATAGTTGTTGTTGAGGAAAGCCTTAAAGCACAACTCCCGCTCACGGTGACGAATTAAGTGCTGCTGATAAACAAACAACGACGCTGCAATCAAAAGGGTCCAGTAGTAACTTTGCCCCAATTGGTAGAACTGCCCTAACCAAACCAACATCGCGAGTGTAATCAGTTGCAATACCCCAATGATGAGTTTGTCATGACGACCAAACAAAATTGCCGTCGATTTAATGCCAATCTTTAAATCATCATCGCGATCGACCATCGCATACTGAGTATCATAAGCAATGGTCCATAAAGCGTTAATCAGAAACACAAACCAAACTATCAGTGGTAGCTCCCCGGTTTGTGCAGCCCACGCCATTGGAATTGCCCAGCTAAAAGCCAAGCCTAAAAAGAGTTGTGGAATATGAGTGTAACGCTTCATAAATGGATAGATGAACGCCAACACAATGCCAGCGAAGGATAGCTGAATCGTCAACGGGTTCATGGTCAGCACTAACAAGAATGAGCTGATACCCAAAACCAAAAATAATCCAATCGCTTCTTTTGCTGTCACTTTCCCTGATGGCAGTGGGCGTTGCTTGGTACGTTTTACATGGCCGTCGACTTTGCGGTCAGCAAAATCATTAATCACGCACCCCGCGCTACGCATTAGGAATACACCCAATACAAACACGATAAATACATCCCAACTCGGCATCCCTTGGGCTGAGATAATCAGCGCCCAAATCGTTGGCCACATCAGTAACAGTGAACCAATTGGGCGATCCATGCGCATCAGTTGCCAATATGCTTTGGCTTTTTCTGCGGACATTTACACTGTCTCCTTAGCGTAAACTGGTGAATTAGATAAGAATAACTCGGCGACCAGCATCGGTTTGTGATTCATCCACAACCTTGAGCGTCGCGCTAACAAACGTCCTTCTGGTACGGCTACCCATCCCATTTGCAAAGAGTCTCGCTCAACGTTGTCTGCGCTGAACACTGTTAGTCCTAATGGGATATCCCCTTGTTGAGCCAAATCATACTGCTGATCAACTAAGGTTGAGCGAGGAATCAATGTCCGTCCGATAACCCAGTTA
Organism: Vibrio sp. VGrn 2; assembly: GCF_009361695.1. Lineage (NCBI taxonomy): Bacteria > Pseudomonadati > Pseudomonadota > Gammaproteobacteria > Vibrionales > Vibrionaceae > Vibrio > Vibrio sp. VGrn 2. Next base: position 38,658 of record NZ_RBWD01000021.1, on the reverse strand, counting down.
TCATTGTCACCACACAAAATTACCTCTCGCAGTAAGCAATCTTGTTCGGACAATAACTGGCTTTCGTCCTGTTTTAACGTCGCCGCAGTGACGATCTGATTTTGTAGCAATTCTACCGTTAATGCTTGGCAGTGTTGCTTTAAACGACGTGACAAAGACCCTTGCTCTTCAAGCCAGTGCTTGGCAAATTCATTTGGAAATTCGAATTCGTCGGGGTTTTGCCACTCTACTTCCAATAAAGAAGCAAGATAGAGTGATGTTGGCTGATTCATACTAGTATTCAATTGGAGGCTTTATGCGTACAATAAAGCAACAACTTACCGTCCATAGTAATGTATGTAACCGTAAGTTCCGTTATTTGTTATAGACGGCCCATTGTATCAAGACTGAAGCGATTCGAATATCGCGATCCAGAGAAAGAAAAGTTAGAAATATGTACAAACGTTATATAGCCCAAATTATTTTTGCGTTAACCATACTGTTCGCCGCACCAAGTTGGGCTGAAACGGAAGAAGCTGGACCTAAGTTGGCATACTTTACCCTTGAGCCTGATCTCACTACTAACTTTTACACCAAAGGCAAAAAGTTAGGTTATGTGCAAGTGCGCATCGACATCATGGTAATGAGCCAACAAGATTTATCGATTGTTGAGCATCACCAACCTTTGATTCGCGATGCAGTAATTGAATTACTGGGTAAGCAAACAGAAGATACTATTAAGTCCCTTTCTGGCCGAGAAGATCTGCGCAAAACCTTAGTGACGACCCTCAACGAAACACTTTTGCCCGAAACAGGTAAAACCATCATTGCCGATTTGTTGTTTACAAAATACCTTTACCAATAAACCCAAATCGTTTTGAACATAAAAAAGACCGCTCTTGAGCGGTCTTTTCATTTCAGCTTTAGGCTTGCTGTTGGTATTTCATCTTGCCTGAATCAAACAGCGCAATCGCCATCCCCGACAGTAAACCCACTAAGTGAGCGGTGTTTGCAATCGCCATGAACGGCTGCACAAAACCAAGAACTAACCATACCAACATAAAAACGATGATTGGCTTGGGTAGCGTAAGGCCTAAATGTGGCAAGCGGTAACCCAATATCCACAAATAGCCAAGCAGTGCATAGACCACGCCAGACAAGCCACCGAAGTTTGCCCCTTCAACATAGAATTGGCCAGCCCCAGAAAGCGCTGCTGATACTACAAAGAGTTGCAATAGCTTACCGGAACCGAGACGACGTTCGATGTCGCCCCCCAACTGCCACCACCATAGTAAGTTGAACACGATGTGAGTCACTGAAAAGTGCAGTAACGCATGGCTTAGCCATCGCCACACTTGCCATTGTTGTCCCTCAAAGGCTGGGAAGTGCAACAACTTAAACACGCCATTGCCAAAGCCAAACATTTGTAACAAGTAGATGATGGTACACACCGTCATGATCAGCAAAGTCATTGGGCCGGCTTTTGCTTTGACCATGCTCATGATACTCGGGCTAGAATAATGAAAAGTGCTCTTGCGAGTATCGGCAACGTCCCACGAGGCGGCGCTGTATTTTGAATCAGACGGGTTAGCAAGGAACTGCTTAAGTTCGGCTTCCGCTTCTATTTCATGCTGGCTATCAGTCAGCCACAGCGCAAATTGCCCATCCCCTTCTGGCATCATTTCGATGTCAATTTGGCGAGAGGCCATATAATCAATAAAGGCTTGTGCCATACGTGGATTATTTAACGTTACCAATCTCTTCATTAACTTCTCACTATCGGTAGTTCTGCTCGATGCCAGGCTTCAAAGCCACCATCCACACTGTACACCTGTTCAAAGCCTTGGTTAACTAAATATTGCGCCGCACCTTGGCTACTAATGCCGTGGTAACACATCACCAGAATAGGTTGTTCGAACTCCACTTCATCCATAAACGCAACGATCGTATCGTTGGTTAAGTGATACGCGGACTCCGCATGCGCAACGGCAAACGATTGAGGGTCACGGATATCTACAAGCTTCGCATCACCCTGCTCGAGCAGCGCTTGCGCACCTTGTACATCGATATGCTTAAACTGATCCATTTACTTTCTCATTGTCTTATTAATATACCCAAGCAACCTCGAACCTAACGTGCTAATCAGCACCCGTGGTACAGCATAAAATCTATATTTGAAGCCGCTTGGGTATACTGCCGCTATTGTAACCTATCCAACGGCAAACTTAGACACATGGATAATCAGGCTTTTCAAAAGTGTACACATTCCAACCATTTGTGGATAAAGCTGTGAATTGCGTTGATAAAGTGTATTTGGATCTTTTGATCCACAATATGTAGTGATGATCCTGATCTAACTGTGTGTATATCTATAACTATCCCCAGATGGAAAAGTGCTTGAATCCCTTATTTTGTCCGGGTTTCGAACAGTTGATAAATAATTACTTCACAGAGTTATACACAGGTAGCACATAAAATCCGGATCGCAAACGCTATCGATTTTCGATCGACAATAAAAAAGCCGAGATCACATGATCTCGGCTTTTTTATGAAAATCTTACTTTCAATTAGCAGTAGAACTTAAAATTCACCCACAGCCAATTTTAGTTTCTTCATTGCGTTTTTTTCTAGCTGACGAATACGCTCGGCAGAAACACCGAACTCATCAGCTAAGTCTTGCAATGTTGCTTTCTCATCATCTAACCAACGAGAACGCACGATGCGCTGACTACGCTCATCCAAACTCGCTAATGCATGACCCAAGCGATTGTTGGTGTGCATTTCCCAGTTTGCAGCTTCAATGTTGTCAGCCACATCAGACGATTTGTCTTCTAGGTACAGCATTGGCGCTGTGTAAGCGTTTGAGCTGTCGTCTTCGTCAGTTGGCATATCAAAGGTTGAATCCACCGCCGCTAAGCGTGATTCCATCTCGCGAACTTCAGAAGGTTCAACACCTAACTCACGCGCAACGGTTTCGACTTCACCGTTGTTAAACCAACCCAAGCGCTTTTTCGACTTACGCAAGTTGAAGAACAACTTACGTTGCGCTTTAGTGGTCGCAATTTTCACGATACGCCAGTTACGTAGCACATATTCGTGGATCTCTGCTTTGATCCAGTGGACAGCAAAAGACACCAAGCGAACCCCTACTTCTGGGTTAAAACGCTTAACGGCTTTCATTAGACCGATGTTACCCTCTTGTACAAGGTCCGCCATTGGCAAACCGTAGCCAGAGTAACCACGAGCAACGTGAACAACGAATCGTAGGTGCGAAAGAATCAGACCTTTTGCAGCCTCAATCTCACCTTTGTAGTGTAATCGTTCTGCCAGCTCACGCTCTTCGTCTGCAGTCAGCATTGGGTAGCTGTTTACTGAGCGAATATAGCTATCAAGGCTATCTTGCGTGACTAGAGCCATCGGATACGCTTCTTTTGTCATTCAATTCCTCATCAATCTCTGATCTGGAGCATTACATTGCAAATTTAGCTTCGATATCTTGAACTCAAAATGAACAAGTTTCAAGAAGGGGAAGCAATTATCCATAAACATTCGGTCTAAACAAGGGATCCAGATTAGCTAGTGCTAATAAAATCCAAGTAGTAAGACCTTCATCACTTAAACTGGTTCAATTTCTTTTAAATGTCGTTGCGCAGAAAAGCGCGCCGCAATGCATCCCAAAAGACTACCAATGATGATTAATAGCAAAGATTCATCCCAGCTTAGACCAATCAGGCGAAACTGGCTGTCGTACAACGCAGCAAGATCTTCCACCGCACTATTCATAACAATGGTCACTAAAGCCGTTACCAACCACGCGATGGTGGCACCTAATACGCCAAACCACATACCCGTGTACAAATAAGGGCGCAGAATAAAACTGTCCGTCGCACCGATCAGTTTCATGGTTTGAATCTCTTCTTTATTCGCCAGCACATTAAATCGCAACGTGTTGCCAACGATTAAAAATACCGCACCGAGCATCAACACTGTCAGAGTAATGACAATAATACTCGCGAGAGTTTTGATCGCATCAAGACGCGCCAGCCAGTCTTCGTCAAGCCTCACATCGGTCACGTCTTGTTGCTCTCGAACGTCTTTGGCTAATGACTGAATATCACTTTTTAGCTCCGAGTCTGGCGTAATCACCAACACACCGGGTAGCGCATAGCCACTTAAAAGGCTGATAGCCTGATCGAATCCTGCATATTGGCTTAAATCAGATAGACCTTGTTGCGGTGAAATATATTCCACCTCTTTTACCAAAGGCCAAGTTTCAATTTGATCTTTGAGAACCATCACACGTGCATCCGGCATGCCTTCTACTAAGTAAGCACTAACTTGCGAGGGAGATGCCACATCTTCCGCGGCACCCGCGACGTTTTTGCCCAGTAGATACAAACAAGCTGGCATAGCAAGTGCCATTGAAATAACGGCTAGGGTCAGGATATTACCTAAAGGTCGTTGCCATAAGGCGCTAAAAGAGGATTTTGCTTGTTTTGCGTGGACAGAGAAAAAACCATCGGTATTTGCACGCTTGGCACTGCGGCCTTTCCCCTTCTTTTGGGAGTGCTTGTTACCTGCCATAGTCTTCTACCTCACTTAGGAAGCCTTGGTTTAATTCAAAATGACGATACTGTGGGCGAGTGTTTACTAACCCCACATCGTGCGTGGCGAGTAAGATGGTCACTCCAGCACGATTAAATTCTTCGAACAAACGCAATACGCGATTGGATAGTTCGGGATCGAGGTTACCTGTCGGCTCATCAGCCACCAGCAACGTTGGTCGATTGACCACGGCACGGGCAATACCGACGCGTTGTTGCTCACCACCAGAGAGTTGGCTCGGCAGGCAACGAGCCTTATCAAGCAAGCCAGTTTTATCTAACGCCGCAGAAACGCGGCGTTTGATTTCGTTTTCAGAAATCGATTCGATGCGCATCGGCAGAGCGACATTGTCGTATACGCTGCGATCCATCAGTAGACGATGATCTTGAAAAACAATCCCAATATTGCGGCGCAAAAAAGGGATGTCTTTGCTTGGAATGCGCGTGATATCGTGACCATTAAAATGGATTTTTCCATCGGTTGGGCGCTCTATCGCGCAGATCAATTTCAGCAAGGTACTTTTACCAGCTCCGGAATGTCCGCCTAAAAACGCCATTTCACCGCGCCTCAGGTGAAAATCGACTTTTTGCAGTGCTTGTCGACCACCTCGGTAAGCTTTGCTTACTTGCTGAAATTTGATCACCGTTGATTTCCTCTAACTCTTTTTATTCTTCACGACTAAACAGTGCGTCAATAAACTCTTGAGTTTCAAATGGACGCAAGTCTTCGATACCTTCACCCACACCAATGTAACGAATTGGAATACCGAACTGATCAGCAATAGCGAAAATTACGCCGCCTTTCGCTGTACCATCCAGCTTAGTCAAGGTAATCCCGGTTAGAGGGGCAACATCACTGAAAAGTTTCGCTTGGCTGATGGCATTTTGCCCTGTACCTGCGTCTAGCGTCAGCATGATCTCGTGTGGTGCAGAGTCATCAATTTTCTTCATCACACGTACAATCTTACGCAGCTCTTCCATTAGGTTCGCTTTGTTCTGTAAACGACCCGCGGTATCGGCAATCACAACATCCACACCACGTGCTTTTGCCGCTTCAATCGCATCATAAATAACAGAAGCACTGTCTGCGCCAGTATGCTGGGCAATCACAGGAACGTTGTTACGCTCACCCCATACTTGTAGCTGCTCAACCGCTGCGGCACGGAAAGTATCGCCCGCTGCAAGCATCACTTTTTTGCCTTGAGTTTGGAACTGCTTGGCAAGCTTACCGATGGTCGTGGTTTTACCCACGCCATTTACACCCACCATTAAGATAACATAAGGCGTTTTGTTGCTATCGATTTCTAGTGGCTGCTCGACTTTAGAAAGAATCTCAGCCATTTCTTCTTTCAACAAACCATAAAGGGCTTCGCCGTCTTTCAGGTCGCCACGTGTGGCTTTTTCTGTCAGGTTGTTGATGATTTTTGTTGTGGTATTCATGCCCACATCAGCAATAAGCAGTTGCTCTTCTAGCTCTTCAAATAAGTCTTCATCGATTTTCTTACCGCTGAACAGACCGAAGAAGCCAGCACCAATATTTGCTTTTGTTCGGCTTAGGCTGCGTTTAAGACGAGCAAAAAAGCTCTCTGTTGGCTTTTCTTGCTCTTGAACGCGAGGTGCGGCCGATACGACTTCTGGCTCCTCTGCTTCTGCTTCTGCTTCTGCTTCTGCTTCTGCTTCTGCTTCTGCTTCTGCTGGGGCAGCCTCTGATTGTTTCGCTTCTTCTTCAAGTTCTGGCGTTGCTTCCGCTTGCTCAGCAGCCGCGTCGGTTTGCTGCTCTTCAGAAGGCGCTTCCACTGCTTCTTCTTTTACTGTTTCTTCAGTTTTTGGTTTTGGGCTTTGTTCTTCGTCACCAAAACCTAGCCACGAAAGTAATCCGCGCTTCTTTTTTTCCGTCATCTGGGGCTATCCTAGATTGTTCTTTTATCTATTAATGACTCTTTTTTGACAAGATTATTATCTGTCTAAAAAAGGCTAATGACAAAGTTGTGAAAACTTTCCGATTAGGTAATTCTAATCTTATTAGTGTTACACTCTGTCATCTTGAATATTCTGGGCTGTATCCAAGCTCCAAGCTCACGGCTTGGGCGATTAGATATAGTATCACTTTATTAGCGGTCAAAAAATCTATGGTAAGACGTCGCCAGCAAAACTCATCACAAAAAAAGCCAACAACGGGCTTTGTTCGCATTATTAGTGGCTTATGGAGAGGCAGAAAACTTCCTGTACACGATGCTGAAGGCTTACGCCCAACGACCGATCGCGTCAAAGAAACGCTATTTAACTGGCTGGCTCAAGATGTGCCGCAAGCAAAATGTCTCGACTTGTTTGCCGGCTCCGGCGGCTTAGGCTTTGAGTCGGCTTCGCGCCAAGCAGAGCAAGTGACCATGGTCGAGCTGAACCCACAAGCTTTCCAGCAATTACAGAAGAACGTTGCCTCTCTTAACGCGAACAACATCCAAGTAGTGAATACCGACGCACTGAGCTTTTTAAAACAGCCGGGTACTGCGCACCATGTGGTGTTTATTGACCCACCGTTTCGTAAGGGACTATTGGATGAAACCGTGGCTCTGCTAGAACAAAATGGCTGGCTCGCGGAAGACGCGATGATTTATATTGAAACAGAAAAAGAACTCAATATTGCCGACTTACCAGAAAACTGGCAGTTACATCGAGAAAAAACAGCAGGCCAAGTGAGTTACCGTCTGTATGAACGTACCTCCGCATAACGCCTCGATTTAAAAGGACACTTAAATGAAAGCATTAATTCTGCTGGCCAAAGCGGCTATCGCCTTTGTTTGGTTAGTATTGATCCTCAATATCTTTATGCCGTTTCCCGGTAATGCCGCGATTGCGCTGTACATCATGACCGCTTTTTTGTTCATCATGCACGGTTTACAAATGGCCATCTTCATTGGCGCATTTGGCGACAAAATTAAAATGAGCAGTTGGGAAAAATATTCCATCCTGATCTTTGGTATTTTTGCCCTGCTCGATATTCGTCGTAAACACATGATGTAATCGCCCAAATACTAAAAAGCCGCTCACAAGAGCGGCTTTTTTATTGCGTTTCTTCCATCACCCAAGATAGCTCTTAACACCATCCAAAAACATTTGAGTAGAGATCATCACCAGCAACAAGCCCATTAAACGCTCTACCGCTTTTAAGCCACGCTCGCCCAACAAACGATTAAAGAAGCCATAAAACATTAGAATAAAGAATGTTGCGCCCCACGCAATCACAACTGATGCGGACATTTCCAACATTTTTTCTGGATGCTGTGAAGATAGCAAAAGCAATGCTGCAATCACTGAAGGGCCCGCGATCATAGGAATGGCCATCGGAACAATAAAGGGTTCCTCGCCTGCCGCCAGTCCAGTGATGCTGCCAGCACTCGGAAAGATCATCTTAATCGCGATAATGAAGAGAATAATGCCACCTGAAATGCTGAGCGTTTCTGGCTGGACATGCAAAAAACTTAAGATGCTTTGTCCTGCAAACAGAAACAACATCAAGATCAGTAAGGCAAACAGTAGTTCACGAATCAATACCTTACGGCGACGCTTAGGATCGATGTGCTTGAGAATAGACAACACAATCGGCAAATTACCGAGAGGGTCCATGATTAGAAACAGCATGGTCGCTGCAGAAAGAATGTCCATATTCTGGCCTCACCTAAAAAATGGCGGCCAGTGTATAGCAAACTGACAACGTGAGTACATGGCTGAGGGCGAAAACAGCATATTCACCCTCGCATCATAGCCGCCGCTTAGTGATTACAGACACGCGCCATATTGACCACAAACTTACCTTCAAGCTCACGTATTTTGTCGCGCTTGAGCAAAAATGCTAGCAATGCATCTAAGTCTAGATCATTCAGTTTACAGGTGTGAAAGCGAACGGTGTTGCCAAAGTGCTGTGCCAGCGCTTCGCGATCCATTGGCGTTTCTCGAAGTAGGTTTAGCAGCTCGTGGGCATGGATTTCACTCATTATTGACTCCAGTCATCAAGAACAATACGTCCAGTTTACTGAAATCTTCGGGAGCTGCTTTGACTTAAATTAGTAAATGATAGAGGCAACAATGAGGGCGTGGGCAAAGAAGTAGCTACCACTTACCCACAAATAGGCGTGTTTCATCGGTTTTCGGTAACCGTGTATCGCATACGCCAACGCCGAATAGATCAAAACTAGGGTTCCGCTGAAACCGATAGCATTGGCATAGCTCGGGGCCTGCAACCAAACTTCACCCGCCGCCCAAGCAAGCTGAACCAACATCATCCCCATGATCACAACAGGAAACACCAGAGAGTCGAGTTGAGGTAGCAACAAAAAGAACGCCACGATACTCGCTGCGAGCAGTAGGGCCAACAGCCACCAGACAATCTCACCATTAAGCTGCACCCAAAATGACTTGCTGTAGCACACCTGAGCAAGTAAATACGCAGCAAAGTAAATTAGCTTGCGAGTTTTAAACGAGTGCAGCGTATCTGCCACCATAGACACAATAAGCCCACCCGCAATCCAGTAGGTATATGTTGCGGATGCGCCTTGAGTTAACACCAACACAAGAAGAAGTAGCAGAGTAAAGATTTTAAACACGAGGGATTGTGTCGGGTTAGCTTGTTTTGCTCCCAACACGGAATACACACCTGATAGCCCTATCGCCAGCCAACTCCACATGCCGTATACACCTTTTACTTAAACTCGCCGCTAGTCTAGGTAGACCAGTTTTGATGTAAAGACACAATCTGCGAAAGTTGGATCTCGCTAGCGATTCGAAACATTTTGTAACCCTCAGTCTGCACAACAATTAAGTCGATGAGCCTTAATGACGGCCATAAATATGGGGCAGAGCCCTATCCCATGAGCCAAGTTCATCAAATCACACGGCACAATAACCCTCGCTAAGTCAGGCCATTTAACTAAAAAGCAGCCCAATGGCCTTGGTAACCCATTACGTAAAAAACTGATGACTAAACCATCAGACTGTATACATCACAGGCAACAAGAATAAATAACAGACACAAAACAGAAAATCGTCTTGGTAGCGAGCTAAGATAGTAGAAACCACCGATGAACAGATTAGAACAACATGAAAAATCAAACTTAACTCAATAACAAAAACATCAAATAACGAACGTAAGCTAATGATAAATAAAGCCACATTCTCAATAACCATCGAAAACACCGACTTCATAAACCATCAAATCACTAAACACTTTTTAAGCCCATATTTTCTCATTAGATAAGAAAATTCCCCTTCCACACCGCAACTCAATGATGCACCTCCATAGCACATCTTTTTATTTTCTCAATTTTTGAGAAACACAGACAAAATCGGCAATCAACATACCAAACGAAACAAAAAAACAATTTCCAAGCCAACAACAAACCAAGATTGACACTTTAAAATCATATACTTAAATGAAATGCGAACAACAATCACACAATACGAGTATTTTAAATACAACACAAAAAACACAATTTCATTAGTCAAAAACACGTAAAAAAGACAAGTTAAGTGTATTTTTTGAAAAGATTATCGAGCATATGTTGATCAAACCACAAAAACAGTGCTATATTAAATTCATCGAGTTCATCAAAGATTAAGGGGTAGTGTTATGATTTCATCTTCTCAAAAACAAGGGCTGGTAATGATTGCAGTGGTTGTGGGTTTAATGACACTGCCAATGATGTACTAACCTACTGATTAAAAATAAAAAAGGACGCAAATGCGTCCTTTTTTATTTATCTGTGCTTTTCTACTGTATGTGTTTGGACAAGATATCCCAATGCATGTAGTAGAAACCAAGAGCTGCGAGCGTAATCAACGTCATTAGCAAAATTGCTGCACGCCAAATAAAACGAGAGCTTCTTGGCGTTAGCTCTTTTTCACAAGCGTCACATGCCGCCATAAAGCCTTTCCGATCATCCAGCTTATAATCGTCTTCGTGAACCACTTTATTACGCACAGTAGCGATAAAACGAAGCTTCGCTATCACGTCATGTGGTAAACGTTCTTCACAACTATTAATAAGTTGGTGTAACCCTTTCCCTTCTGCATGGTACTGAGTACGCAAAAGTTTTTCGATCGTTCGGGTACGCATGACTACTTTTTCAATATCTGACATCGTAACCCTCCTTACTAGACCCTTCCCGTGTTCGTTATTTTTATTCTTCTATAAATTTAGAGCTTTTTCGAGCCGTTAAGTGCAATTTTACTTTCAATTTGTGCCCTTGAGCGCATATAGCCAGACAAGTGAAAGCTGCTTAGTTCAGCTTTAGTGACGTAGCTTGCAGATGAAGCAACGATTTCATCGCGTCCCCATTGAGATAAACCGTGAAGTGCGCCGAATAAAATTCATGTCCCTTTCATTAGATTATGAATAAGTTATCTCAACTCATCGTTTCATCAGTGAGTTCTGTAGAATAGAGCTCAATGAAACATCGGAGGTTAACATGCCAATCTCACTTATTGTTGCCCTGTTCGCCCTTATTGCTTTGGGCGCATGGGTATTTTTTCGTTTCTATAGCAAGCACTATGTGGGCGAAGATGCTCCAGAACAAAGTGCACAGGTAACTATTTTAGATAAGCAAGCTATCGACATCCCAGATGCACCACCTGGCCAAGACGACCAAGAATATTGGATTTATGTCCAACGCGGTTCTATTGGCCCTAAACGAGAGTTCCAAATTGGAGTGCACTACTACCATGCACTCAACCCTGGAGATAAAGGAACGCTAACCTATCGTGGTAACAAATTCCTTCACTTCGCCATCAAACGTTAAGGCAGTAACCAACGAGTCTTGGCAGAGCGAGAAAAGAGATAGCTCATCGCCAAGGCTCCAGCTCCACTTATAATTATCCAGACTGGAATCACCCATGCGGGATGTCCGGTGTACCAACCAAACGCTTTCATCGGCCATAAGAAAATTGGGTGAAGTAAGTAAATCCCCAAGCTGTGCTGACTGATCACACTCACCACTTTTTGTACTTTTGGTGACAAGCCTTCCCCAAAGTAACGACCGATCATGAAAATCATCGAAGCCGCTAGAATGACATTCAGTGTTTTGTAAGAAAGCCAGCGTCCAACCGTGTACTTCTCCGCCTCTAAACTGTTCGTCACGACCATAGTAAATGTCACAGCCAACGCGACGAGGCCAAACCCTGTAAATAAGGTCACCATAGAGCGGTTCAAAGGCACTTTTTGAAATAGAACATAACCCAGAGGAAGGTAACCCATGTAGAGCCACATTTGGTTACTCCACGGACCATCAATCTTGAACAAAAACAGCGTGCTGGTGAAAAGCCAAAATGCGAGATAGGTATACAACACATTGTCATCAACGTTGCGTACCATCCATTGGAACAACGGAATCACAAAATACAGCGGTATAAAGTAATAGAAAAAACCGAGGTGGTAATACGTTGCGTGGAATGGGCTATTGCTTAACACCTCTTTTACGGTTTCAAAGTCAAACCCTTGAGCCGTCCAGCCAGAGAGGTATGCATAAAACATCGACCAAATAAGAAATGGGACTAAGACTTTGCCTAAACGCCTTTTGATATAATACTTACCGTCAAATGGCCGAGTGTCACTGAGCATCAGCGCTCCGGTGATCAGAATGAAAACTGGCACCGCCCAGCGGGTAACGCTATTAACGCCTACCGCCGTCAACCATTGGTCAAACGGAATCACTCCTAACTCATTTCGATAAGGGGCCAAGACGTGAATGGCGATCACTGCCACCGCAGCAAAGCAGCGCAATAAATCAAAAAACAGAACCCTTTCTCTCATACCTTTCCCTACTTTGAGTCGCTTATCGTTTATAGCATAGGGTAAATCTCAGCCAGTGAAATGGTTAACAATCTGTTTTTGCTTATTTTTAACGCAACAATGACCTACAACGGGGATTTCATCGCCACTCTAATCCGTTGGCGGGAACAAAAACCAAACATCAGCATGAACTCACGAGACCGAACCCACACCACTTGATTACGCCGCGTGATGTACAAGAAACAAAAAATGGCTCCAAGTTGGAGCCATTTTGTACGATCTACAGATAAAAACACCGGGCAAAATTTACGCTGTGGCAACGTTAGCTTTTGGCAACTTAATCGAAATCAACGTCGTCAGCGCCAAGAAAGCAAAGGAGACCCATAAGCACGCCGCAAGACCAGCCTCTTGATAGATCCAACCCGATAATACCGTGCCAATCAAACGTCCCATCGCATTGGCCATGTAATAGAAGCCAACATCGAGAGACACACCATCGCCTTTGGCATAGCTCACAATCAGATACGAGTGAAGTGAAGAGTTAATGGCAAACACAGCGCCAAAAATCATTAACCCCACAACAATCACCAACTCAGGCTGCCAACCGATTTGCACACCATAAGCAATACCGCCCGTAATTAACGCAAGAATTCCTGCCCATACTAATGCTGCACTACCATCAGGCACGCGACCTTGCGCTTTGCCAGTAATACGCGGCGCAAAGCCTTGCACAAACCCATAAGCAATGACCCATGCGGCTAAAAAGCCACCGACCCACAAGTGATCCCAGCCAAACACACTGCCAAGATAAATAGGTAGAGCGACCACAAACCACACATCACGCGCCCCAAACAAGAACATACGTGCCGCAGATAAAATATTTATAGATTCGGACTTGGAGAAAATTTGGCGAAACTTAGGTTTGCTCTTTGCTTTACCCATGTCTGCTTCTAGCCAGATCATGCTGCAAACAAACACCAATGCCAGCACACTCGACATAATAAACATCGAGTTTTGGAAGCCCACCCAAGACAACAGCAAGCCACCAACAAAAAAGCCCGCCCCTTTGAGTGCATTCTTCGAGCCTGTCAAAATCGCCACCCATTTGTAGAGTGCGCCTTGCTGCTCGTCTGGTACTAATGTTTTAATCGCACTCTTGGCACTCATCTTGTTGAGATCTTTGGCAATCCCCGACAAAGCTTGCGCCGCCATCACCCAAGGAATCGTCAGCCATGCGTTGGGTACTGCCAGCATCAACAACGCAAACACTTGCATAGCTAAACCAATGTTCATGGTTTTGTTCAGGCCTAACCTTGCGCCCAACCACCCACCAATCAAATTGGTCACCACACCAAAAAATTCATAGAAAAGGAACAGTGAGGCAATAGCTAAAGTGGAATAACCCAAGTCGTGAAAATAGAGCACCACCAGCATACGCAGCGCTCCGTCGGTCACGGTAAAGTTCCAATAGTTAAACGTCACTAACATGTACTGACGAATACTTTTGTTCAATTGAGAAATCATATTGACCTCTTATGTACAGCGATAGAAGCATTTAGATCATCATGTGCCAAATGCTTATTAACCTGTACACCAACCATAAGGCGATACAACCTTAGTTCGAATTCACAAACACACCGAAATTTACAAACGGACAAAGATAACCAATAAAAACAAAATCTTAAATTAAAACCTTTAGTTTTACTGCTGACCTATTTTCCATTATATAAACTGGAACATAGCTTTTGGATCATGATGTTCCAAAAGCTATTTAAGCTGATCAAGCGTCTTGCGCCACGCGTTCGATGTACTCAAGCTGCACCGGTTTTGTAAACGCACCAGGGCGAAGAGCCTGCACTTCTCGCACGATATCTTCTAACTGCCATTTCTTCTCTAGCAGCAAGTGAGCCGCAAACAAACCTGTGCGACCCGAGCCGCCCATGCAGTGCATCGCGACTTTGCCACCTTGAGCAAGAATCGCATGCAGTTCCGGACTGGCTTGGTGCCACTTCGCCGCAAATTCGTCACTTGGTGCGCAGTCATCTTCAATCTCGATCTGGAACCATTTCATGCCCAGCTGCTGAGTGGTGTCACCCAAAGCCGCAACGTCTTTCGCTGCTAACTCGCTATCGTCCAATGCAGTAACGACCGCTTGAACCCCCTGCTCCTTCAACTGTTCCAACGACGCTTTCAACTCGACGCCTTTGGTACCCGGGCACGGTGTTAGGACTAATGCACCAGAGTCCAAATCTAATTGCCATGTAGGATGAGACATTATGAACTCCGGTTATGCCAGACCAACGTTACGAACCAATTCTGCGGTGCGCGTTGCGTAACCCATTTCATTGTCGTACCACGCGTAAATCTTCACCATTCGTGAGCCAACCACCATGGTGGATTGTGCATCAACGATGGTTGAGCGTTGGTCGCCTTTGTAATCGATCGACACTAACGGACGTTCCTCAAAGCCAAGAATGCCTTTTAGCTCCCCTTCCGACGCCTCTTTCAGCAAAGCATTCACTTCTTCTGCTGTGGTATCGCGTTTTACATCGAAGATGATGTCGGTCAATGACGCATTCGCCAACGGTACACGTACCGCGTGGCCGTTAATCTTGCCTTTTAAATCTGGGAAAATTTCCACAATCGCAGTCGCACTACCGGTAGTGGTCGGGATAAGACTCATGCCGCACGCACGAGCACGGCGCAGATCTTTATGTGGCGCATCCAAAATGGTTTGCGTATTGGTCAAATCGTGAATTGTCGTGAAAGAGGATTGCTCAATGCCCAACTTCTCATGAATGACTTTCACCACAGGCGCTATACAGTTTGTTGTGCACGAAGCGGCTGTCACGATACGATGTTTTTCAGGGTCGAAAATATGATCGTTCACGCCAACAACAATGTTCGCAATGCCTTCTTCTTTCACTGGCGCACTCACCACCACGCGCTTCACACCTTGATCGAGGTATTGGTCTAGGTACGAGGTTTTGCGGTGTACACCTGTCGCTTCAATCACAACATCGCAGCCAGACCAGTTCACGGCGTCGATATCACGTTGCTGAGTCGTGGCGATGCGCTTGCCATTGATGACGAGTTCATTGCCCTCAACCTGCACTTCATGGTGCCAACGACCTTGCACTGAATCGAACTCTAATAAGTGGCCAAGCGTCGCTGCATCACCTGCGACATCGTTGATTTGCACAAACTCTAACTCTGGCCAATCGAATGCCGCTCGCAGTGCTAAACGACCAATTCGGCCAAAGCCATTAATGCCTACTTTAATTGTCATAGTTTTACCCTTTAATCTTCTACCTTGAATCTCTGTTTGCTATTAACAGCAAGCCTCACGACTTTTATCGTGCAAGCGTGTGATGTCGTCTTGGTACTCTTGCTTCAAACAGTTTGATGCCACTAAGTCTTCAATCAGCTTACGCATCCAACCTGGTAGTTGCTGCGATAACTCGTAGTACACCCATTGCCCTCGGCGTTTATCCACCAAGATGCCACTGGAGCGTAACTGAGCAAGATGACGAGAAACTTTCGGCTGACTCTCTTGCAACGCAAACGCCAAATCACCCACGCAAGTTTCGCCTTCACGGGCCACCAGCATTAAACAACGTACGCGCGTTTCATCGGATAACAGCTTGAAAAACTGATGTGGAAGCATAATAAACATACCTATATATGGATATGCGTATATATTTATTTAACTCTGAGATGTCGTCAAGAGTGAACCCATCATCGTCATAAAAGTTTCACATCGAAACAGCCAATAAAGATTGAGAGAAGAACGGTTAGAGAGAATAAAGATACGGCAGAAATTTACGCGGTTGCGACGTTTTGACTCCAGCGAACCGCTTCGCCTAACGAGAGCTTGACCTCTTCCAAAGACAACCCCAACTGCGTCGTGATTTTTTCAACGCCTGACCAGTCGGCACGCTCGTAACACTCTTCGAGAGAAATCAGCGCACCATAAGCTCCCTTGCGATGTAATAAGGCTTGTTGTACGGATTCGCTAAGTGGCAATTGCTTGACTAAAGATTCTACCGACAAATCAAGCATCGCATCTAAAATCGATAATAAGCCGACCATAAACCCTTGTTCGTTGAGGTGGGAAAATGGCTGATAACGCGACATTAATTGGCAGAACTGCGCTCGTTGTAATGAAAGGTGGTACAGCTCTCGAGGCTTGTTACTAGAGATATACGACGCCACGACCAAGGAGACAAACTGCTTAAGATTATCCTGACCAAGGTAGATCAAGGCCTGACGAAACGAGCTGATTTCGACTGCGAGGTTTGGCGCTTGCGTATTTACAAAGCGCAATAATTTGTACGACAACGCGACATCTTGCGTAATGATGGTTTCAATACGAGTAAAGTCTGGCTCTGGTGAGCAGACTTCACGAAAAAGCTGTAGCGCTAACACTTGCTCAGGGCTCACGTATTTTGTTTGCGAAACTAATGGCTTGCTAAAAAAGTAGCCTTGGAAAAACTTAAAGCCAGCCGCTTTGGCTTGCTCAAACTCTTCTGCGGTTTCAACACGTTCCGCCAAAAAGTGGTACTTGACGCGTTTAGCAAGGTGAGCTTTTACCAACGCACACGCTTTTTCCAACCCCATTGCCATGATATCGAGTTTAACGATGTGCACGTAAGGTAAGAAGCGACGCCACTCCGGCGTTAAGGTGAAATCATCCAGCGCGATCAAATAACCTTCTCGATACAACTCGCGAATCGCATCGAGAAGATCATCGGTCGGCTGGCAAGTTTCCAGTACTTCGACGACGATTTTGTTTTTTGGCAAGCTGCGCGGTAAGCGGCGCACCAAGCTTTGATGAGGAAAATTGATAAAGCATCGCGAAGAAGCAATCACTGGGTTAGTGCCCAGAGATAGGAAATTCTCGACAATTAATCGGTATGTTGCTCGGTTTGACTCAATATGCGAAGGGTATGCATTACTCTCCCCATCTCGAAACAACAATTCATAACCCAGCGTCTGTCTTTTGCGGTTAAAGATCGGCTGGCGAGCAACATACGTTGTATTCATGCTAAAGAAGGACCTATAAATGGCTTATGACTTTGCAGCTGCTAATAATGCACCACAACCCATAAACATTGAACCGAAGACTTTGTTTATTTTCCCCATGATTTTATCAGAGCGAATAAAACGTCCCATTTGCGCCGCCAAGGTGGTGTAACCCAACATCACACACGCGTCGATCACAACAGTCGTAACACCAAGCACCAACAGTTGCGTCAGTTGGTCTTGTGCCGGGTCAATAAACTGTGGAAACAACGCCACCAGAAAAACAATCGATTTAGGGTTCGTCAGGTTAATCAAAATAGCTTTGTACAAGAGTGCCTTGCCAGACATGTCTTTGTGGCTCTCTGCCGCTACCAAGCTGGAGGTGTCTCGCCATTTCTGGATACCCAACCAAACCAAATAAGCCGCGCCAACCCATTTAATGACAGAAAATGCCGTTGCCGATTGTGCGACCAGCGCACCAATTCCCGCCCCAACTAACGCAATGTGAATGGCCAAACCAATTTGGAGACCGATCACAGCCCCCAAAGATTTGCGAGTACCGTAACTCAAACCATTGCTGATTGAGTTCACCGTGCCAGACCCCGGAGCCAAACTAAAAACGATTGCAGTTACTACATAAGCTAACCAGACGTGGGTATCCATTGCATTTCCTCACTAATTCTTCGATGATACATCGCGTAAACAACGTATCTTCAGGTAATCGACTAATGGCTACTAACCATTCACCTTTGACTTATACTCAAGAGTCATTATTTGAGCAAGCAATTGGTGGTCCGATCGCGGCACTTTGGCAAACTCGCCAAGAAGGCTTTGTTAAAGGAACTGAGAAAAAGAACATCTACTGGTGCAAACTGACCAACCCAGAACATAAAAAAGCCGTGCTCATCGTTAATGGGCGCATTGAATCTTCCTGGAAATACCAAGAACTGTTTTACGATCTCTATCGCCAAGGCTTCGACGTCTATTCCTTTGACCACCGCGGACAAGGTTTATCAGATCGTCTATTGTCTGACTCAGATATGGGTCACGTCTATGACTTTACTGATTATATTGACGATATGGACGTGGTCGTAAACAAACACGACCTTAGCGACTATCAGCAATGTTTCATCATTGCCCACTCCATGGGCGGCGCAATCGCTACACGTTATCTGCAAACTCACCCAGAACATCCCTTTACCGGCTTGATTCTTAGTGCGCCTATGTTTGGTATTAATCTGCCATGGTACTTATCGCCAATAGCGATTCCAGTGACACAAATTATGTCAGCGGTATCGACTTTGCCACGATATGCACCAGGACATCAGGCCTACTTCCCTAAACCCTTTGAAGATAACCCACTCAGCCAAAGTTACGGCCGCTACCAATGGTTCCGAAATCTCTATACGGAAAAACCGGAACTGCAAGTCGGTGGACCGAGCACTCGATGGGTATGGCAAGGGCTAATGGCAGCAAAACAATGCTTTTTATTGACTCGCCAAGTCAAAGTACCGGTGCTCCTGATTCAAGCTGGGAACGATCGTATTGTCAGCAATCTGGCACAAAAACGTTTTATCGATAAATTGCGTAAAACCAACCCACATGCGGAGCTACTTTCTATCGAAGGCGCACAGCATGAGATCTTATTCGAGACCGACCAGTATCGTAATCAAGCACTCGATGCGATCTTCCGCTTTATGAATGACCCGAAATCATCGCCAAACGAAAAAACATAATAAGAACTCTAGGCGACCATTTCACGGCCATGATTAAAGAGGAAATGTCTGCACATTGATTTACCCTCTTTTTCATCCTCATTTTGACGTACACTGCTTGGGTCTGGCTGCGTTGAACCATGCAGATGCAACCGACCAAAGTTCCCCCGCATTCGGAGCAGCATGATCTAGTCAGTCTGCTGTACTCCGTTTGCAATCACCTGTTCCACACTATCCAAACCGTTTACGAGGACTTCATGAGCACATCGCTACCTTGCAAAGAGATCACTAAAATCGTTGCCTCTGATCTGGATGGCACGTTACTCGCACCAAACCATCAGCTCAGTGCTTACTCAAAAGAGACGCTAAAAGCGCTGCATGAAAAGGGTTACACCTTTGTCTTTGCAACAGGCCGTCACCACGTAGACGTTGCGAGCATCCGTCGTCAGGTCGGTATTCCGGCTTACATGATCACCTCGAACGGTGCCCGTGTGCATGACCAGGAAGATCAGCTGATGTACAGCGAGAATGTCCCTGCAGAACTGGTTCAAGGAGTGATCGACACGATCAAGCACGATCAAGAAATACTTATCCACATGTATCAAAATGACAGTTGGTTGATGAACAAAGACGACGAAACATTGCGTGATTTCCATGACGAATTCACATACGTCTTATTCGATGAAGACCAAGCGCCAACTGACGGTATTGCGAAAATCTTCTTCACTCATCCAGCACAAGACCACGAACGCTTGGTGGTATTTGAAAACAAACTACGTGAACAATTTGGCGATAAGCTGAATATTGCGTTTTCAACACCATGGTGCTTGGAAATAATGAGTGCAGGTGTGTCTAAAGGCCATGCTCTTGAAGCGGTAGCGAAAAAACTCGGCCTCACGTTAGAAAATTGCGTGGCATTTGGTGATGGAATGAATGACGTAGAAATGCTGTCGATGGCAGGTAAAGGATTGGTCATGGGTACATCACACGAGAAAGTGATGAAAGCATTGCCAAATAACGAAGTGATTGGCAGCAATGCAGAAGATGCGGTTGCACACTACCTACAAGATCACTTGCTGTAAGCAGCAATACTCCAAACAATAACAAAGGGCTGCACATTCGCAGCCCTTTCTTTTATCGCTGACTTGGCAACTTCTCTTTGCCAAGGATCGCTTCCCACTCTTCTTCTGTCACAGGCATGATCGACAAGCGATTTCCACGTTTCACCAATGGCATGTTCTCAAGTTCTGGCATCGCTTTCATCACCGATAACGGAATCACTCGCGCCGTTTTACGCACGAATTCGACATCCACCATAATCCAACGCGGGTTGTCTGGGTCTGACTTTGGGTCGAAATAATCGCTTTCAGGATCGAACTGGAAATGATCGGGATAGGCTTCTCTCACGACTTTAGCAATACCGGCAACACCAACATTCTTGCAAGAAGAGTGATAAATCAGGACGAAATCGCCCACCTTCACTTGGTCACGCATCATATTGCGCGCCTGATAATTACGAACTCCCTCCCAACATGAAACCTTTTGGGTTCGAAGCGTGTCAATAGAAAAGGTATCTGGTTCAGTTTTAAATAACCAATATGCCATAATGCCATCCGATGCCGATTGAGTAATAATAATGAGGAAGATATAACATGAAGGCTTTGAAAAACCCAGTGGCGCTTGCCACTCTGCTGGTTCTGCAAGCATGTAGTTCGCAGCCGCCACAATCTGGCGCTGCCGACCCAGCTTCTCCACCAGCCACCTTAGATAAGCCTGACACCATTCAACCTCAAACCTTTATGCTACGTGGAAAAGTGATCGTCGGTCACGAGAGTCAATACATCATGCCTTGTGGCAGCGACAAGCAATATTGGTTACAACTGTCACCACAGCAAATGCAACGAGCAATTCAGTTAAATAACGAACCTTACCAGACCATGTATGGCGAGGTTATCGGCCATCTCAACCCACCGGGCATCGATGGGTTTTCTGCCGATTTCGATGCTAACTTTGTCGTGGAACAAGTGAACTTCCTCACAACGGAAAATCCAAACCGTTGTCAGCAACCAAACAAACCAACTCGCGTGTTTGGTAATGAGCCTTCTTGGTCGGCAAGCTTTGAGGCTAATGGACTGACATTCCAGCAAATCGGCAAACAAACCAAAAAATTAGCGATTAAGAGCAGTCAACTTCAACCTCGCCAGCGCACATATCAACTACAAGATGGTGAACTTCGCCTAACAGAAAACCTCTGCTCAGATACGATGAGTGATTCTTTGTATGGCTGGAAAGCGACGCTAAAACATGATGGCGACACTTATCAAGGTTGTGGTACAGCTGCAAATGTGGACGCTACGCTTGGCTGGGCCAATACCTATGTCGCGACTTCAACCCAATCA
This sequence comes from Vibrio sp. VGrn 2, assembly GCF_009361695.1. Classification (NCBI taxonomy): domain Bacteria; kingdom Pseudomonadati; phylum Pseudomonadota; class Gammaproteobacteria; order Vibrionales; family Vibrionaceae; genus Vibrio; species Vibrio sp. VGrn 2. The sequence goes on along the minus strand of NZ_RBWD01000021.1, from coordinate 17,156 downwards.
CAAGGTTTTGAGGTGCAAATGACCTTAAACCCAGACCACAGCGCCACAACAAAATACAGTTACGCCAATGGGCAAGCACCGTTAATCGAACGTGGGTACTGGCAACAATTAAGTCCGTCTCAGGTTCAAGTCGTCATGACGCATCATCAACAACAAAGACTGATGTCAGAGCGACTGTTTACGCGAGAAGGCAATCAGCTCAAAGCGACCAAAGAAAAAGTCGGCAATTTGGTATACCCAATCGCCGATGGTGGTTTAGTGCTTTACCCTGCCACCGTTCGTGATGAGGGCATGATGCAACCAGCCGAGAAACGCGCCAACAAGCCCATCAGCAGTGCAGACGTACCTTCTAGTGCGGAGTTTGACCCCAAAGTAGATGCCGCCGTGCGCAACTACTTCTTCATTCACCAAACTAACCCCAACAACAACCAATACCGTTGGCTAACTTACGACCTCAACGGCGATGGTAACGAAGAGCTATTAGTACTGCTGGATTGGTGTGGTTCCGGTGGCTGTACATTGCTGATATTTGAACATCACGAAAAAGAGTGGCGCTTCAATAGCCGCATCACACTGGTACAAAGCCCGATTATGCTCGGCCAACAAACCTCTCATGGCTGGCGAGATCTTATTTTTAATGTCAGCGGTGGCGGATCTAAGGCAGCCCAACACGTGATGCAATACACTGGGGTTAGCTACCCACTCAACCCAAGCATGGCACCAACGGCAACGCCAAACCAAATCAGTGGCGTGCGTCTGTTCTCGGATGGGGTTAGCCCTGTGCGCGAAGGAGTTCGTCTGTAATGTCGCAACCGTGTCCAAATTGTGGTTTTCAATTCAACTGTATGTGCTCACTGGTGCCGAAACTTACCAGCGAGCACAACATCTTGCTGTTGATGCATCCGAATGAACTGACGCGTGATACTAATACCGGCCAGCTACTAGAGCAGTGCCAACTCAATATTGAGCGAGTAATCTGGGACCGAAAACAACCACCAGCAGAATTGCTCGCTCGATTAGCTGATCCGTCGCTGTATCCAGTGCTTCTATTCCCAAGTGAAGAAAGCGTCACACTCGAACATGTGGCGCTCCAAAGCCAGCAACAAACCAAAAATCCGCTGTTTATTATTTTGGACGCTACCTGGCAAGAGGCGCGCAAGATGATCAACAAGAGCCGTTGGTTAGAAAGTATCCCTACTATGGCGCTGTCTGCATCGGCGGACTCGCAATATCGGCTGCGACGCAACCAACAACAAGGCAATTTGTGCACGTTTGAAGTCGCCGCACATTTACTTGGACAACTAGGCGAGCAAAATAACCAGCAAAAAATGCTCACATTCTTTGCTCACTACCTTGCACTATTTCAAGCCGAAAAAAGTGGACACGCTCTCAAGCAATCACCGAACTCACGCAACTAAAACCAAATTGCTCAAAATAAAAAAACGCAGCCAAGGCTGCGTTTTTATTTGGAATGGTTTCACGTGAAACAGCATTAAAATAATCGGGTCGGCTCACCCAGATAATAGCCTTGCAGATAGTCGACGCCCATATCCTGCGCGATTTTGCACACCTCTCGATTGTGGACAAACTCCGCCACCGTCTCCGCGTTAAACACCTGACATAAACGCACCAACTGAGAAGCTATTTTGCGCTGCTTTAACTCTTTATCGATATCACGAATCAAGCTACCATCGAGCTTTATGACTTCCGGCTCCAGCTTTAGGATTTCATCAATATTGGAATAGCCTGAGCCAAAATCATCAACAATGATACGCGCTCCTAAGCTTCTGAAATGACTGCATACTTCGATCATTAGACCGTAGTCTTTGATTTGCTCAGATTCCAACACTTCCAAACCAATTCGCCTAGGGTCATTGAGCTGACAAATTTCATGCTCTAAAAGCATTAAAGTTTTATCACTAAGCAAATCTTGCGGCGACAAGTTAATAGAAAAGTCACCTTGCTTATCTCGCATGTAATATAACGTAGAATGGATCATGTGCCGACTCAATCGAGTATAAAGATGCGTATCGGAAATAATAGGCAGGAAGCGCCCTGGCGCAATCACCGTTCCATCCTCCTCCAAAATGCGAACCAAACATTCTTGGCTTGCCAATTTATGGCTATCCGCATGCACTATCGGCTGGCTATAGGTGATGATGTTCTGTTTGAGAATGGCTTTACTGACGCAACTCAACCATCCAAGTTGCTCTTTACGTACATCCTCACTGACTTCGATGTCTTTCGCATTGCAGATATGGGTATTACTGCGCACACCGGAACGCCTCGCTTCAATACCTTTGAGCAATAGCTCATCCGCAGAAGCTGATGGAAAATCTCGACGACTCACTAAGCCACCGCACAGTGAGATAGAAAGATAATCTATTTCGCGCAGACCAATGGGCTCAAAATTAGTTTGCTCTACCGCGTCGGCAAAACGAGTAAAGTGCTGTTTGATGGTTTCGCTGCTTTGGTCAGCTTTAAATATGAACGCCCACTCACCAACCCCAATACTATAAAGCTGCAAAGCCGTTGGCATGCCAAAACGCTTTCGCAGTCGATTCGTAAAATGCATTGAGAGGTCTTTAAGTAGCTGATCCCCTACTCTATAACCGTATTTTTCATTGATATGGCTGAAGTTAAGTAGCTTTAGAGTCAGCAAGTGCTCATCCAAATCAATGCTACTCAGCCGCTCTTGCAGCGCGACTCGGTTTTGTAATCCAGTGCGACTATCTCGCCGATAGCTTTCTTGTAACTTGCGCGTTTGGCGATCGAGTTGATACCCCATATGCGCGTTCATATGGTTGAGGTCGCCAATCGCATTTCGAATCAAGCTAAACAATGGTGAAATAGAGGAGCTAACGGGCGACTTAGGCAAGTTCAATGCTTGTACTTCATCTCCCTCTCGCATCGCTAAATACGTCAGACTGTGATGAAGAATTTCTGGCTGTCCAATACCGCCATGCAGTTCCCCCATACAATAACTACCAAACGTCGTCGCGATATCTTTGAAGGCTTGGACTTCGTCGCTGCTGTCAATAAAGTCTAACCGTGACGCGCAGTTAAAAATTATCACGACTTCAGGTTGGTGCATGGCTAACTCAACCACACCATGTCGCACCTGTTCGAGCGTTAATGAGGGGTGGTTATAGCAAAATTGTACTTCGTCACCAAGACACCAAGGCCTGTCGAAACTCATACTGCCATCAGCGTGTAGCTCCGTTACCGTGCAAACTTCCTTACGCCCCAAACTTTCTCGATACAAAGGAAAGCTGAGCAGTTGACTCAGCGTCACGTCATGCCCATCCGCCAAGTAACGCTTGTATACGTCCAACGCTTTCTGTTCACCTAAGCAATACAAGCGCGTTCCTTTTGCATGGGTGACTTTATGTGGCATGCCAATCGGGTTCCATTCCGAATACGCATCTGTCCATAGCTTCAAGGTATCGCTGTGCAAAGCTACGGCAACCACAGCGTTATCGTAAACTCGGTTTTGATATAGCACCCAGCATCCATCATCAATACTCTGCGCCAACCCTCCAGAGATCACGACTTCTTCACTAGCGAACGTTTGAAACAAGGGATAGTCACGTCGTTCAATTTGCACAGCAAAGCTGAGGATCACTTGCGAATTATGCTGCAACAGAAGCGAGCGTTTGAGCTCTCCACCATCAATATCGGGGGAGTAAGAGTAGGTTTGTACAGCAGAAGTAAGCGTGGTTTGTTCGAACTCAGTCACACTGATCAGGCAACCAGAGGTAAATATCTCCCCCTCCAGAATGACATTACGCGTACTATGCCCCATGACATGAGCATTCGGCAGCAACAATAAAACAGCGTCCGCAAGTGTGGTCGTAAAGTCGCGTGATTGAGTCGACAATATTTGCACCAAATATTGTTTACTTGAAGAGAACTGAGAAGTGACTAAAAAGTCATTTAACTGACTGACATCATAAACCAGTTTTGAAAAAGCTCGCATGCACCTACCACTGCCGTAACACTATCTTCACCACGACGTGTGGCGTTACTCTTTTTACTTAATAGTGAATAATTTACGTGGCTTTACGCTGCTTTTCTAGACACAAAATGAGATTAGAATGGATTAATGCGAAAGCAATTAAAAAAGTGTGAGTAACGGCTGCAAACTATTGATTTCAATATCAGGTAAAGTACGTGTTTTTGAATGGTTAATGACATTTTTATTCATATCATTGAACCAACAAGCCGCAAAACCAGCCGACTTTGCACCATGCACATCCGTGGTTAGGTGATCACCGACATGCAGAATATTCTCTGCTGGAATATCCAAGAACCGTTTCGCCTTAGCAAACATATCGGTGGCGGGTTTCGCCAACCCATCAGGCCCTGCTTTGAGTACACATTGAAAATACGGCGTTAAGCCAATTTTATCTAAATCGACGTTTCCGTTTGTGATCGCCACGAGCGGAACTCGCTCTCCCAGTTGTGTTAAAACATCTAAGCTTGATTGGGGCACTTCAAACTGACTGCGCCAATCCAAAGCGAGCTGCACACCCTCTTCAGCTGCGGCTTGAGCTTGCGCTTCATCATAGCCAACTGAAAGAAAACCATGCTTTAGCTGCACTAAACGCCAAAGCGTCACATCGCTTCTGAGATCCGGTCTCTGCTGGAGCACATGTTTTTTTACCTGCATCCAATCAGCCTTATCCATGTGCGCCACGGCTGGATGTGTTTGTTGCAACCAAGCCAGCAACTCACGCTCCATACGGATAATCACCGGGTAATTGTCGTACAGCGTGTCATCAAGATCGAAGGTCATGGCCTTAATAGGTTCGATACGGCGATAAAATTTCATACTTCGGCTCACTCCCCGTTCTTTTTACGTGCGCGTGGGTGGGCTTGGTCGTAGGCTTGCGCTAAATGTTGGAAATCCAAGTGCGTGTAGATTTGGGTCGTCGAAATGTTCTCGTGCCCTAAAAGCTCTTGCACCGCACGTAAGTTATTGCTGGATTCGAGCATATGTGTCGCAAACGAGTGACGCAATTTATGCGGACTAATATGGCTCGCCACAGACTGTTTCTGTCCCCATTCTGCCATACGTTTTTGCACGCTACGGTGCGAAATACGCGTTCCGAGTTTAGACACAAACAAGGCGGGTTCACCTGGTGCAGCAAGATCGCCCCTGACTTTCAACCACTTGGCAACCCATTCAGTTGCCATGCCAGAGAATGGAACTTTACGTTCTTTGTCGCCTTTACCGATAACACGAAGCTCGCCACTGCGCAGTTGTACATCACGTACATCCACACTCACCAACTCAGCCAAACGCAAGCCAGCACCGTACATCAGCTCCATCATGGCACGATCACGCACAGCCAACGGGTCGTCTTCGTTGACCTCAAGCAGTTGGCTCACTTCATCAACATCGAGGTTTTTCGGCAACGGGCGCTTTTTACGTGGCGCTGAAACCCCTTTGGCAGGATTAGCTGACATCTCGCCACGCAGAATAAGGAAATCGAAAAAGCTACGCAGCGATGAGAGGCGCGTCGCTAAACTGCTGGCTTTCATGCCTTCCCGCATGCCCTTACCTGCTAATTGGCGCACCCAGCCTGCATCCACTTGAGACCAATCTTTAAGTCCCATTTCAGCCAAGTGCTGCGCCATGGTTTCTAGCTGCTGTTTGTAATTGCGTTGAGTATGTAGGCTGAGCCCCTTTTCGCTTCGTAAGAATTCATAGAAGCGCTCAAGAGGCTTTTGCAGACTATTTGGCAGAGGAGTGTTGGGAGTTGTCGTCATCGTAACTTTGCCATACCAATGTTTGAGCGAGATGTGCCACTACTAATGATAGGTGACGCAAAAACAAGGTATCCATATCTGGTTGAAAATGACCGCCATCCTCACTAGAGAACGCAAGCACGCCCAGTGTTTGCTGTTTCACGAGCGGTAGTACCACATAGGACCCCATTTCCGGCACATCCATATTGCCAAACAAAGCTTCACGATCCACTTTTCTCAGACGCCCTAAGTACGCATCTTTGCCATTTAAGTGAGTGGTCGCAAAACGTTGATAACTTTCCTTACTCAATTGAATCGATGCGTCGCATTGACTAAACAATCGAACAAACGCGCGTAAGCCAAGTGCTTTAGCTTTCTCTTCAATAGAATGAATGACTTGTTTAAAGTCACCACACTTTAGAATCTGCCCCTGCAAATCCATAAATTCGTAAAAGGTGCGATCGTTGTTCGCCGCAAGCGACATCAGTGTGGTGATCTCTTCCTCTAACTCTTCAATGCGCTGACGTTGGCGATTCATTTGTATGTGCACCAAAGACACCGCACCCAAGTCTGAGTGTGGGAAAGATAGACGATCCACAAGCTCTGGACGCTGCACAAAAAAATCGGGATGATCTTTGAGGTACTCGGCCACCACTTCAGCCGTTAAGGCATCTGCTTCTACTTGAGACAAACCGTTTCCTTTTTCTTCTACTAGCAAGACAATTGACCATCAAATACATGCGTTGTAGGTCCGGTCATAAACAACGGCTTACCCGGACCTTGCCACGCAATTCGCAGTTCACCACCTGGTAGAGAAACCTTAACGTTTTCATCCAGCAGACCCTGAAGAATCCCTACCGCTACCGCCGCGCAAGCGCCGCTACCACAAGCTTGTGTTTCACCTGCGCCTCGCTCGTAAACTCGAAGACGAATATGGTCACGACTCACCACCTGCATAAAGCCAGCGTTGACGCGCTCTGGAAAACGCTCGTGCGACTCAAGCAGCGGGCCTAATGTATCGACATCAGCAGTATTCACGTCATCGACCACCGTCACCACATGCGGGTTACCCATGCTTACCGCGCCACAGAACAGCGTTTTTTCACCAGCGCGCATGATGTAGGTTTTCTCTTTTTGCTTGGCTTTAAAAGGAATTTTGTTCGGCTCAAACTCTGGAACACCCATGTTGACCGTCACTTCTCCATCATCTTCGATGTTGAGAATCATCTTTCCTTTTTTGGTGCTTACGCTGATGCTGTATTTATTGGTCAACCCTTTCAAGCGAACAAAGCGCGCGAAGCAGCGCGCGCCATTCCCGCACTGCTCGACTTCACTACCATCGGCATTGAAAATCCGATAATGGAAATCAGTTTCAGGGTCGTAAGGGGCTTCTACCACGAGCAATTGGTCAAAACCAACGCCGGTATGACGATCCGCCAAACGGCGGATCAGGTCTTGCGAGAAAAACACGTTCTGGGTAATACAGTCGACGACCATGAAGTCGTTGCCCAAACCGTGCATTTTGGAAAAGTGGAAATGCATTTGTTGTGTGTTACTCCGGTAGAATCTGTTCCAGCTGCCACAAACTGGTCAGCTCCTCACGCTGGCGAACTAAGTGGCTTTGTTTACCATCCACCATTACTTCTGCCGCTCGGGTACGAGTATTGTAGTTCGAAGACATCACAAAACCATAGGCACCAGCTGAACGAACCGCGAGTAGATCACCTTCTTGCAAAACGAGTGCGCGATCTTTACCCAAGAAGTCGCCGGTTTCACAAATAGGGCCAACCAAATCGTAAGTCTGTGCTTCACCCGTGCGCGGCGAAACTGGCACGATATCTTGCCATGCTTGGTATAGTGCAGGACGCATCAAGTCGTTCATTGCCGCATCGATGATGGCAAAGTTCTTGTGCTCAGTATGTTTTAAAAACTCAACACGCGTTAGCAAGATACCTGCATTCGCAGCAATTGCTCGGCCCGGCTCAAAAATCAGCTCCAAGTCTTGGTGATTTTCAAGACGACCTAGTAACGCTTTGGCGTAATCTGAAGGCTGTGGTGGTAACTCATCACGATAGACCACACCCAAACCACCGCCGACATCAAGGTGACGAATGTTAATGCCTTGCGCTTTTAAATCATCAATCAGAGCTAATAAACGGTCTGTCGCGTCGATAAATGGGTCGATATTGGTCAGCTGAGAACCAATGTGGCAGTCGATGCCTTGCACATTCAAGTTCGGCAGGCTTTGCGCGAATTTATAAACATCTGGCGCACGATCAAACGCAATGCCGAATTTATTGTCGCGAAGACCAGTCGAAATGTAAGGGTGTGTTTTCGCGTCGACATCTGGATTGATACGCAGAGAAATTGGCGCAATCACACCAAGCTCACCCGCAACCTTATTCAAACGTTCTAGCTCGGGCTCAGATTCAACGTTGAAACATTTGATACCTAGCTCAAGAGCACGCTTCATTTCTGCAGGTGTTTTCCCAACACCAGAGAAGACGACTTTCTTCGGATCACCGCCTGCGGCAATCACACGCTCAAGTTCACCACCTGATACGATATCAAAGCCCGAACCCAAACGCGCCAGTGCGTTCAATACGCCTAGGTTTGAGTTCGCTTTCACCGCGTAGCAAACTAGATGAGGATGTTGACCCACAGCACTATCAAACGCCTTCCAGTGGCGCTCTAGCGTGGCTCGAGAATATACGTAAAGAGGAGTGCCATATTGCTCTGCAAGAGCTTGAAGTGGGACGTCTTCGGCCCAAAGCTGGCCATCATCCTGATAGTTGAAGTAATCCAAAATTCGCTTCCCTTATTTTATTCGACTGCTGAACCCTAATTTCACCCTAAGGCGCGGTTATTTATTGTGATTGCTCATTCTGTTGAGTGTCATCTGGAATGTATAGTGAGCCAGACTGGCCACATCCCGCTAACGTCGCGGCAACCATCACAAACAACACAGTAACTAATTTTTTCATTTCGCATATCGTGATTATTGAATCAATGCCCCCTATAATCGCACCACACTCAGGAAAAGCAATAGGATAGACGGATGAACGATACTGAATTTCATCAACTGGTGGATGCGCAGATACAAATCATCGAAGAATCCATCGATGATTCAGGCGCAGACATTGATTACGAAGTCACTGGCAACGTAATGACATTGGAATTTGAAGACCGCAGCCAAATCATCATTAACCGCCAAGAGCCGATGCATGAAATCTGGCTAGCGTCCAAATCTGGTGGTTTCCACTTCAAGCTTATTGAAGATAAATGGACCTGCTCAAAAACGGGCATGGAACTATTTGAAATGGTGAAGCAAGAGTGTGAAAAGCACGCGGGCGAAGCCATTGATTGGGCATAATGCTGGTCAATCGTCACCAAAACAAAAAGAGCACCGAAGTGCTCTTTTTGTTTATTGATACGGGTTTAATTACGCATTCACCGCTTTCGTCGGACGATGCGGCGAGCAACCATCATTACGATAAGGGATGATATAAGCATTGCCCTCTTCTGGATGGATAATCTGGTAGTACTGCGGCAGGTTAAAGTTGATAAATTTCGACGCAACACGACTGTCGTCTTTTACTGATGTGTAAAAGCTGTTCACGGACGAAATCATCTCGTCTTTGGAGCCACTGAATTGGTGATACACTTCAACTTGGTTTGACTCATCCAACACATAAATATTGAAGCCATCTTCATTATCTTCAAAGAAGAACTGCACCAGACCTTCACTGGCAAAACCATCCACCGCTTCTGGCATTTGATACTCTTGCTCACGATCGAGCATTAATAGCGGCGAGCCTTTAAGTTTGTTAGTAGAAATGCTGCGATAGAAATCAATTGAGTTTTCTAACTTCTGCACCGACACACCACGACGTTCAAAGAACAACCCGTAAGTTTGGTTACCAAGGCGCATCGCTTTAAAGCGGCGGCGTTTTTCTTGCTCTACTGGCTTCAAGCGTAAGTCGATACATTCCGCTAAAAGCTGGTAGACCATATTACGCATCACACCACGCATGTTCTTCGCATAACAGAACACATCCACCGATTCTGGTGGCAACGCGTCTTGGTGCATTTTGCCCAGAATGGTTTTCAGTGCGTCCAGCATCGCCGTTTCCCCTTTGAAATGCAGCGTACGCACTTCATGCCAGGAGTTACGGTAAACCAAGTCGACACTGCCGACTAAGTTTTTATGTTCCGGACCAAAACTGAAGATATCGGTATTTTTTACATCCACTTTCAGTGAACGGCCCGAAAGCTCTGACGTAGGATCGTTTTCAAAGTTGATGAACATCGCTAGCTGGCTTATTTCACATGGGCTCGCTAATGCCTGCATCGTCGGACGGCGCTTACGCAGCGCAAAGGTATTTCGTAAGTCGCTCACCATTTGGTAGAACTTATCGATATCCAGTTGCGCTTCACGCACCACCGCGTGCAAACGAGTCGACTCGGTGATTAAACCATTAAAGAATGCCCAAGAGACTAGCTTGCTCAAGTATTCATGATGTTCTAAGTATGGCTGCCCCAAAATGCGGTGCGCGATCAGAGGTTGTTTATAGAGATACCAACCAGACTTGTTCACACCGCCATCTTTCACTTCGATGAAGCTTAAATCCGGTTCATGCAAATCAGGGGAAATCTGCGGGTTGAGCAACGTCACTTTGCCCGGCAATACTTCAAAAGCGGCGTAAAGCTTACGAGCCAAAATACTGATGTCTTGCGGGCTGATAGCGGAGGTAATGTCGTTGCGACGCGCAAATTGAATCAAATTACGGTAGCTCTGCATCAACGCATCCAGCAACGCATGATGCACCACTTTTACCTGTTCAACTTTCCAGTTGCGGCGATCATCAAGCTCAGCAACAACGCTGGCATCCCAATCCCATTTTGCAATCATGTCGCTCAGCGCTTCACGGCGCCAAGCCACTGAACCGACATCCGGTTCACGCGACAACTTTTCATGGGTTTTGAGATAGAAGCAACGGCGCACCAAATCCAAACGAGTGTCGTCTTGGATTCGCTCTAAATAGCGAGTCACTTTTTCCAGCATTAAGTAGTACGCATCCATGCCATAGAGGTCTGGCTCATGGGCAAAGAAACGACGTTTGGTGTCGATGCTTAGCAGTTGCGTATGCGGGTATTCCCACGAATAAGCTTCAAGCAGAATGGCTTTTAATACCGATTTGTAGGGAGAATCGATACTTTTGTATAGCTGCCACAAGTTCGAGCCGAAGTACTCTTCAGCAGGAATGCGGTTCAATTTACCAAAGTCGATCCATTCACTACAGTCAATGTAACCTTCACTGCACAATTGAGAAACGTACTCGTCGTAACACTCTTCCATTTCTGGCGGCACTATTTGCCATAATAAACGCTGTCCAGCAATACGCACCGCGCTGCGATAGAATTCATCAAGCAAAAGTAAGTGCTGAGATGAGCCACAGTTATCACCCGTCATCTCTTCAGAATGGTTGCTTCTAAAGCGTTCTTCATCCATTAAGAAGAAGTTCGCCTCCACCCCTTGGCTTTGTGCCCAGTCGGTGATCAGCAAGCATTTATTGGTCAGCAATTCTCGCTCGTCACAATCCATATCTGGCGAAATACACACCCAAATATCTAAATCACTAGAAGTACTTTGACCAATTGATGAGGTACTGCCCATGGTGTATAAGCCCAAGATAGCCGGCTTCTCTGCCGTCTTAAGTGGCTGACCAATCGCAAGTTGGATGTCATCAATGAATTGCTGCTGAATGCTATTTAGCGCCAGCCCATGCACACCAAACGGGACATCGGCATCGTAATAGCCAGGAATCACAGGGTGGTTGTAGTTCAACAAGGCAGGAATCAAGTGGAAGACTTGCTGGCTTTGCGAATCCATAAGCGCCAGCGCGCGATCAACTCGCTGCTGATTCAAATTATCTAGTCGCTGAATGATTTTTTGGGTGTAAGCCTGCAAGGGGAATTCCTTGGTTGAACAATCACGAAAATCTGCTGACGTTTTAAACCAAAACGGCCTAAAAACGTGATCAATTTAACACTTTTATTGGTGCGGGTAAAGTTTCACGCCCACGCACCACTCAGGATGCAAAACCATACTTTAGTCACAAAATTAATCGCGCGGTAGTGTCGCTCTTATTACCTATTACTAATAATAGTCCTTAGTCTAATTGAGAATCCAGTCACACTATTTTCATAACGTCATGTAATTCCATTCATAGCTCTCAGAGATAACGAACTAACAGTAAGCATTTCTTGATGAGAATGGTAGGATAAACCCAAATCCAAACAGCATTGAGAAGATCATGACACAATCCACACCTATTCGCATTGCAACTCGAAAAAGCCCTCTTGCTTTATGGCAAGCTTACTTTGTCAAAGACGCCCTTCAAGCCGCTCACCCTGGCTTGGAAGTCGAGTTAGTAACCATGGTGACCAAAGGTGACGTGATTTTAGATACACCGCTAGCAAAAGTTGGCGGCAAAGGCTTATTCGTAAAAGAGCTTGAAGTCGCAATGCTAGAAGGCCGTGCAGACCTTGCCGTTCACTCAATGAAGGACGTGCCCGTCGATTTCCCGGAAGGTCTTGGCCTCGTGACCATTTGTGAACGTGAAGACCCTCGTGATGCTTTCGTCTCCAATACCTATAGCAACATTGATGAACTCCCTCAAGGTGCAGTGGTTGGTACTTGCAGTTTGCGCCGTCAATGCCAACTGAAAGAATATCGTCCAGATATCATCATTAAAGAGCTTCGCGGTAATGTGGGCACTCGCCTTGGTAAACTAGATGCGGGTGAATACGATGCGATCATTCTTGCTGCGGCTGGCCTTAAACGATTGAAACTTGAAGAACGCATTCGTAGCTTTATCGAGCCAGAGCAATCATTACCTGCGGTAGGCCAAGGTGCTGTCGGTATTGAGTGCCGCCTTGACGATGAAAGGCTGCTTAAGCTACTTGAGCCGCTTAACCACCAAGACACCGTAGACCGCGTTTTGTGTGAGCGCGCAATGAACCTGACGCTAGAAGGCGGCTGTCAGGTACCTATCGGCAGCTATGCCCTGCTAGATGGCGATAACATTTGGCTACGCGCATTAGTTGGCGAACCAGATGGCAGCGAAATTGTTCGTGGTGAAATCCGTGGCCATCGTAAAGACGGCGAAACGTTAGGAGTGCAGTTAGCCAATGAACTACTGGATAACGGCGCTCGTGAAATCCTAACTAAGCTGTACGCAGATCACGAATAATCATGGCAGTGTTGGTCACTCGGCCGGGAGAGCAAGGTAACGCGCTTTGCTCTCTGCTCGAAAGGCACGGCATTTCCGCATATCACCATCCTCTGATCGACATTGTCGCCGATCTCACGGACACGCACCTCTCTAAACACCTGCATCAAGCTCAAATTGTTATCGCTGTTAGTCGACATGCCGTGCAATGTGCACAGCAAATCTTAACCAGCAACGAGACATCATGGCCGAAACAAGCCATTTACCTTGCCGTTGGTCAAAAAACAGCACACTATTTAAGCAAATGTACCCAACAGAAAGTACACTATCCCCAAGTCAGTGATAGTGAACATTTATTGCGACTGCCAGAGCTCAATAATGTGGCCCAACAACAGGTTCTTATCCTTCGTGGGAACGGTGGAAGAGAGCTGATCAAAGATGCATTGGTGAGACGTGGCGCAAAAGTTCACTATAGTGAGACTTACAAGAGAGAATTCATCCCATTCGATCCAGTAAGCTGTGTCTCACTATGGAAAACCCAACAAATTGACCAGATCATCGTCACCAGTGGTGAACAACTGGATTATTTGTGCAGCCAATTGACGTCAGAGCAATTGACTTGGCTTAATCAACAAGAGTTGTATATCCCCAGTCAGCGTATCGCTGACATCGCACTTCAAAGGGGGTTCACTCGGGTGAGATGCACGGGAAGCGCATCCAACCAAGAATTACTGGCGGCTCTCCAGCCCTAGCTACACAGGATATAGGCATGACAAGTAAAAATAACGACCAAAAAAATAACGATAAAAACCTTTCCGAAGAAACCTCATCGGCACCGCTAGCCGAAAAAAACACATCGCAGCAGGATGCGGCCCCTAAAAAAGAACAGCCAAAAGTGGCCGAGCCCCCAAAAACAGCCGAGCCAGCCAAAGTCGAGTTTGAAGAAAAACAAGGCAAGCGCGGAGTTAAACTAGGCACAGTCGCTATCATCTTATCGATTATTTTTGGCGGTGGCCTCGCATACAAGCTACATCAGCAGCAAGCCGATTACCAAGCGCAGATCGCCCAACTAAAAAGTCAGCTAGAAAGCACTCAAGCTTCCATGAAGCAAGAGCTCAGCCGGGTACAAGAAGAAACCATCGAGAGAGCAACGACCGTGACACACAAAGCGGAAGTGGTACTGGGACAGCAACAGAAGAGCATTGAAAGCTTACAGCTTGCCGTTGCCGATGTGAAAGGTCGCCGACCAAACGACTGGCTACTTGCTGAAGCCGATTACCTCGTCAAATTAGCGGGTCGTAAACTGTTCTTAGAGCATGACGTAGAAAGCGCAACTCAACTAATGGAAAGTGCTGATCAACGCATTGCAGCACTGAATGACCCTAGCCTCGTCAAACTACGTAAAGCAATGGCGAACGATATCACCAAACTTCGTACTATCCCGCTGATTGACCGTGATGGATTGGTACTACGCTTAACTGCTCTGCAACAGCAAGTAGACAAGCTACCTCTCGCCAATGCACTACTCCCAGAAGCAGAAGTCGTAGAGAACACTGAAGTGTCGGAAGATATTGCAAACTGGCAAGATAACTTAATGACCTCTCTGAAAGACTTTTCAGAAAACTTCATTACCTTCCGCACGCGCGATGGTAACGTCATTCCACTGCTTTCTCCTGAGCAACACTTTTACCTAAAAGAAAACATCAAAGCCAAATTGGAGACCGCAATAAAAGCGGTGTACCAAGAGCAAGGTGAAATTTACACCACGTCTCTAAAAACGGCCGACAAATGGGCATTAGCTTTCTTCAACCAAGACGATAATTCCGTTAAAGAGTTCAACAAAACTGTTAACCAGTTAAGCCAGCAAAACATTCAAGTGGAATACCCAACGAAACTGCAAAGTCAGTCTCAACTATCAGATGTCATCCGTGAGCGCCTACGTCGCGAAGTCACAACGATGACAGGTATGGAGGATAAGTAATGTTTCGTCTTATTTTCCTATTTGTTGTACTAGGTGCAGGACTATTTGTTGGCACTCAATTTTCTGGTCAGCAAGGCTATGTACTCATCTCCATCGCTGAGAAAACGATCGAGATGAGCGTAACGACATTGGTCGTATTCGTTATCGCAGCACTCGCAGGTCTTTTTCTACTTGAGTACCTAATTAAAAAGCTAGTTTACGCAAGTTCTACAACATGGAACTACTTCAGCGTGCGCAAAATGCGCCACTCCCGTCGATACACCAATGAAGGCATTATTAAACTCCTAGAAGGAGACTGGAAAGGTGCCGAGAAAAAAGTGACTCGTTGGGCAAATCATCACGATATGCCGCTACTTTGTTACTTAGTTGCGTCTGAAGCTGCTCAAGGTCAAGGTGATAAAGTAAAACGTGATCACTACCTAGAGCTAGCAAGCCAGCAAGAGAATGCTCATCTCGCAGTAGAGCTGACTCGAGCGAAACAATTTATCCGCGACAACGAGTTCGAGGCTGCTTTCGATACTTTGCAATCGTTAAAAGGTCAGTATGCGAGTAATTCGATTGTATTGAACTTGCTGAAAACAACGTACATGCAGCTAAAATTGTGGCAACCTCTTATTGACCTCTTGCCACAATTAACCAAAGCAAAACTCATCACGGATGAAGAACATGCAGAGCTGATTCAAAAGGCGCAGTGCGGCTTACTCCATGAAGTAGCGCAACAACAGGGTAGCGAAGGGCTTATCTCTCATTGGAATGGCCTTGCACGCAAAGTAAAACAAGACACACACCTAGTCGCCTGTTTTGCTCGTGAGTTGATAGCCCGGAAAGCAGATGCTGAAGCCTTTACTGTGCTAAAAGAAGCATTGAAAAAACAACCGGCTCCTGAGCTTTATCAACTACTGCCAGATCTAAACCTGCCAGATATCCACCCTGTCGTGGTTTTCTTAGAGGGAGTAGTAAAGAAAGAGCCAGATAACGCCGCTGCGCATAGCGCATTAGCGCACTTCTATTTCCGTCAAGAGAAGTGGCAAGAAGCCCAAGACCACTTCGAGATCGCCTTAAAGCTTCGCTCTGACGTCTCTGATTATGCATTCCTAGCAGATACACTAGAGAAGCAGAATCTAACTAAAGCCGCTCACGAAGTCTCTCGTAAAGCTCTCACGCTAGTTCAGAACGACTAATTAGCAGTCATCTAACCAAGCCGGCAGTTTACTGTCGGCTTTTTTATTGCCTGTCACTCATCAACACTACACAAACCTGCAATATCCACTAGAGCTAATGCCCTGTAATCGCCTAAACTTCTTTGGGAAGCCCCAGCAAAGCTTCTTTAGTTCGTTCCCAGAAGCACTCCATTAAGCTCACTAAAATCTTCTAAAAAATAGCTTACTCACTTTCTTCAAAATCTAAGCTTCTAGGAAGGAGCTCTACTAACAAAATGCAGATAACTTGGAATAGAGTAGGAAGAAAAAATAGGCACATAAGCTCCGATACTCTCCATTCTCTTTAGTGAGGACAGTCCTATACAATACTTAGAACGTGTTTATTGTACCAACCAGAGCAAGATAGCGAAGAGCCACTAGGTAACACTAAGAGCGCTAACGCACGTAACATCGAGTAAAGAGTAAAGGCAAGTCTCTTGTTAACAGAAACACTTTACCCTTAGAGGTAGGAATGCCAATACTCAGACTTGATGGCTCTCGTTAGAAGATAAAGTTATGAACTTCTGTCGCAGCACAACCCGTGGATAACGAGAACGCGCTTAAAGCAAGGCTTCTCAAGTGACATAGTGCAGGGATACCTAGTCCGGGGATACGATCAGCTAAGGGATTGATTCCAGTCCCTAACGAATTTCCAAGCGTCAGAAACGAAGAAAGCCTCGCTATTTCTAGCGAGGCTTCTGAATAGTGGCGGAGAGATAGGGATTTGAACCCTAGATACGCTATTAACGTATGCCGGTTTTCAAGACCGGTGCTTTCAACCACTCAGCCATCTCTCCACAAATTGTCATCAACAGATTAGTACACTGATGATGTTGTTACTTGTCTATGCAAATAACGATATTTAAAGCCTGGCGATGTCCTACTCTCACATGGGGAAGCCCCACACTACCATCGGCGCTATTTCGTTTCACTTCTGAGTTCGGCATGGAAATCAGGTGGGTCCAAAACGCTATGGTCGCCAAGCAA
>NZ_RBWD01000020.1:0-64141 GCF_009361695.1 Vibrio sp. VGrn 2 | reverse complement strand
ATAACAACTCTCAGCATGAGAGTTGTATCCGAAATCATGAGATGATGTAACGTCCACTGTTCGGTATGTAACTTATTGATAAATAATGCTTAAATTTATTTTCTGATAAGCTTGTGTTTAACTTAAATTTATTTAAAACAATGACTTATAAAGAGTTAACCATTTTATAACATTTCATGTTTAATGAGATCTAAATCAATCTTATGCAAATGGATTAGTTTTTTATTTGAAATGTAATATTTCTGGTTTAACTTAAAATAAAAGGCATCACAGGATTGATAGCCAAAAGAATAAATAAACACGTCAGTTGGTGATTTATTTCATCAGTGTATTTAGTTTGCTTTTTTAAATGCCGTTAAGAATGGAGTCTTCGATGAAGAAAGTCGCTTTGATCACCGGATCAAAAGGCGGAATTGGTTCTGCTATTTCCTCTCAATTAGTGAATGATGGTTACCGTGTAATCGCTACTTATTTCACAGGAAACTATGAATGTGCGTTGGAGTGGTTCAACAGTAAAGGGTTTACCAAAGATCAGGTTCGCCTTTTTGAGTTGGACGTAACAAACACTGCAGAGTGTGCAGCAAAGTTAGCGCAATTGCTTGAGGAAGAAGGGACCATTGATGTCGTTATCAACAACGCAGGTATCACACGTGATGGCGTGTTTAAAAAGATGACTGCGCAAGCTTGGAATGACGTCATTAATACCAACCTCAATAGTCTATTCAACGTTACGCAACCTCTGTTCGCTGCGATGTGCGAAAAAGGCGGTGGTCGTGTCATTAACATCTCCTCAGTCAATGGCCTAAAAGGGCAGTTTGGTCAAGCAAACTACTCGGCGGCGAAAGCTGGGATGATAGGTTTCTCTAAAGCCTTGGCGTATGAAGGTGCTCGTTCTGGTGTGACAGTAAATGTTATTGCGCCAGGTTACACTGGTACACCAATGGTTGAGCAAATGAAGCCAGAAGTATTGGAGTCCATCACGAATCAAATCCCAATGAAACGCCTTGCTACACCAGAAGAAATTGCAGCATCAGTGAGCTTCTTGGTCAGCGATGCAGGGGCCTATATCACCGGTGAGACTTTGTCGGTGAATGGCGGCCTATACATGCACTAAGGAGAGAAGATGATGGAAAAAGTGTTTATCGTAGCAGCGAAGCGCACTCCAATTGGCGCCTTTGGTGGCAGTCTGAAAAATACCTCTGCTGGCAATTTGGCAGCAGTAGCGATTAAAGGCGCGTTAGAAGCGGCAAAGTTGACTGGTGATAAGATTGATGAGGTGATTGTTGGCAACGTTGTCGGCGCAGGTCAAGGCATGGGAGTCGGTCGTCAGGCGGCATTGTTCGCTGGGATTCCGGACGCGGTTCCTGCGTATGGTGTAAACATGGTTTGCGGCAGTGGCATGAAAACCGTCATGGATGCGGTTTCACATATCCGTAGTGGTGATACAGAGATTGTTGTTGCAGCAGGTGTTGAGGTCATGTCTCAGATTCCGTTTGCCGCGCCAAGTAGTATTCGTGATGGCAACAAAATGGGCAACCTAGAGCTGAAAGACCTGCTCGTAGCGGACGGTTTAACCGACGTTTATAACCAATATCACATGGGTGTGACGGCAGAAAACGTTGCAAAAGAAATCGGCCTAACCCGTCAACAGCAAGACGAGTATGCGCTGTCTAGCCAACAGAAAGCGGTGGCGGCAATCGAAGCGGGTAAATTCAAAGACGAAATTGTGCCCGTAGAAGTAAAGCAACGCCGTGAAACGGTGCTATTCGATACCGACGAATACCCAAAGGCTAATGCGACTATGGAAGCGTTAAGCAAGTTGCGCCCTGCTTTTGACCGTGAAGGAACTGTGACTGCGGGGAATGCATCAGGTATTAACGATGGTGCGAGTGCAATTATCGTCGCGTCTGAGAGCGGAGTTAAAGCACATGGACTCACGCCTATTGCTGAGATCGTAAGCTATGCGCAATCGGGGCTTGATCCGAAAATTATGGGTCTAGGTCCAGTGGAGTCAGTCAATAAAGCATTAGCAAAAGCGGAATTAACGGTAAACGACATTGACGTTTACGAGTTAAACGAAGCATTTGCTGCGCAAGCACTTGGCGTGATTCATCAGTTGGCGGAAACCAACCAAGTTCCCGTTAACGCGATTCAAGATAAAGCGAACTTTAATGGTGGTGCTATCGCGCTAGGTCACCCACTTGGTGCATCGGGCAACCGAATCTTAGTGACGCTTGTTCACGAGCTTCATAAGCAAAATGGTCAATATGGTGTCGCATCACTTTGTGTGGGCGGCGGCATGGGGACAGCTGTGGTTATAAAAGCAGTTAAGTAATTATTTAAACGGACATTTTTAATTCTTTCTCTAGGAGATAAACCATGTACACAGATTTCTTCAAAACCTTTAGCGATCAAACTGAAAAAAATCTAGAACCTTACTTGAAGTTCAACAAGCTAGTGACAAAAAACGTAGAAGTGTTGACTGAGCTTCAACTGAACGCAATTCGTACTTACAGCGAAGTGGGTCTGAACCAAATGAAAGCGGCATCAGAAATCAAAGACGTAACGTCATTGACTGCTTTCAACAGCCAGCAACTAAGTGTTCTTACTAAGCTTTCTCAACAAATGATGGACGACAGCAACAAGCTTCAAGCTATTGCAAAAGAGTTCAAAGAAGACGTTGAGAAAATGACTTCGGAAAATCTAAAGACTGTTACTCCAGCGTAATTTGTCCGATTCTCGCCGCCTTAGGGTCTTTAGACCCTAATTTGGGCGGCGTTGTTTTTTCCGAATATAGGAGTAAGACTATGTTTCAGCACTTCTTTTCGGACTATCTTGTACAGCTTCAACAAACCAATCAACAGTGGTGGCATGATTTCGAAGTGAACAAGGCAGTCGTGAACTCTCCTTTAAATAAGGCCATGCAAGAAGTGAACTTGGAAGACACTGCCAAACTCTTCGAACAAGCTGTAAATCAACCTGCTGCGATCTTAAAACTGCAAGCAGAATGGTGGGAACAGCAGCTACAAATTTGGCAGAATGTCGCGTTGGCGGGTAACCAAAAACAGGTCATTGAAGCAGAAAAAGGGGACAAGCGTTTTTCTAATGAAGCGTGGCAAAATGAGGTGATGTATAGCTTCATTAAGCAATCCTACCTGTTATTCAGCAAGACTTATTTAGATACAATTGAGTCACTCGAAGGTTTGGATGAAAAATCTAAAGAGCGAATACTTTTCTTTTCTCGTCAAGCCATCAATGCACTTTCCCCCTCGAATTTCATCGCGACGAACCCAGAACTCTTGAAACTGACACTTGAGCAAAACGGTCAAAACCTGCTGGCTGGCTTAGAGCAGTTAAAAGAAGACGTTGAGTCCAGCGCGGACATTTTGAAAATTCGTATGACGAATAACAATGCATTCCGCGTGGGTGATGACGTGGCGACCACTCCGGGCGATGTGGTTTTTCAAAACGAATTGTTTGAGTTGATTCAATATCGACCTCTAACAGAGAAAGTGAATGCGACGCCACTGCTCATCGTTCCGCCTTTCATTAATAAATACTACATCCTTGACTTAACAGCGAAGAACTCAATGGTTCGATGGTTGCTAGAGCAGGGACATAGCGTATTTATGATGTCTTGGCGCAACCCAGGCAAGGCACAAGCGCATGTAGAGTTTGGTGACTATGTGACAGAAGGCGTCGTCAAAGCCGTCGCGGCAATTGAAGATATAACGGGCCAAGAGCAAATCAACGCGGCTGGTTACTGTATCGGTGGTACGGTTCTGGCGAGCACGGTTGCGTACTATGCGGCAAAACGTATGAAGAAGCGTATTAAATCAGCGACTTTCTTCACCACATTGCTCGACTTTTCTCAGCCAGGCGAAGTTGGCGCGTACATCAATGACACCATTGTGAGTGCAATTGAGGCGCAAAACAACGCAAAAGGGTATATGGACGGTCGTTCATTAAGCGTCACATTCAGCTTACTGCGTGAAAACAGCTTGTACTGGAACTACTATGTCGACAACTACTTGAAGGGCAACAGCCCAGTCGATTTTGACTTGTTGTACTGGAATAGTGACAGTACCAACGTGAGTGCTGCCTCCCATAACTTCTTGCTTCGTGAGCTCTATTTAGAGAATAAGCTAGTGCAAGACAAAGGCGTCAAAATTGGTGGGGTATGGATTGACCTAAACAAGATCAAAATTCCTAGCTATTTTGTATCAACGAAAGAAGACCATATAGCGTTATGGCAGGGAACTTATCGTGGTGCCCTGAACACTGGTGGCAACAAAACGTTTGTTCTCGGTGAGTCGGGTCATATTGCGGGTATCGTGAACCCTCCAGCGAAAAATAAGTATGGTTATTGGTTGAACGATACTTTGGATGATTCGGCTGACGAGTGGTTGAATAATGCCGAGCACAAAGAGGGATCGTGGTGGACACATTGGAATGAATGGCTACTTCAATTCAATCCAAAAGAGCAAGTCGAACCATTCCCTATTGGCTCGGAAGACCACCCAGCAATCGATGAAGCTCCAGGGCAATACGTCAAGCAGGTTCTGCCAGTAAAAGAGTCTTAAACAACTCCCTATAGCAGTAAATTTTAGCGACCTTTATGGTCGCTTTTTTTGGTCGTTACTGACTACCTTATTACACCGATTGAATATACGTGTCGGTTGAGGAAACTCTGGGGTCGAAAGTGACGGTGAATAAAAAAGCGCCGAGTAGATACTCAGCGCTTAGTGTCAACAAATAGGCAAGTTGACGTGTAGAAGTGCGTTACGTTACACCTCTTTATCCTTACCAAATGACAGCAGCCAGAGAGAGATTGCTGCTACTGCCACAAAGCCGGAAAGAATAATTACAGGCATGGCGCTATAGCCAAGGATATGCCAAATTACAGATTCTAAAGTACTCATGGGAAGTCTCCTTAGTGCCAGCCTTCAACGCCGCTCATGTCCGGTAGTTTGTGCGCGATGCCTTTGTGACAATCTACGCAGGTTTTCTCTCCAGAAGCTAGCGCAGTAGAGTGCTGCTCCGCTGCTCGTGAGCCTTGTTGAGAGTAATCCATGTAATCAAACTCGTGACAGTTGCGACACTCAAGAGAGTCATTCTTTTTCATTCGCGCCCACTCTCGCTCAGCAAGGTGTCCTCGACGCTCTTGGAACTTCTCTGGTGTATCGATAGTACGTAGAACATAGTGAGCGAATAGCTCTTTGGATGCTTGTACTTTACGAACGATCTTATCTGTCCATTCATGAGGAACGTGACAGTCTGAGCAGATGGCACGAACACCAGAACGGTTAGAGTAGTGAATTGTTTCTTGAATTTCAGCAACGATTGGTGCGTGACAGCCAGAACAGAACTCTTCTGTGTTGGTTGCCTCCATACCTGTGTTGAATGCGCCCCAAAATAAAAGACCGCCAGCAAAACCTAAGAACAAAACCACACCAGCGGCAGCTTTACTTGGGTTCTTCAGTCTTTTCCAAAACGCTTTAAGTATTTTCATAAATAACCTCTTCGTACTCGCGTTTCAATTACTGAAGCGAATCAACTGCCTCGAACTTGTTTTCAACTAGTGGCTTAGCATTAGTTTGTGGCACGTGGCATTGCAAACAGAAGTAACGACGAGGAGACATATCCGCCAATACAGCATCTTCTCGGTTTACATAGTGCGTTACGCTAATTTTAGTCGCGCCTGACTCTTTTGCATTTTTCCAGCTGTGGCACGCAAGACACTTGTTAGCATTTAACGATACTTCGTAGTGACGGATGCTGTGTGGGATCAACGGTGGTTGATAAACAAAGCTATCTTCAACAATCTGGTCTTTAGGGAAGTCTTTGAACTCATCTGCTGGGCGTGTGTCTTCCAATTGAGACATTCCACGTAGAGACTCTAGACCACCAATGCCACCTGGATTATCTAACTCAGCTTGCGCAATGCCTGTCACTAAAGCACCTACAGATAAAAGTGCGACAAGTAATTTTTTCATCATTTCATCTCCGCCTTTATGGCTTAAATTCTTTATTAGGCCGCCATAGTGACGGCCGTAGCATTCGGTATCTGAAGGTTAAGCAATCTTAGTGATTTTGACTGGACACTTCTTAAAGTCTGTCTGTTTAGACAGTGGGTCAGTCGCATCTAGGATGAGCTTGTTAATCAAAATACGTGCATCAAAGAACGGTACGAATACCAAACCTTTTGGCGGACGGTTACGACCGCGAGTTTCAACACGAACGCGTACTTCGCCGCGTTTGTTTGCCATGAGTACTTCTTCACCACGACGAACGTTACGCGCTTTTGCGTCTTCAGGGTGCATGTAACACACTGCGTCTGGTACTGCTTTGTATAGCTCAGGTACACGACGAGTCATGGTGCCTGTGTGCCAATGTTCAAGAACACGACCAGTACATAGCCACATATCAAACTCATCGTTTGGCACTTCTGGTGGCGCTTCATATGGTGCAGAGATAATCTTCGCTTTGCCGTCAGCATTGCCGTAGAAGTCCCAACCAGAACCTTCTTTTGCGTATGGATCAGAACCTTCTTTAAAGCGCCATTGTGTTTCCTTACCATCAACAACTGGCCAACGTAGACCACGCACTTCATGGTAACGGTCGTATGGTGCTAAATCATGCCCGTGACCGCGGCCAAACGTTGCGTATTCCTCAAACAGACCTTTTTGAACATAGAAACCGAAGTGGTGGGCATCGTCATTCAATTCGCGAGCTTCTTCGATAGGGAACTTGTCGACATTACCATTGCGGTATAGTACGTCATACATGGTTTTACCACGGTACTGAGGCGCTTTCGCTAGTAGCTCTTCAGGCCAAACTTCTTCCATTTTGAAGCGTTTCGAGAACTCCATTAGCTGCCATAGGTCAGATTTTGCCTGACCGACCGTGCCCACTTGTTGGTACCAAGCTTGAGTACGACGCTCTGCGTTACCGTAAGCACCTTCTTTCTCAATCCACATTGCAGTTGGAAGAATAAGGTCTGCTGCTTGCGCTGTCGCTGTTGGGTATGGGTCAGACACAACGATGAAGTTTTCAGGGTTGCGGTAACCTGGAAGACGTTCTGTGTTGATGTTTGGACCCGCTTGCATGTTGTTATTACATTGAACCCAGTAACAGTTCAGAACACCATCATTCAACATGCGGTCTTGCAATACGGCGTGGAAGCCAGGTTTTGGTGGAATCGTACCTTCTGGCAGTTTCCAGATGTCTTCTGCAATCTTACGGTGTTTAGGGTTAGCAACCACCATGTCTGCAGGTAGACGGTGAGCGAAAGTACCAACCTCACGAGCCGTACCACACGCAGATGGTTGACCCGTTAGTGAGAATGGGCTGTTACCTGGAGTTGAGATCTTACCGGTTAGTAGGTGGATGTTGTAAACCAAGTTATTCATCCACACGCCACGAGTATGTTGGTTCATACCCATTGTCCAAAGTGACATTACTTTCGTATTTGGATTGGCGTATTGCTTCGCAAGCTCGATAAGCTTTTCTTTTTCAACACCAGAGATTTCAGAGGCTTTCTCAGCTGTGTAAGGTGCAACAGACTTTTTGTACTCTTCGAAAGAGATAGACGTTAGTTTGCCTGAGTTAGGATTCTTCGCTGCTTTTTGTAGCGGATCATCGTCACGTAGGCCGTAACCGATGTCGGTATCTGCTTGAGTGAAGTTAGTGTGCTTGTTTACGAAGTCCCAGTTTACCGCATCGTTTTCGATGATGTAGTTCGCGATGAAGTTAGCAATCGCTAGGTCAGACTGTGGATTAAAAATGTAGCCGTGATCTGCCAACTCAAATGAACGGTGGTAGTAAGTAGAAAGCACGTTCACTTTAACGTGAGGGTGACTTAGGCGACGGTCAGTAATACGAGTCCATAGAACAGGGTGCATCTCTGCCATGTTCGAGCCCCATAGAACGAATGCGTCTGCGTTCTCAAAGTCATCGTAACAACCCATCGGCTCATCGATACCGAATGCGCGCATAAAGCCAACTACAGCAGAAGCCATACAGTGACGAGCGTTTGGATCAATGTTGTTTGAACGGAAGCCCGCTTTCATTAGCTTTGACGCAGCGTAGCCTTCCATTACTGTCCATTGGCCTGAGCCAAACATACCTACGCTTGTTGGACCTTTTTTCTCGAGGGAAGCTTTCCATTTCTCAGCCATGATGTCGAAAGCGTCATCCCAAGAGATAGGTGTAAATTCACCGTCTTTGTGGAATTTGCCATCTTTCATTCTCAGCATCGGCTGGGTCAGACGGTCTTGACCGTACATGATCTTAGAAAGGAAGTAGCCTTTAATACAGTTTAGGCCTTTGTTTACTGGTGCTTCTGGGTCACCCTGTGTTGCTACCACTTTACCATTTTGAGTACCAACAAGAACAGAACAGCCTGTACCACAGAAACGACAAGGTGCTTTGTCCCATGTGATTTTGGTTTGATCAGAGCTTGCAATCAGGTTGGCTGCAGATGCTGGTAGTGTCACACCTGCGACAGCAGCAGCTGATGCAGCCGCGTTTGCTTTCACAAACGCACGTCTTGTCATTTTCATACTTCACCCTCGATTTGGGAATGTTGTGTTCCAGTGTCTTCTTCATCCGTTTCTTCAAGCCCAGTTTCGATTTGGTGATAAACCAATACCGTGCTCAAGACATTCGGTAAATTGTTGATGGCATCGATAGTGTCTGTGATAAAACCTTGGTTTTCGGTTTCAAGCACGACGATAATCTTGCCTTCTGGACTGTCACCATAGATTTCCGCATTTTCATGTGCTTCGATCTGTTGTTTGATTTCGTCCAGATGTTCTGGCAGTACGTGTACTACCAAACTTGAAATATGCACTTCATTTAGTGACATATAGCTCTCTCATTTATTGCCTTTGGCCGACGACATACGGCTTAGGCTGTTATATTGCTCACATTGATGGATGAAGTCGGGCACACTGAAACACAGGCGCCGCAGCCGTTACACTCATCAAGGTCTAAATTGGGTTGTGCTACTTTCCCCAGCTCTAATTTGAACTGAATTGCCATCGGGTCGCACATATCCCCACAGCTTCGGCATTCGACATTTTGTTTTGCTAAGCAGCTATCGTTGATGCTTGCTTTCGCTTGCCAAGGTTGCTCTGTTTTTGGCAAGAAAAGGGGCTCAGGACAGGCGTCTGCACACTGATAACAAAATGTGCATTCATCAATAGAAAAATCGACCGAAGGGAATCCGCCATCACTTTTAGTTACAATCTTTGTTTCGCAGGCCTCAATGCATTTACCGCAGCGAGTGCAATCGTCCGTAAACTGTTCTGGCTTGGTTAACCAAGGCAAACGTACGGCCTTGTCGGGGTGCGCTTTTCTTGCAAAGAGTCTTCTTCTGGAAAGGTCTACCACTTAGTCACCTCGAAACTTGGAACCCAAACTAAGCATAGTCCACAATTTTCATTAATAAACTGTCATTTAAACTAACGAAATTGTAGTTTTTGACATATTTGTATAAATACCTCTTAGGAGGTAAATGGGATGCAATATTGTTTTGGATCAATAAATTCCGTCGCAGGTGATCACATATTGATAAAGTTGAAAGGTAATGGGTTCATTGCACGTACAAATAGGGTTGTTAATGGGCGAGGAACTCAGATTGTTTAAAAATGTGAAAAAGTCAGTGACGCGCACGATTGCGTCCGCGATGCTTCTTATTTTGCTGCTTTCAGTTGCTACGACTGGTTTTGCAATTTTTACGTTAGCGTCAAGCTTGAATGATGCAGAAGCCGTCAATGTTGCTGGCTCAATGCGAATGCAAAGTTATCGTTTGGCACATGATATTCAGATTAAATCTGTTGATTACTCTTCACATATTGACGCATTTGAACATTCGATATATTCACCTTCCATGAAAGCACTCCAGCATTGGTCAGTGCCAGAAGACATTACTCATGATTACTACCGTCTTATTATGAGATGGCATGAGCTCAAGTCGGTGTTGAGAGGAGACAACCCGGCGGAGTACCAACTCCTAGTGGCTGGTTTTGTAAAGCAGATCGATGAGTTTGTATTTAAGCTGCAAAGCTTTTCGGAGCAAAAGCTGATTAACTTAGCTTGGATTGGCGGGTTAGGGTTAGGCGGTATCCTTTGTGTCAGTATGTTTGTTGTCCATTTTGTGCGCCTCGAAGTTGTACGGCCTTTACGTGCTTTAGTTTTTGCTAGCGAGCAAATTAAGAATCGCTCATTTAATATATCGCTTGATGTATCCAGCGATAATGAAATGGGGATCCTGACTCGAACCTTTAATCGGATGGCGACGGACCTTGGTAAGTTATACCGAGGGCTAGAACAAGCGGTTGATGAAAAAACGCGTAAATTACAGCATGCGAATCAGTCTTTAGAAGTATTGTATGACTCGTCGAAAGAGTTAACGGCTTCGCGTATTAATCAGGATAACTTCCAAGCCATATTGCAACATATTGCAAGTCTTGAAGGCATTAAAGCGGTCAAACTTGAAATAGAGCAATTGGGAGAACCGAGCTGGATATTGATGGAAGGGGAAGAGTGCTGCCACGACTGTGATGAAGATTGCCACAGTAAGGCTCTAACGTTGGACGGTGAGCACTTAGGCTATTTGTATTGGAAGGCCGGGTTACCTTGTCCGAATGAGGCACTGATTGACAACTTTGTGCAGATTTTATCGCGTGCCGTGTATTACAATCGAGCCCAACGCCAAGCAGAACAAATCCTACTGATGGAAGAGCGAGCCACCATTGCTCGGGAACTGCATGATTCATTAGCTCAAGCACTCTCTTATTTAAAAATTCAGGTCGCTTTATTAAAGAGAAGCGTAAAGAATTTGCCTGATGAAAAAGCGATAGCTCAGGCGAATCAAGTCATTGCCGAGTTGGATACGGGCTTATCTGCTGCTTATACCCAGCTACGCGAATTACTGACGACGTTTCGTCTTACGATTAAAGAGGGCAGTTTTGGCCAAGCATTGCAAGATATGGTCGAAACGCTCAACGAACAAACCGTCGCTGACATTACGTTAAAAAATAGACTTTCTTCAACTGAACTGGATGCACACCAGCAGGTTCATTTACTACAGTTGATAAGAGAAGCGGCAATTAATGCCATCAAGCATGCGCAAGCAGATAATATTCACATTCAATGTCTTGATAATGATGGAAAAGTCACAGTAACCGTTACCGATGATGGAATAGGCTTTGAACATCAAGACGAAAAATTAAATCATTACGGTATGAGTATCATGCAAGAGCGAGCCGCTAGGCTGCATGCCGATCTTCACATTGAAGCATCGAGCAACAAAGGCTGTACCGTAAAACTAGAATTCCAACATAGTAAGGAAGTAAACAGTGACAGTGTGTAAAGTAATGCTGGTGGATGATCATCCACTCATGCGACGAGGTATTCACCAACTTTTAAGCTTTGAGCCTGAGTTTGAAGTCGTTGCAGAAGCAAGTAATGGCGCAGATGCGGTAGCGAAAGCGCATGAGCTGGAACTGGATCTTGTACTTCTTGATCTCAATATGAAAGGCATGTCAGGCCTCGATACCTTACAAGCGCTACGTGCTGATGGTTGTGAAGCTCGAATTGTTATCTTAACCGTATCGGATAGTCCTGCTGACATAGAAGCAATAGTTCGAAGTGGCGCAGATGGCTATTTATTGAAAGACACTGAGCCTGATGAGCTGGTTGAGTTGCTAAAACAAGCGCATCAAGGCGACAAAGCTTACAGCCAAGAAGTTTCTAAGTATTTGAGTGAGCGTTCAGGACAAGAGGACGTTTTTGATACGCTGACGGATCGCGAAACGCAGATCTTAAGAGAGGTGGCAAGAGGTTTCCGCAACAAGCAGATTGCCGATCGTCTTTTTATTTCTGAATCAACGGTTAAAGTGCATATGAAGAGTTTACTTAAAAAGCTTCAAGTTCCTTCTCGTACTGCGGCAACCGTTCTTTATCTTGAGCGCTTTGGCGACATCAAATAATACAGTTGAAGAACAATCCCAAACCACCAATGGAATCAATCGTTTAGCGTAATTTTAATAATAAAAAAACCGCCTTTAAGGCGGTTTTTTTATTTGTCTGGGCGAATAGAGTACAAGTCACTGTTGTGCTTACCGCACTCTAAATAGTACTGATAAGCCACTTTTTTGCTTTCAGCAATGACTCTCATGCAGTGCATTTTCCCCTGTTCAAAATATCGAATCTCATATTCTACACTGGTATCAAGTTGCTCAGCGGCTGCCATACTTCGCCTCCATAAACCATCCAAAAAACATCCATGCAAATTATATGCCGTTATAGGGAGCGTCGTTCGGTGTGTTTTTTAGCCGATAATTGCGCTCTAACTCACTTTTTTGCGGATAGTTGTGATCAAAAAGTTAATTTCAAACTCTATATATTATTAAGGTGGCAATCAATATTTGTCACACTGGTGTAAGTTTGCCGCAATATTAAGTGATACAAGTTGAGTATAGAACTTAATCAATAGAAAAGGGAATACGAATAAGTGACTAAATTACAGGGTGTATCTAATAAGGTGCTTAGTTATGGCCTTCTATTTTGTTTCGTATTTCTTCTTGCCGGATGTACGAAGAAGTTTCTATACAGCAATATCGATTGGTTCGTTATCGATTACATAGAGGATTATGTTTCTCTGCAAGGTGAACAAGAAGTCTTGGTCGAAGAACGCTTATTATTGTTAGCAGAATGGCATAAGAAAGAAGAGTTACCGTTATATATCGATCATTTAAAAGAGCTTGAGAGATTAAAAGCGAGCGATATCACCCTAAATTATTTGCAGGAAAATCGAGATAGAATGCGAGCGCATTACGATAGAGTGGTAAGCAAAGCGGCACCAGACCTTTTTGCTTTGAGTTTACAGTTAACGAAAGATCAAGAACGGGAATTTCTGAGTAATGTACAAGAGCATTATCAAGAGCGAAACGCAAAATATGCGGATAAAACGGAAGATGAAATACGTGAAATTATTCTAGATAACACAGAAGAATGGATGGAAGAGTGGTTGGGAAGCCTATCAGAAAGTCAGCGCCAATTAGCTCAAACGTTTTCTCAGCAAGTCACTCTTAACAGTCCTTTATGGAGAGGTTATCGAGCAACGATATATCAAGAGCTCGAATATCTGTTCGACAACAAGTCCAATGCTGTCACTTATCAGGATATATTTATGCGCCTGTTGTTCGAGCCAGAGAGCTATTACAGTGAGCAGCTTTCTAAAAATATTGATTCTAACTTTGTGCTGGTCGATCAACTGACATTAGATATTTCTCAATCTATGACCGATAAACAATGGCGTCATTTTCGCGGTAAGGTAAAAGAGTGGCGAGTACTAGCTGAGGAATTATTAGATTAGATTCATGCTTCAATTGACGAGGGGATGTGCCGTAGCCTTTCTTATGAAAAAATGATTCAAAGCAAATTCTTATTGAGCTAAGAGCGTAACATAGCTTGAGGTTTGATGAGGTAAGGTCAGCTTATTGATGGTTGATAAAGCCTCATCGTATAAAAACAATGAGAATAAATATGAAACATTTAGTTGAAAGATTTCTTCGCTACGTCACGTTCGATACCCAATCAAATCCACATGTTACGCTTTGCCCAAGCTCGCCTGGTCAGCTTGTGTTTGCTGAGTTGCTTAAGAAAGAGATGATTGAACTTGGCTTAAGTGATGTGACATTAGATAAAAATGGCTACTTGATGGCTAGACTGCCAGCTAACGTTGATTATGAGGTGCCGCCTATAGGCTTTATTGCCCATATGGATACCGCGCCTGACGCCTCAGGAAAAAACGTAAAACCGCAATTTATTGAAGATTACCAAGGCGGCGATATTGCGCTAGGGTTGGGGGATGAAGTGCTATCTCCGGTGCAATATCCAGATTTACATCATCTACATGGCCACAATCTTATCACTACCGATGGCACTACATTACTTGGCGCGGATAACAAAGCTGGTATTGCTGAGATTCTCTCTGCAGTCGCGCTGTTACTAGAAAATCCAGACATTCCACACGGCGACATTTGTATCGGCTTTACACCAGATGAAGAGATTGGCCGGGGCGCAGATTTATTTGATGTTGAAAAGTTTGGCGCGAATTGGGCATACACTATTGATGGTGGCCCGCAAGGTGAACTGGAATACGAAAACTTTAATGCGGCAAACGCCGATGTGATTTTTCATGGTGTTAGCGTTCATCCAGGTACCGCAAAAGGCAAAATGGTCAATGCGATGAACTTGGCTGCGAAATTTCAAGTTCAAATGCCCCAAGATCAAACTCCGGAAACAACCGAAGGCTACGAAGGGTTCTTCCATTTAAAATCGGCAGAAATGGGCGTGGCGCGAAGCGAGCTTGGTTACATTATCCGAGACTTTGATCGTCAGGGGCTTGAAGAGCGTAAAGCCTTTATGCAGAAACTCGTTGATGATATGAACGCGGGCTTACGCCATGGTTCTGTAGAACTGAAAATAACAGACAGCTATTACAATATGAGAGAAATGGTTGAGCCTTACCCGCATATCATTGAGCTAGCAAAGCAAGCGATGGAAGCGTGTGATGTGGAGCCAATTATAAAACCTATTCGTGGTGGTACAGATGGCGCTCGTTTATCTTTTATGGGGTTGCCGTGCCCGAATATCTTCACTGGTGGCTTTAACTTCCATGGGATTCATGAGTTTATTTCGGTTGAAATGATGGAGAAGTCAGTGCTTGTCATCGTCAAAATTGCTGAAATCACCGCGAAAAAACACGGTTAACAGACCAGGTCGAGCGGTTCTTGTCGATTGAATGGGGAAAATAGCCCAGAGTCATCTGGGCTATTTTTAAATTCAAAAACGAAACATTAACGTACGTCTTTGTCTTCAATTTCAATGTCTTCTAGTGGTAGCCAGTCGACTTTCACACCCGCTTGATCGAACATGTCTTGGCTGACTTGGATTTTATCTCCCCAGCGAGATAGAAAGTCTTCAGATTGCTCAGGGCAGTGCACGTGTGAGATCCCTGTTTGAATGATCTTTGCCGCGCAGTTAGGACATGGAAAATGCGTCACCCAAATATCACATCCGTCTAAATCACGTTTTGAGAACAAAATTGCGTTCTCTTCTGCATGCAGTGTTTTTAGATATTTCAACTCGCGTTCATCGGTATCGACACTGTCAGAAACACCGTGCGGGTAGCCATTAAATCCAACAGATACAATGCGATTCTGTTTAGTGATAACTGCACCGACTTGTGTTGATGGGTCCTTACTCCAAGACGCCACTAGTTCTGCCATCTGGTAAAAGCGTTTTGCCCATTTAGAAATCATAGTCATCCTCTCTGTCGAAGGCGTTGAATTAATTGAATGATAACCCATTTATATTAAAAAAATAGTCAAAATCGGGGTCTTGAGTATGAAGGCGTCATTTTTTGTCTTTTTAACCATAAAACGTTCTTATCTTGAGCACCGAATCTCACTTTCCGTCTTTATACGATATCTTAATTCGCGTTTCCTAGCGCCTCTAAATGCACGATGCCTGAGAGTGTATATCAAATAGTTATGATTGAGCTGTTTGTATATTGTTCATTAAATATCACTGTTAACTAAATTACTTTATTTTCTTTTTGTTTCTCATGTTTACATTTAGAAACATTTTGGGGACTTTTGAGTGAAGTTTTCAGTTGCAGCAAGGAGTAAGGTTGATGGGAATTCAACAATATCCTGTTCTATAAAGACGGTAAATACATGCAAAAGAAACCACTTGTCGCACTAATGGCGGCTACAGCAATCCTCGCTGGATGCGGGGAAGCTAATAATGCCCAAAGGGAAGGCCAAGTGCCTCTCGTAGTGACTCAGGATGTCACGGTTATCGACTACCAACCGAGCAAGTCTTATATCGGTCGCATTGAAGCAGTAGAAGATACCAATATTACCGCGCAGATTTCTGGCTATTTAAAAGCTCGTCACTTTGAAGAGGGGCAAATGGTAGAAAAAGGGCAGCTTCTTTATTCTATCGAGCCATCTTCTTTTGAAGCACAAGTCGCGAGCGCTAAAGCGGCACTTGCACAAGCAAAAGCCGCGCTAAAAAAAGCGGAACTAGACCACACCCGAGGTAAAAACTTGTTGCCTCGCGGTAGTATCTCTCAATCTGAGTTTGATGCCTTAACTGCGGCACTTCTTGGTGCGAAAGCAGAGCTAGAAGCAGCAAATGCTCAGCTTAAGCTTGCTGAAGTTAACCTTTCTTATACTCAAATCCGAGCTCCGTTCAGCGGTCGCATTAGCGATACCAAAGTGAGTACTGGTGATCTTGTTTCCCCTTCATCTGGCGTGCTGACGACATTGGTGAGCTTAGACCCAGTGCATACTTCATTTAGTGTGAGTGAGCGCGAGCGTTTAGCCATGGGTATGGATCAAGTCAAAGGCGACGGCTCAGCAGAATCAAACAGAGTTGAAGTTCAGCTTGAGCTGGAAAATGGTCAGTTTTTTGAGCATCTCGGTAAGCTCGATTTCTTAGGTAATCGTATTGATACCAAAACTGGTACGATTGCAATGCGTGCGCTAGTGCCAAACCCAGAGCAGAAGTTACTTCCGGGTCAGCACATCAAAGTGAACTTGAGAGATAAGAACACGAGAGACGTTATTGTTATCCCACGACGTGCCGTTCAGACTGACTTAGAAGGTGACTTTGTTATGGTGATGGCTGAGGGAAGTGTGGCAGAGCGTCGTAACGTCGAGCTTGGACCTCAGGTTGAACAAGGCATTATCATTCGAGAAGGCCTCGATCAGGAAGATACGGTTATTACACAGGGCCTACAGCGTGTGCGTAATGGTGTAGAAGTGCGCATTCAAACACCTGCTGAAGATAAGCAGTAGGGGGCACTATGTTAAGTCGTTTCTTTATTCAGAGACCTAAATTCGCGCTAGTTATTTCGATCATATTAACGCTAGCAGGCGCGATCTCACTGGCGATTTTGCCAGTGGCGGAGTACCCACAGATAAGTCCGCCATCAGTCAGCGTTTCGGCATACTACACCGGTGCGAGTGCGGAAGTTGTCGAGCAGGCCATTGCGGACCCCATAGAGACGTCGGTCAATGGCGTTGAGGACATGATCTACATGTCTTCAAAGAGCGCGAACGATGGCTCATACAGCCTAAATGTCACGTTCGATGTCGGGACCGATCCAGACATGGCGCAAGTAAACGTGCAAAACCGTGTGTCACAGATCGAGTCAAAACTGCCTCAAGAAGTGCGCATGGTTGGTGTGACGGTGAAAAAACGCTCACCTGACTTGCTGATGGTCCTTAACTTCTATTCGCCTGATGGCAAATACGACGATCAGTTCTTGATTAACTACATTAACTTGAATGTAAAAGATCAGCTGGCTCGTGCGAAAGGCATTAGTGAAGTTAACGTGATTGGTGGTGGTGAATACGCAATGCGTGTTTGGTTAGATCCGGAAAAAATGGCCAACCTTAAGCTAACCACGTCAGACGTATATGCCGCTTTGGCTGAACAAAACGTTCAAGTTGCGGCAGGGCGTGTTGGTGCAGCACCATACAACAATCCGCAAGAAGTTCAGTTTAACCTTGTGACCAAAGGTCGCTTGGAAAGCGTGAGCGAGTTTGAGAACGTTGTCCTTCGAGCTAATCCAAATGGTTCCACGGTTTATCTAAAAGATGTCGCTCGTGTCGAACTAGGTAAAAAGTTCTACGATGGTAACGGTAAATTCCGTGGTCAGGACGCGTCAATTGTTGCATTGTCTCTTCAATCGGATGCGAACGCGTTAGAAAGTGGTCAGGCCGTCATGGAGCTGCTTGAGGACTTGAGTAAAAACTTCCCTGAGGGCATGGCGTATGAGACCAGCTACGATACAACCGTGTTTGTATCTGAATCGATCAAAGGGGTAGTCAAAACACTGATTGAAGCGATTCTATTGGTGATTGCTGTAACTTACTTGTTTTTGGGTAGTGCGCGTGCAACTTTGATTCCTGTTGTCGCGATCCCCGTTTCTTTGATTGGTACGTTTGCCATCATGCAGGCGACGGGCTTCACCATCAATACGGTCACTTTGTTTGGCTTGATCCTCGCGATTGGTATCGTGGTGGACGATGCGATTCTGGTTATCGAAAACGTCGATACCACCATGGCGAAAGACCCAACCATTTCACCGCGTAAAGCGACATTGCTAGCGATGAAAGAAGTAACGGGCCCAATCATCACGTCGACCTTGGTTCTACTTGCGGTATTCATACCAGTCGCGATGCTGCCGGGTATCACTGGTATCATGTATCGCCAGTTCGCTTTGACCATCTGTATTTCGGTTGTGATCTCATCCATTAACGCATTGACGCTGTCTCCAGCACTTTGTTCTTTGGTATTGAAGCAGGGTGGGGGCAACACGGCTAACTGGTTCCAGGCTTTCAACCGAGGCTTAGAGCGTATCACAACGCGTTATGGTCAGGTCGCTGGTTTCTTGGTGAAGAAATCTTTGCTACTCGTGACGTTCTTTATAGTCGCTATCGCGGCGGTCACTTTCTTTGCGAAAACCACCTCAACAGCGTTTGTTCCTCAAGAAGATAAAGGCATTTTGCTGGTTAACGTTCAGCTACCAGATTCAGCATCTTTATCTCGTACTGAAGAAGTCACCAATGATTTAATGAACATGATTGGTGAAGAACCTGGTGTGGATGGCGTGACGGTTGCGAACGGTTACTCGTTTATGACAGGCGCAGCGGCATCAAACGGTGCATCTGTGTTTATCAAACTGCATGACTGGGATACTCGTAACTCGTTGCAAGGGGAACACTCTGCCAATGCCATCGCGGCGCGTATTAACGGTCGTGCTGCAACAGAGTTGCCTCAAGCGGTTGTGTTTGCGATGGGGCCACCAGCGGTTCCTGGTATGGGGGCAGCGTCTGGTTTTGAGTTTGTGCTTGAAGATACGCTAGGGCGAAGCCGTACCGATTTGTCGATGGTCATGGGAGAAATGATCCAAGCGGCCAACCAAGCCCCTGAAATTGCCTACACGTTTAGCACGTTCCGCGCGAATGTTCCGCACTACTACGTTGATATCGACCGTGAGAAAGCGCAGCAGTTGGGTATTTCGCTATCGTCTATTTTCCAAACCTTGCAAGGCAACTTAGGTTCGCTTTATGTGAATGACTTCACCATGTTTGGTAAGAACTTCCGCGTAACCATGCAAGCTGATAGCCAGCACCGTAGCAGCATGGAAGATCTAGAGCGTTTCCATGTTCGTTCTTCGAACGGTGATATGGTTCCACTAAGTACGCTAGTGAGCTACGAGCAAGTGTTCGAGCCTGATGTGGCATGGCGTTACAACATGTACCGCAGTGCTATCATTCAAGGCCAACCAGCTCCGGGCTACTCTAGTGGTGATGCGATTGCCGCAATGGAACGCGTTGCTGCAGAGGTTCTTCCGCAGGGCTACACGTACGAATGGACAGGTATGGCTTACCAGGAAGTACTTGCGGGTAACCAAGCCATTTATGCGTTTGCACTGGCTTTGATCTTCATTTACTTGTTCATGGTGGCACAATATGAGAGCTGGAGTATTCCATTAGCCATCATTTTGGTGGTGCCAGTAGCAACGTTAGGCTCCTTCTTGGCGTTGAATCTGACTGGGACACCACTTAACTTGTATGCGCAAATTGGCCTTGTCTTGCTCATAGCCTTGGCGGCGAAAAACGCAATTTTGATTGTGGAGTTCGCCAAGCAAGAACGTGAAGAAAAAGATGCTGATATCGATAGTGCAGCGGTTAAAGGAGGCACGTTACGTTTCCGCGCTGTGAATATGACATCTTGGTCGTTTATCCTGGGTATCTTCCCGCTTATCTTCGCCGCAGGTGCAGGGCACGTGAGCCAAAACTCGCTCGGCGTGTCGCTGATTGGTGGTCTATTGTGTGTGCTTCTAGCAGGTACATTCTTGATCCCTGGCTTCTACGCTCTGGTGCAAAGACAGCGTGAGAAAGTTCATGGCGGCAACACCAAGCTGGTTCCTCTTGATGATGAGTAATCACACCCGCTGTGCACAGTAGAGCACGAAGTTAAAGTCGAAAAAAAGCCCGAAGCAATGATTGCCTCGGGCTTTTTATTTGTAGGGAATGTTATTTTAGCGTGGTTTTAAATTGTGCAACGGCTTCGTCCATATCATGAGCTTGAGCAGAAACAGAGTTCACTTCGTGCAAGCATTCCTGAGCGGATTGCATGTTGTTTTCAGATATCGCGTTAAGCTCGGTGATTGAGCCACTAACTTGGTTCATCACGATACCTTGCTCTTCAATCGCAGAAGCAATGCGCTCCGAATTGCCTTGAATTGCATGCATGTCAGTGATGATCTGCTGCAGGCTAGAATCCAGTTTTTCAGAGGCATTAAGCGTTTGTTGTCCTTGATCGTTACATTGATCAATATCCGCCACGACCGTCGACATTTGAGCTTGAATATCAACAACAACTCGCGTGATTTCCTCGGTAGATTGATGAGTTCGGCTAGCTAGGGCACGTACTTCATCGGCAACAACGGCGAAGCCACGACCTTGTTCGCCCGCTCGCGCGGCTTCAATTGCTGCATTGAGAGCCAGTAAGTTAGTTTGTTCCGCAATTTCTTGGATGATGTTCACCGCACCACCAATTTTATCTACATGTTGGTTCAACGAGCCAATCGACTGCTGACTGTTCGATAAAATACTGGTTAATTGACCAATGTTGGTTACAGTGGTTTCAACAACACTTCGGCCTTGTTCGGCATTATTCGCGGCTTGATGTACACCCTCTACCGCAACCGACGTGCTTTCCGATATTTCGCCTATCGTTGTCACCATTTGCTGAACCGCAGTAGCCATCGATGCAGTGTGGTCCGTTTGAGTATGGAACTGCTCCATAACCCCTTCTAGCTCACGATGCATATTATCGGTACTGGCCGTTAACTGCGCCGATTTTTCTTGGGTGCCACTAATTAACTGCTCAAGCTTATCCAACAGATCATTGAGGTGGTGGCTGATATCAAATAGCTCATCTTTGCCTTTCAAGTCAGAGCGCAGTCCCATGTTGTTTGTTTCGCTAATGCTTCGAATGGTGCCAAGCAAGCTGTTTACTCGTGTATTGATTGAGCGAGAGATCTGCCAAATCAATGCGAAAATAACACCTAAGATCAGAGCAGTAATGACTTGCTTGATGGTCGACATTTGTTCATCACGCTGTGCAGCAGCAGAGCTAAGGGCTGTCGAAAAGGTTTCAAATTGCTCTTCTACGTCATGAGATAATGCGCGAGTTTCACCAAGTAAGCCTTGGTCGTAAGCGACCCCTACAACTTGTTTTTGTGCCGCTACTAGCTTACCTGTTTTGATGAGCTCCGGAGCATATAGCCCAACAAGCAAATCACTATTGAATTGACCTGATTTGACCGCAGAGTCAAAACGAACCAACGCCAGCAATTGCTGGTGGTCGGAGCGTTGCTTGGCTTCTAACAGTGCTTGCTCGTAAGCAGCAAGAAGGCCACTCTTTGCATCAAGTCCGTAGCGTTGGTAAGCACTGACCAGATTCTGGAAGCCCTTTTGGTATGCAAGGAGGTCTTGCTTGAATCGTTGACTGGAAGGTAATTCATTGCTCGTGAGTATGCTCGCAAGCTCTTTTTCTGTATTTAGAAACTTATCAACATTCGCATCAAATTTGTTTAGGTATTTGTCATTACTACGCAGTAAGAAATCTTTCTCGTTTCTGCGTAAGTTGAGTAAACGTATTTCTAGATCGCCAACGAGTTTGATGGCGTGGTTAAGTTCATTGCTCTTATTGGCGAAATGGGATGACGTACCCAAAAGGGCCACGATGCCTAAAATGGCGATAACTCCGAGGAAGTAGAGTTTTTGCCTAATAGTCATATTGTTGTTTCCTGAATAAGTAACTAAAAAGAGAAATCCAATGAGATTTCCCCAAGGGCTAGCAAACGTTGTTCAACTAACATGTCGAGAAAACGACATGCATTAATACAGCACTTTCTTACGTTGCTGCTTTTTCGCTCCATGCTTGTTCTTGGTATCAAGTCTTCGGCGTTGAGAAGCGCGGGTTGGTTTCGTTTTAATACGCTTCTTCTCCTGTAAGGTGGCAGCTTTAATTAAAGCTTGAAGCCGATTCAGGGCGTCTTCCTTATTTTGTTCTTGCGTGCGAAATTGTTGCGCTTTGATGATGATCACGCCATCTTTAGTTATACGACTGTCAGAAAGAGCAAGTAATCGTTCTTTGTAGAAGTCAGGTAAGCTGGAATGTCGGATATCAAAGCGTAAATGTATAGCGGACGCTACCTTGTTAACGTTCTGGCCACCATTTCCTTGAGCTCTAATTGGGGATAATTGAATTTCCCACTCTTGAATTGTGACGGAGTTCGAAATTTTGAGCATGATAAGTAAATGCCGGTAAGGACGATTGAAAGAGCTGATAAATTAACATCACAGATGTACAAATAGAAGAAAAGACATGAGCACGATTGATTTTAGGCCCTATGAGGGATTCATATTTGATATGGATGGTACTTTAATAGATACCATGCCAGCCCATTTGGCTGCTTGGCAAGCAACCGCAGATCGCTTTGATTTTCCGTTTTGTCAGGAGTGGTTTCACAGTTTAGGGGGCATGCCGAGCTTTAAAATTGTTGAGGAGCTAAACCGTGTGCATGAGCTTTCATTAGATCCTAAAACCGTCGCTACATTTAAAATGGAAACGTTCGCTGCTATGGAGCTGCACGGGGACGTTATTCCGTGCACTAATATCGTGTTAGAAGAATATTTAGGCCACAAGAAAATAGCGGTCGGAACTGGCAGTCAACGAGAAAGTGCCATGCGCTTGTTGAGCCACTCCGGTTTATTGGACAAGTTGGATGTTGTGGTAACAGCAAGTGATGTAGAGAACCATAAGCCTTTTCCGGATACCTTTTTGGTGGCGGCCGAGCATCTTGGGTTGGAAGCGTCACAATGTCTTGTATTCGAGGATACCGAGCTAGGTAAACGAGCGGCGCATGCAGCGGGTATGGATTGCGTTATGGTGCAAGATAACGAGTTAATCTTTTTTCCAAAACCATAGTAAAAAGAGCGATAAAGCGAGATCAAAATGGGGTGCAAACGCACCCCATTAACTTTTACAACATCATAGATAAAGTATCATAAATGTTTATTCAGGTTGAACTAGCTCTTGGTATTCAAACGAAGGAACCACAACCTCTACGCGACGGTTTTTCTCACGACCTTCACGAGTGCTGTTGTCAGCAACTGGGTTTTCTTCACCCATGCCTTTCACAGTTAAACGATCTGAGTCAATGCCTGCAGCAGTTAGGTAATCCGCAACAGATTGAGCACGACGCTCAGACAGTTTTTGGTTGTAAGTCGCAGGACCAGAGCTATCCGTGTAGCCAGTGATCTCTACTTGAGCTTGAGGGTATTCGTTCAAGAATGATACGAAGTTGTCTAGACGCTCCGAAACAGAGTCTGTTAGCTTAGCACTGTCGAATTCAAACGTACCTGTACCGTACTCTTCTTTGTGCACTTTGCTCATCATCACTGGTTCTGGATCTGGCTCAACCACTTCTTCTGTTACAACTGCCGCAACCACTGGCGCAGCCGCAAATTTGTAGTTAAAGCCGATACCGAAGAAGTTAGCGTCCATGTCGTCCCATACGTCATCAGACAGGTCTTGATAGCGTTGATATTCTGCGCGTACGCTCCAGTTTCTGTCGATAGTGTATTCAGCACCTAGCGAGCCAGTTGGAACGAAATCTTTTTCGTCATCAGACATCATGTAAGCACCACCGATCTTAGCGAATAAGTTCCAAGATTCGTTTAAGTGCCAGTTGAATTTAGGTGCGAGAGTTAAAGCCGTTAAATTGCCGTCGATCGTATTAACTGTATTAGCCCCTGACTTAAAGTTAGCTTTGTAATCGCCTAAGAAGTCGACACCATACTCTAGCCCGATGATATCGGTGAAGTCATAACCGATATGTAGTCCAGCACCAAAAGCTTCATCATCACAAGGGCTATTTAGATAGCAAGCATCGTCAAGTGTAGTCATGCCTACTTTGCCCCCGATATACATTTCAGCTTGAGCAGAGTTTAAAAGCGCGCTACTACCAGCTACCACTGCTGCTACTGCAATTGCTACTTTGTTCATAATGTTTCCTTGTATTGATTGCATATTAACTTCTACTTCGTTTTATCAAAAAATTAGAAAAAACCAGCGTTTATAAGAAATTAGTTTAATATTCTAATCATTTCATATCAAGCAACAATATCTTTGAACTTGATCAACATTTACTAACCAATAACACCTCACAAACTTCTGATATTTCTTACATTGTAGTAAAGATTTTTGGGGTCATAAGAAAATTGATGATTATTTTGAACTTTTTTTCGTAAAGTTTATTTTACATTGTGCGCGGTAGTTAACAGGTGATTTTTATTTGCATTTATTTGCAAAAACTGATTGCAAGTCTACGCCTAAGCCGATAAGTTACTTAAACGCTAGACAGAAAATGACCAGAGCCCTTGATGCTGCTCGCTTTGTGAACAATGTTGCAATGAGTTCAGTTGGCAAAAAATTGGGTCGGAAATAAAAACCAGGAAGTAGAAGTAATGTTTCAAACTGATGATGTAAGAATAAATAGAGTAAAAGAGTTATTGCCACCTGTAGCAGTATTAGAGAAGTTCCCAGCGACTGAAACCGCTTCTTCGACCACTTTTGATTGCCGTAATGCCATTCACAATATTCTTGAAGGAAAAGATGACCGATTACTTGTAATTGTTGGCCCGTGTTCCATTCACGATCCTGCTGCTGCGGTTGAATATGGTAAAAAGCTAAAAGTATTACGTGATGAACTTGGTGAACAACTAGAAGTTGTGATGCGAGTTTATTTTGAGAAACCGCGTACAACGGTAGGATGGAAAGGTCTGATCAACGACCCTTACCTGAATGATACCTACAAGCTGAATGATGGTCTGCGTATTGGACGTAAGCTTCTTCTTGATCTTACCGATATGGGCTTGCCAACCGCGAGTGAGTTCCTAGATATGATTACGCCTCAGTACGTGGCGGATCTGATCAGTTGGGGTGCTATCGGTGCTCGTACGACAGAATCTCAGGTTCACCGTGAGCTTGCTTCTGGTCTTTCTTGTCCTGTTGGGTTTAAAAATGGTACAGACGGGAACATTAAGATCGCGAGCGATGCGATTCGTTCTGCAAGTGCTTCTCACCACTTCTTATCAGTAACAAAATACGGACATTCTGCGATCGTAGAAACCGCTGGCAATCCTGATTGCCATATCATTCTCCGTGGTGGTAAAGAGCCAAACTACAGTGCAGCGCATGTTGCTCAAATTAAAGATGAGTTAGATGGTGCAGGGCTACCGAAAAAAGTGATGATTGATTTTAGCCACGCTAACAGCTCGAAGCAGTTTAAACGTCAAATGTTGGTGTCTGATGACGTATCAGAGCAAATAGCTGGTGGCGAAGAAGCAATTTTTGGTGTGATGATTGAGTCTCATTTAGTTGAAGGTCGCCAAGACTTAGTGGATGGTAAAGCGGCCACTTATGGTCAGTCGATTACCGATGCATGTATCGGTTGGGAAGATACGGAAACCGTACTTCGTCAGCTTTCAGATGCAGTAAAAGCGCGCCGTAACAAATAAGCTCAACAGAAAGAACTTTTTAAAGAGCCAGAGGCATTGTGCTTCTGGCTCTTTTTTATTGAGAATTACTCGCATCTCTTTCTATTGTTTCTGCTTTCCTATATGTTATCTGTATGCGCTGTAACCAAAAGGAATTTGGAATTGAATCGTAATGTATGGCTATTATCCCTTTGCCAAGCCCTATTAATGACAGGGAATATTTTACTCATATCTGTTATTGCCCTTATTGGCAAAACACTTGCGCCGTCATCAAGTTTTATTACGTTGCCCGTTGCGCTGCAATTTTTAGGACTGATGGCTGCGACGATCCCTGCGTCACTAATTATGGGCAAGTTGGGACGTCGCCTTGGGTTTAGTCTCGGTAATGTTATTGGCATTTTGGGTGCCAGCTTAGCGACGTATGCGTTAAGTCAACAGAACTTCTATCTGTTCTGTGTTTCTACCTTTTTGCTCGGTGTTGGTATTGGCTTCGGAACGCTATACAGATTTGCTGCTATTGAAGTGTGTGAAGAGTCGGCAAGACACAGGGCGATTTCGATATCTATGGCGGGAGGGGTACTAGCGGCGATACTTGGCCCTAATTTGGCGGTGTATTCACAGCAATGGTCAGATGATGGTTTGTACATTAGTGCTTTTGCCGTGCTTATTGGACTTTATATAACTGCGTTGATCGTGCTGCAAACGATTCGTTTTCCACCAGCACACACGCAAGTTCTACATACTAAAGCGGATAAAGTGGGGCATATTATCCGTCGACCTAATTTCATGCTAGCGGTTATCGCCGCAATGGTTGCGTATGCGGTAATGAACATTTTAATGACAGCAACGCCTCTGGCGATGATTGGTTGTGGCTTTGATTTTGACAAAGCGGCAGGAGTGATCGAATGGCATGTGCTGGGCATGTTTGCACCGGCGTTTGTCACGGGACGGTTGATAGAGCGGTTTGGCGCGAAGAATATGATTTTAGCTGGTGGATTTCTATTTGTTGCTTGCATCGGAATTAACATA
Source organism: Vibrio sp. VGrn 2 (assembly GCF_009361695.1). Classification (NCBI taxonomy): domain Bacteria; kingdom Pseudomonadati; phylum Pseudomonadota; class Gammaproteobacteria; order Vibrionales; family Vibrionaceae; genus Vibrio; species Vibrio sp. VGrn 2. The sequence continues at coordinate 37,439 of NZ_RBWD01000020.1, read as the reverse complement.
CATGGAGTGTCCATTTGGCACTTTAGTCTTGCTTTAGTTCTGTTAGGCGTTGGTTGGAACTTTATGTTTATCGCGGCAACTGGGTTATTTAGTCAAAGCTATGAAGCGAAAAACAGGAGCAAGGCTCAAGCATTTAATGAATTCTTCGTGTTCAGTTGTGTCACTATCACTGCATTACTATCTGGCTGGCTTGAATCCACCGTAGGTTGGCAAAACCTTAATTTGTACGTTCTTCCTTTTGTGCTACTCGTCATCGTGATGTTTGCTTTGAAAACGAACAAAGAAACGGAATCCCAAACTGCTTGATTAGATCTTCTATACATGGCCCGGCATAACGTGTCGGGTTTTGTTTATTAGCTCAACTCCACAACTTCTTCTTTATATTTTTATTGATAATGTGAATTCCCACACTAAAAATGTCGATTTGATAAGACTTTTTATCTAACTTTTTGTAATAAAAATAAAAATCCTGTATATATCTTGCCGAAAATCAATAAAAACTACAGAAGTTTCGTCTATGTCAGCCAATATTTCTCATAAAGCTCAAGAAACTCTCGTGAGGGAGTCTGAGGAACTCGTCTCAACAACGAACCTACAAGGTGTTATTACGTATTGTAACGAAGCCTTTTGCCGTGTTGCTGAGTACACTCACGAAGAACTCGTCGGTCAGAACCACAATATCGTTCGCCACAATGACATGCCTAAAGCCGCTTTCGGCGATATGTGGGCACGTCTTAAGCAAGGCAAAGCCTGGCGCGGTATGGTTAAGAATGCCACTAAGTCGGGCGGTTACTATTGGGTTGATGCCTATGTCACCCCTATTTATGAAAATAACCACGTTGTTGGTTATCAATCTGTGCGCGTGAAGCCAAAGCGAGAGTGGGTTGATATAGCCACGAAAGCCTACAAGAGTATGCGCGCCGCCGAGAAATCAGGTCGTACTTGGTCGTTGAAACTCAATGAAACCATTCGCTATGCGATTCTACTTGGCGCATTGACCGCACCTGCTGCCGCATATGCATTGTCTATTGAAGGTCCATTGGCTTGGCTTGCAAGTGCACTACCTGCGAGTGTTCTAGCGTTGTTATTCCGCCAAGAATTAATTGATACGCCTCAACAACTGAAAAAGTTACAAAAGCAATACGACAGCGTGAGTCGCTTGATCTATTCCGGCAACACGGCGTTTTCGATTGCTGATTTCCATATCAAAATGCTGTCCGCAAGAATTCGAACCGTGTTGGGAAGAATGACAGACTCCGCACTGCCGTTGCAGCATTGTGCTGAAGAGTTGAGCCAAACCACAGCAGAAGTTTCGGCTGCATTAAATCAGCAAAACACCGATATTCATCGCGTACGTGATGCGACTCAAGAGGTGGAGTCTTCGGCGAATTCAGTCTCTTCTAGCACCAATGATGCCCATATGCTAATTGATGACACATTGAAGTCATGCTTGATGGCGAAGGAAACCATCGATCAAACGCACACCAATCTAACGCAGTTGAGCCTTCAAGCAGAAAAAGCGACGGAAACGACGTATCAACTGAGTGATCAGGCGCAGAAAGTGAATCATTTGATGGAAGAGATTGGTGGGATCGCAGAACAAACCAATTTACTGGCACTTAACGCGGCAATTGAAGCGGCGAGGGCGGGTGAGCAAGGTCGTGGTTTTGCTGTTGTTGCCGATGAGGTGCGCGCGCTCTCTGGTCGCACATCCAATGCAACTGAACAAATCCAAGCGTCTATCTCTGCTATGTTGGCGACGATACAAAGTTGGCAAAAAGACATTCTGGCAAACAAAGAGCAAACGGATACATGTTCTCAGGTTGCAGAGCAAAGCGCGCTTCGTTTGTCTGAGGTTGAACAGATGATGCAAAGCATGAGTGGGTTGATGGTCGATGTGGCGGAAGCGGCGAATAACCAGCTGAAGCTATCCAGCGATGTAAATCAGCATATTCACTCTATTGCTTCTACGGCAGAGCAAAACTTGGCAGCAACTCACTCCGTAGAGCAAAACAGCCGTCAGTTGAAAGAGCAAGTACAAGATTTCTATCAGCTCGCGCTTCGCTTTGAAGACAAATAGCCGTAACGAAAGTCGTTGTGTTCACTTTCTGGCTGTGTTTACACAAATAGGAGCCAGATAAAAGAAAGCCCCGCCATTGCTGGCGGGGCTTTTCAGTTTTCACATTCGCAATAGAGAAAACTGATTATCTTTTTACTGCAATTACGCTAGTAGTTCTTTTGCTGTATTTACTACGTTTTCAGTAGTGAAACCGAACATTTTAAACAGTTCACCAGCAGGTGCAGATTCACCGAATGAAGTCATACCGATGATGCGACCGTCGAAGCCTACGTACTTGTACCAGAAGTCAGCAATACCTGCTTCGATAGCGATACGAGCTGTTACGTCTGATGGTAGAACGGCTTCACGGTAAGCGGCGTCTTGCTTGTCAAATGCATCTGTTGATGGCATTGAAACAACGCGTACTTTCTTACCTTCAGCAGTTAGCTGTGCTGCTGCTTCTACTGCTAGTTCAACTTCAGAACCTGTTGCGATAAGGATTAGCTCTGGCTTGCCTTCGCAATCTTTCAGGATGTAACCACCTTTCGCGATGTTTGCTAATTGCTCCGCATCACGCTCTTGTTGCGCTAGGTTCTGACGAGAGAAGATAAGCGCAGTTGGTGCATCTTTACGTTCAATCGCTAGTTTCCAAGCCACTGCTGATTCAACTTGGTCACATGGACGCCATGTGCTCATGTTTGGCGTTAGACGTAGCGATGCCATTTGCTCAACCGGTTGGTGAGTTGGGCCATCTTCGCCAAGACCGATAGAATCGTGCGTGTACACTTGGATGTTCTGAATCTTCATCAGAGCCGCCATACGCATTGCGTTACGAGCATATTCCATGAACATTAGGAATGTCGCGCCGTAAGGAACGAAACCACCGTGTAGCGCAATACCGTTCATGATCGCCGTCATACCGAATTCACGTACACCGTAGTGGATGTAGTTACCAGAGAAGTCACTTGCTTCTAGAGACTTAGAACCAGACCACATGGTTAGGTTAGACGGCGCTAGGTCAGCAGAGCCGCCCATGAACTCAGGTAGTAGAGCACCAAATGCCTCTAGAGCGTTTTGAGATGCTTTACGTGACGCAATGTTTGCTGGGTTTGCTTGAAGATCGGCAATGATTTGGCTTGCTTTCTCTTCCCACTGTGCAGGAAGTTCACCGTTTACGCGGCGTTTAAATTCAGCTGCCAGCTCAGGGTACGCTGCTTCATAAGCTGCAAATTTCTCGTTCCACGCTGCTTCCTTAGCTGCGCCTGTTTCTTTCGCTGACCATTCTGCGTAGACTTCTTGCGGAATTTCAAAAGGACCGTGCTCCCAACCTAGTTCTTTGCGTGTTGCTGCGATTTCTTCTGCACCTAGTGGCGCACCGTGACAATCGTGTGAACCAGATTTGTTTGGTGAACCAAAACCGATGATTGTCTTAGTACAGATAAGTGTAGGACGTGGATCCGCTTTCGCCGCTTCGATTGCTGCGTTGATCGCTTCAGAGTCGTGACCGTCTACTGCTGGGATTACGTGCCAGCCGTAAGCTTCAAAACGCTTAGGCGTGTCGTCAGAGAACCAACCTTCAACGTGACCATCGATTGAGATGCCGTTGTCATCCCAGAATGCGATCAGTTTGCCTAGACCTAGTGTACCAGCTAGAGAACATGCCTCGTGCGAGATGCCTTCCATCAGACAGCCGTCGCCCATGAACACGTAAGTGAAGTGGTCAACGATGTCGTGGCCTTCTTTGTTGAACTGTGCTGCTAGCGCTTTCTCAGCTAGAGCCATACCAACCGCGTTAGTGATGCCTTGACCTAGAGGACCCGTTGTTGTCTCGATACCAGGCGCGTAGCCGTACTCTGGGTGACCAGGAGTCTTAGAGTGAAGCTGACGGAAGTTTTTCAGATCATCGATAGATAGCTCGTAACCGCTCAAGTGCAGTAGAGAGTAAATTAGCATTGAGCCGTGGCCGTTAGACAGTACGAAACGGTCGCGATCTGCCCACTCAGGGTTTGATGGGTTGTGGTTTAGGTGAGAACGCCAAAGAACTTCAGCGATATCAGCCATGCCCATAGGTGCACCTGGGTGACCAGAGTTAGCTTGTTGAACACCATCCATGCTTAGCGCACGGATTGCATTTGCTAGATATTTACGATCCATAGTGATTACTTCTCGATAAGGGTTTAAATAGAGGGAACTCGTCGAAACAAGTTCAAATAGAAAATCTTGAATAAGCGCTGATGGTAAAAGCGAGTAGACGGGCTACTCGCTTTTGGTAAGCAATTAAAGCTTAGCTTCGATCATCGCTTCTAGTTTACCTTGGTCAACGGCGAAGTTGCGGATGCCTTCAGCCAGTTTCTCAACCGCCATTGGGTCTTGGTTGTGTTCCCATAGGAACTCAGAATGAGTCATTGGTGCAGGACGCTCAGCTGCGCCTTTAGAATCAACTAGCTTCTCAACCACTTCACCTTCTGCCGCTTCTAGCTCAGCAAGTAGAGCAGGAGCGATAGTTAGACGGTCACAGCCAGCCAGTTCTAGGATCTCACCGATGTTACGGAAGCTTGCGCCCATTACGACAGTTTTGTAGCCGTACTCTTTGTAGTAGTTGTAGATCTTAGTTACAGATAGTACGCCTGGATCTTCTGAAGCTTCGAAGTCACGGCCTTCTTTCGCTTTGTACCAGTCCATAATACGGCCAACGAATGGAGAGATTAGGAATACGCCAGCTTCTGCACAAGCACGCGCTTGAGCGAATGAGAATAGAAGCGTTAGGTTACAGTTGATGCCTTCTTTCTCTAGGATTTCTGCTGCGCGGATACCTTCCCAAGTAGACGCTAGTTTGATAAGGATGCGGTCGTTAGTGATGCCTGCATCGTTGTACATTTTTACTAGTTGACGTGCTTTCGCTACGCTGCCTTCCATATCGTAAGATAGGCGCGCGTCAACTTCTGTAGAGATACGACCTGGAATAGTTTTTAGGATTTCTTTACCGATGTTTACTGCAAGCATGTCACAAGTGTCTTGAACTTGTTGAGCTTTGTCGTTGCTCTGTGCTTTAGCATATTCGATTGAAGCATCGATTAGAGGTGCGTACTCTGCGATTTGAGCGGCTTTCAGGATAAGAGAAGGGTTAGTTGTTGCGTCTTCTGGTTGATACTTTTTGATTGCATCAATTTCGCCAGTGTCTGCTACTACAGTCGTTAGTTTACGAAGTTGCTCTAACTTGTTGCTCATAATCGATCATCCTATTTAAATGGGCTTAAGCGTGATTTTTGTTATCACAGCTTGTGCATTTGCAAGCGAGTTAGCTAATCGTCTCATCGCATTTAATGAGACATCTGCTCAGCCAACTACGGAAAATTTCGTTACCGAACAAATGCAATGAACATTTGATCGATAGCTGAGTAAATGATGTGTCCATATTTATCCTATCTATGCTGAAAGTCAATCGCTGAAATCGACTTATAGTGAACTTCATCAACGTTTTTTTACTGTGTGTTTAGTGGTTAACCCAAATAAACGTTTGCCCTTATTGTTCAAAGCTTGAGCGTTGTACGCTAGGGTAAAAAATTGTAGTGAGAAAATGTTATTGCGATGAGCAAATGTAGCGTTTAAATTGATAAAGAACATATGCTAAGTCAATGAGCATATGCTCACTTATTGCATACAATATCGATCCTCTTAAAGGGCGAGAGAAACCATGAGCAGTTCTAATCAAGATATTTCCATTGAAAACACGGATTTGTTGACAGAGATTTCCGTCGCGTATTATCAAGACGGTGCGACTCAGGAAGAGATATCGAGAAAATTTGCCATATCACGCGCAAAGGTCGGGCGAATGCTCAAGCAGGCGCGTGATGAAGGCATCGTTGAAATCACCGTTAAATACCACCCGGTGTTTAGCGCCAAGATTGAACAACGTTTGATCGAGCGATTCGGCGTTAAGCGCGCGCTTGTTGCTCTTGATCAGCCAAATGAAGAGGCACAGCGACTACAGGTGTCGGGATTGGTGTCCAATTATCTCACCAGCACGCTTAAAAACGGCATGGTGGTGACGGTCGGACAAGGGCGCAACGTGTCGTCCGTCGCTCACCATATTGGTGTTATTACGCCGCGTGACTGTAAATTTGTATGTGGTATCGGCGGTATTCACCCACGTGGTGGTATGTATAACGCCGACCACATTTGTCGTCAGTTAGCGAAAAAGTACGGTGGAACGTCCGAAACTCTCTATGCGCCGGCTTATGCAGAGAACAGAGAACAGAAGTTGGCTTTCATGCAAAATGCAACCGTGAAACAAACGCTCGATTTGGCACGTAAAGCCGATGTCGCTTTGGTCGGTATTGGTGACATGAGCGAAAACAGTTACATGGTGGACTTAGGCTGGTTTACGCCAGATGAGGTCGTTCAATCGAGGCTTCAACAAGGCGTGGTCGGGGACTTTGCAGGTTATGATTTCTTTGACATTCACGGTAATGTTGCCAACACCGTAATGAGTGACCGAGTGATTGGCCTTGGTATTGAAGAGTTTCGCCCAATATCGGAAGTCATCGCGATTGCAGCGGAGAACAGCAAGCCGCTCGCCTTACTTGGAGCATTAAGAACCGGAGCGATAGACGTGATCGCCACGAGCGTCAGCAACGCATTAACGGTGCTCAACTTAGATGAGCAAATGCACGGCAACGCGGCATCTGAGAGTTAGCACAAATAATATGCAATTTATGTAATCAGGCTGCGAGGAGTTATAAATGACTCGCAGCCTGATTTCGTTTTCAAGTTAAAAATATTCTCTAGGAGTAGCTTTAAATTTGTACATCTACTCTGGAGAACACAATGAACAAGACACTTCTTGCTGCACTGATTATGGGGCTGACTGGTGCGGCGCACGCCGAGCAAAAAGTCGTAGCGGGTTACTTTGCGGATTGGCAGTACGCGAACGCAGAAAACCCATACACGGTGAAAGATATTCCCGCCGATAAACTGACACATGTGATTTACGCGTTTCTCAGTATGTGCGGTCCTCATACCGGTGCTTCTGAAACGGTGCAAAACCTAGTAGCTAAACAATGCGAAGGAAAAGATCCCTATACGGCGATCATTGTCGATACCGAAGCGGCACTGGAAAAGAACTTTGGCGCTGTCTCAGTTAACGTGCCATACAAAGGTCACTTCGCTCAACTTGCCGAAATGAAGAAACAACATCCTGATCTCAAAATTCTTCCTTCTTTTGGTGGTTGGACAATGTCCGAACCGTTCCATGCTATGGCGAAAAACAAACAAGCGATGAATCAATTCTCAAAAAGTGCCGTTGAGTTGATTGCTCAATATGATTTCTTTGATGGCATTGATCTAGATTGGGAATACCCAGGCGGTGGCGGTTTAACAACGTCGCCTTGGAACCCAGATACCAAGCTTTCTGATGAACAAAAAGCGTCTGAGCGTGAGGCGTTTACCTACTTGGTGAAAACCATGCGTGCAGAGTTAGATGAACTCACAAATCAAACCAAGCGTGAATACGAGCTTTCTACGGCGGTAGGCGTTGGTCCAAAAGCGGCAGGTATCGATTGGAAAGCCGCGGAGCCGTACCTAACTAACATGTTTGCGATGACGTATGACTTCCTTGGTGGTTGGGGGCAGCAAACCGGGCATACTACCAACTTGCATGCGACTGAGCGAAGCTGGTGGGGCATGGGCGCAGACGTGTTCATCAACCAGATGATCGAGCTCGGTATTCCAAGTGAGAAACTGGTGATTGGCGCTGCGTTTTACGGACGTGGCTGGCAAGGCACCAAAGACTTCTCGGGTGGCTTACCAACGCAAGATCTTGTATCCGAGCAAGGAGCGCAGTTTGGTACGGGTGAGAACGGCTATTTCATGTTTTGGGATTTGGTGAAGAACTATGGAGCGGAGCAGGGCTACGAGTACAAGTATGATGAGCAATCTCAAGCGCCTTACTTGTGGAATCCTGTAAAGAAAGTCTTTATCTCTTACGAAGATCAACGCTCGATCAAAGCCAAAGCAAATTGGGCTAAACAGGCGAACTTAGGTGGCATTTTTACCTGGGAATTATCAGGCGACCCGAAAGGCGAGTTGGTGGAGGTGATGTACCAAGAAATGAATAAATAAAACCTTCTAAGCAAAGCGATCGTAATTATTCAACTACGGTTTCTTTGCTTTGGTTCTGCTTCGTAAAAGCGATCAGGTCTTCAAGCGATAAAGGTTTAGAGTAGAAGTAGCCCTGAATCAAATCACAACCGCAAGCTTTTAACTCATTTAGTTGTTGCAGCGTTTCTACTCCTTCAGCCAGTACTTTCATTTCAAAGTTTTTGCCGATAGAAATGATATTCTTAACCATATTCAGTGCTTTTTTGTCATGCTCAATGTGATCGACAAAGCTCTTGTCAATCTTCACCTCATCAATAGGTAGCGTACGCAACATGCTTAATGAAGAGTAACCAGTCCCGAAATCATCGAGCGAGATTTTAAAGCCAAGAGCATGCAAGCGCTCGCAAATTGGTGCGAACTTTTCAAGATCTTCAATAAACAGGTTTTCGGTGATCTCTAGGGTAATCTTTGAACATTCGATGCCGCGTTTCTCAATAGCATTCATAAGATTAGTAATGAATTTGGCGTGAACAAACTGTTTGACCGAGATGTTAATAGACATCTGGATAGATGTATCAATATTACCAGTCAGTTTAGCCATATCTGTCAGGCTATTTTCAATGATTTGTTCACCAATACGAACCATCAACCCAGTGCTTTCTGCGACGGGAATAAATTCACTTGGTGGGACTAAGCCGAGCTCATCATCACTCCAACGAATAAGCGCTTCGACACCATAAATATCGCCTTCTAGGTTTAACTGAGGTTGATAAACCATATGAAGCGCTTGCTTATCTATCGCGAGCCTCAGGCGTTGCTCAATTTTCATTTTACGCAGATGTGTAGCTTGCATCTGCTGATTGAACAGGCTGTATACGTTGCGTTGTTTTTTCGCTTGATACATCGCAATATCGGCTGACAGGAGCAGTTCATCTAATGTTTCACCATGGTGTGGATAGCAGGCAATACCAATACTGCAACTGAGCAGGAACTGACTGTCATTGACTTCGTAGGGTTCTGATAGCGCCTTTATTAAGTCGCTCGCTAGTCTTTTAACGCTTACTTCATCAATTCGATTCGTTAGAAAAATAAACTCGTCACTGGCTTCACGGATGATTAATCGGCCATCGTTAACAAAGGTGTTTAAGCGGATAGATATTTGTTTTAGAACTTCGTCGCCAAAGTCATGACCATGTGTGTCGTTGACTGATTTGAAATTATCAATATCGATGAACATCAAAGAAAAAGGGTTCCCTTTCCCAGAAAGCCAGTGTCGAATGTTTGCGCGTAGGTACTCTCGGTTTGGTAATCCAGTGAGATGATCGTGGTTCGCTTGATAGAGCAAACGCAGTTTTGTTTTATGTTCATTGTTCGCAATAGAGCGGAATAAAGCGTAAAAAGCACCTTGGACGATAAGAAAAACAATCGAGTACAGTGCAAACTGTTCGTAAAATCCGCGCTTAATAAAATTCAAATCTGTCGAGGAAGAGGCCCAAAGATGATAATCAGGAAGGTATCTCAATGTGATTAACTCACTCAGGCGAGAATTGTCGACAACAATATTTAGCGCTCGTGTGAGCTCTTTTAGTTGCGCCATATCCCAGCCTGAATCTTTTGTGATTTGAGCCATAACGGCTTTTATATCTAAATCATTGGCAGGTTTTAGGTAATCTTCTAGGGTTGTATCTTCTGACGAGCTAAAAGTAAGGTAGCCATCACTGCGGATCAATGTGACCCGATTGTGCTCATTAGCATGAATGTCGTTACGAAAAACCGAAGATGAATTCATATTAAAGCCAGCCGTCATCACTGCTTGTACAACACCATCTTTATTTGGAATTGCTTTTCGGATCGGAATCACAAGTGAATCTTGAGCTGGCATAAAATACGTTCGACCTATAATCATTCGGTCGGAGTTGAGCGCTGCCAAAAAGGTATCACGAGTCAGTGGATCTTGTTTTAGATTATGCAGCTTTGCCAAGATCAAATTGGAGCTTACGGCGATGTAGTCTCCATCGGGGTTAGTTAGGCCGAACCCAATAATCGCCGGATGGATACTGAGTAGTTTGTCCAGCATCGGGCGAGTTTGAACTGCTGCTGTACGAGTAAAGTCATTTCTCTCGACCAACTGATGACCAATGACTTCAAGTAACGATTCTTGTCCTTTCAGAAGTGATTCGACAGAAGAGGCAAACAGCTCCAATTGTAGGAGCTGCTTATCTTTGTACTTATTCAGGGTTGACTCATAATGGTAGCGGCCAAACAACACGAACAGCACGGCGCTTATCGTAAGTAGCGCCATGTATAGTGTCCAAATGTTCTTCTTTAACCTGACCATGCCGCTTCGATAGCTCCTAGATTAGCGAGTAATGGGTAATGAGTGGTCTGCGCCCCATTCTGTCCATGACCCGTCATAGACCGATAAATCACGCCAACCTAACTGGTATGCTGCTAGCAGCAAAATACAGGCCGTTACACCTGAGCCACAACTGAAAATGATTGATTTATCATTATATAACGTTAGTGCACTAAATGCTTGTTTCAATTCCGAGTCTGCCTTTATAAAGCCATTACTCAATAATGTTTGGAAAGGGAGGCAAACAGAATTAGGAATATGACCAGAACGCAGTCCTTCTCTTGGCTCTGGTACCTCGCCTAAAAAACGTGCACGTGAGCGAGCGTCAACAATGTTTGCACTACAATTGTTTGAGTACTCTAATATTGCATTTGCGTCCAAAAAAGCATGTTTATTTAATTTCCCGGTAAAGTTTCCAAGCTGCTTAGCTTCTGACAAGACATCCGTGACAGGCAGTCCAGCCTCAATCCAAGCCGGGAGGCCACCATTAAGCACTTTGACATTATTGTGCCCCATTGCCTTAAACATCCACCATGCGCGCGGAGAGGCGAGTGTTCCGGAGTTGTCATAAACAACAATAAGGTCTTCGTTGTTCAGGCCAAGTTTCTGAGCGCTGTGATTAAATCCTTCTTCTGTTGGCATCATATGAGGGAGATTGGTATCTGGGAGACAAAAGTCATTGTCGTAGTCGAAACGCAATGAGCCTGGAATCCACTTATTGGTGATCTTTTTCCCTTCGGAAGGAATTTGAAAACGAATACTCGCGTCTAGAAGTTTTACATTTGGTTGGTCTAATAAAGCATGAAGTTCTTTGGCATCGATCAATGCTTGCATGGTTAAATCCTTCTGATTTGGGAAGTCCGCACAGTATTTTTACTCACAGCGAATGAATGAAAGGGATGAGTCAAAACTTGAGCGGGATGCTTGGTGGAACAACGCAATAGAGCCCACTGGACAAGATGCGGACACTGGAACCGTCACTCGTTGTTGCTCTATCTCAGGTGAATTGATAGTGAGGTACCGACGTTGACCATCAAGGGACTGAGTTAAAGTATTGCTAATGACGGTGGCTGAAACCGTGTTTTCATCCGTCTGCTTAATGAGCAACAAGAGCACAAGTAGGGCAATGAAACCGCTGAAGACCAACATATAGGTTTTGGGATTATCCAATTTGCGCTCCATTGCTATTGTTTCAAGTAATCATTTTGTTTTACAACAAAAAAATCGCATGTTCAAAGAACGATGCGATTTTGTCTTAAAACCTGTGGCTTGCGCCAGTCCCGAGTATCAATGCTCACCAATAGAGCATCTTACATGCGCCATGTCGTATTTCCGGTTGAGACGACTTTTTGCAGAGGTTCTGAGCCATCGTAGAACCAAATTTCGACTAACAGGTTATCTTGGCTGTCCGAGGTGGAGAAGTCTAAGGTAGCTTTCCCACTCGTCAGCGCAGCAGAAGCAACATTGCTCGAATATTTTGCTTGGTAGGTTCCAGACGCATCTTCACGGTACTCCTTATAAATGCTCAGATGTGCGCGCTGTAAAGAGTAACCACTAATATCTACCGCAAGTGAGCTTTCTAACCTTGGGTCATAATCGAACCCATCTGGTACGTCTAAGTTTTGCATGCTTGGCTCTTCAACAATAACGATAGTTTGAGCTGGAGGTGGAGTAGCGCTATCGTTGCTTTTGTCTCCACCGCCACCGCCGCCACCGCCGCCGCAGGCTGTTAACGCTAATCCCATGATGATTGTGATTAAGTTTTTCATGATGTTTCTCCTATGGAATGTAACGTTTGTTTGCTTTAGGTTGGGTATGCCAGTTTGCTCCTTCTCGCCCACCAGACTCGGCGTAGGTGGCAAACTCTGGGTAAGCGTCAACTAAGTCAACTTTCTCTAGCGGCCAATTCCACTCTTCGACGATAAGCAATGCCCAAGGGAGATTGTTCGCTGTTTTGAAGTACACGCCTCGAGCCGGGTCACTTGCGTCTACGCCCACGCCATATAGGTTTGCGTCATCAAACTGCTCAGTTGGTGCTTGGTCTGGCAAATGTACTTCCCATTTTCTACCTGGTTGAAAGGTGATGCCATCGCCGTGATATGTATTGGGTGTGGCAAAGATAAATGGGTCATAAGGCATGGCCTGTAGCGCTGAGCGGTCGGCTCCTTCCTTAAAGTAGATGGTCAGTGTGAAAGACAACGCGACGTTATCATTGCAACCCGTTTGGGTTCGAAAATACGCACATTGACTTTGCGCATACTGACTGAGGTCGTCACTGATAATGAAGATGGCTTCTTCTGATATCGCTTCTAGACCGTTGGTCGGTTGTTCTTTGCCATTAAACGTTAGCTTTGTTAAGCCGTTTTCAATGCTCGCTTTCGAAACGCCAGGTAGACGAATAGCAAAGCCATTTTTATAGCCAGCCCCATAGGCGGCCAGATCTCCGCTAATTTGGATATTTTCCACCGTGCCGTCCATACGTGTTTCAGTCATACGGAACTTAATGACTACGTCATTCATGTCGTAGTCAGCGGTGTAAGGCCAGTTGTCTTCATACGCGACCGTTGCGTAGGAATCGGCACTTGGGAAGTGCTGTACGGATACGCCGTTTTCAGTGATTGTGATTGGGTAATCTTCTACTTCACCTGATGTTGATCCGCCATCAAAGTTCAGACCAGTTTGTTGGCTAAAGCGGAATCGGCTCCAGCTAGGACCTGCGGTTGCCAGTTCAGAGACGACAAATGGAAGCGTATTGCTGCCTGCAGAGAGTAACTCATCGGTGAATACTTGCTCACCTTCGTCAGCAAAGTCACCATCTCGGTTCCAGTCAAACCAAGCTGACAAGTAGCCGGATGTTGATGCAGTTACGCTCACTAGTGAACTTAACCCTGGGTCGAGTGCGGCAACAAAGCCGACGCCATCTTCATCTGCTGTACCAACTTTGTTATCTCCAGACGGAGCCACTTGTCCATCGGCATCACCATCTGGCGCAATTGTGCCAAGCCAAGTTACACCATCAACAGCGTGGCGTGGTCCGTTAGAAGAGAGCAAGGTAGCGTAAGTGTCAGGTGCGTCACCAAAGTCAATTGGCTCGTCTTCGTCAATAACAGGAGCGTTCGCGCATCGGGCACCGTCATTTTGGCTGGAACTTGGACCGTTAGACACAAACTCTACAGCAGGAACAATGCCCGCAGCGATATTGGCGGCATTATTTTCTGATAAGTCGACGCGATAAATTTTGCCGTCCTGGTTACGCGATACGTAGTAGTTTCCGTTTACATCAAAGTAGCCTGCACCAAAGGTACCCGTTTCCCCTGTATTGCCGATCGCGGTTGCTTGGCCTGTTTTTGTATCGAATTTATACAATACGCCAGACCCATTATCGATACCATAGAGCGCACCGTCGCCAGGGTGGAACGCAAAATCGGTTAAACTCACACTTGCATTTGATGTGATTTTATTCAGGGTTAAGGTAGCATTTGGGTCCGTATCTAACGGCGACAGATCAATGGAAAACAGCCCTTTACCTTTGCGATACAAGTAGTATACGTGGTTGTACACGTCACCGACAAAAAACGTATGGCTAGGAAGCCCTTGTACGTTGAGAGTTTCTGCTTGAAAGTCCTGGCCTAAACGTACGATTTTCAAGTTGGTTGTATCGTAACCATAGATGTATCGATCAGTGAAGTTGAAACCGACGCCGTTAATACCAGATGCTAAGCCCACATCGTCGGTCAGTAACTTGGTTGATCCGGTAACCAGATTAACGCCGTAAACTTGCACTGGGGTCGATTGGAATAAATATGCTTTGCTCGGACAAGTGTCGAATGGCGCTGCGCTTACGTATGCGCTTGCGAACAGAGATCCAAGTAATAGTGATGTCCTTTTCATGATTCGCCCTCTCATTGGTTTGTATGATATGCAATGAAAGGAATGTGCCAGTTTTTAAATTACTGTTTATAATGAATTTTATGTCGGTAAGTTATTTGGTTCGAAATATGAATCTCAGAATAAGAAAAAGCTCAACGTTACGTTGAGCTTTTTGAGAATCTCCATTGATAAGCTGACAGCGTTACTTAGCCACAAACAGGGCAGGTCGGCATTTTCATCAAATTCATTTCCCGCCAGGACATGCTAAACGCATCGAGAATGAGGATCTTCCCTTTTTTGGGTTGGCCGTAATTTGCAATCACCTTGATGGTTTCCATCGCTTGTACAGCGCCAACAATACCCACAACAGGCGCCATGACGCCAGCTTCAACGCAACTTAATGCACTGCTGCCGAATAGCGCGCTCAAACACTGATAGCACGGTTGAGTTGGGTCGTCGTACGTAAACACACTCACTTGGCCTTCCATACGAATGGCTGCACCAGAAATAAGCGGTGTTTTTGTTGCAAAGCAGAGTCGGTTGAGTTGATTGCGAGTGTCGACGTTATCTGAAGCATCGACCACCACAGTGTGTTGTTCAATCAAAGCCTGAAGCTGAATGTCGTCAAGGCGTTTAGCAACGGTGTTTATCTTTATGTGAGGATTAAGTTCCCGCAACGCATCCGCCGCGGAGTCAACCTTTTTACGGCCAATATCGGCGTCGTGGTGCAATACTTGGCGTTGTAAATTGGAGAGTTCAACAATATCGTCATCGATAAACGTAATATTGCCAACACCAGCCGTGGCAAGGTATTGGCTAGAAGCGCAACCCAAACCGCCAGCACCCAAAATAAGCACCGAGCTTTGTTTGAGCGCTTCTTGCCCTTCGAAATCGAACTGACGAAGAATGATCTGGCGGTTATAGCGCAGCATCTCCTGATCGGAAAGAATATCCACGGTACGTTCCTAGTATAACGTTGAGTTAAACAGTTGGATTTGAACTGTTTCGCCAACTTCCACACGGCCACGCTCACGTTCCAACACAACAAAGCAGTTTGCCAAACTCATTGAGCGGAAGGCTCCTGAACTTTGATTGCCAGTGGTTTCAACGACAAATTTACCGTTTTCTAGAGTATAGATACCGCGTTGGTAGTCTGTACGTCCCGGCGCTTTCTTAAATGCGGTTTTAGTCGTCGCAGGGATAGACTCAGGTGCTTTCCATTCAGTGTGGCCTGCCAATTTAGCCAACATTGGTTGAACAAGTACGTACATTGTTAGCACCGCAGATACAGGGTTACCTGGTAGCCCACAGAACCAAGCAGTACTTAACTTGCCAAATGCGAAAGGTTTACCCGGCTTGATTGCCAGTTTCCAGAAACCGATTTCGCCAAGTTCTTCAAGAATGTCTTTGGTGTAATCTGCTTCACCAACGCTGACGCCGCCAGACGTTACAACTACATCCGCGAGAGTTTGTGCTTTTTCGAATGTTGCTTTTAGTGTTTCTGGGCAGTCAGGGATAATGCCAAGATCAATCGCTTCACAGCCAAAGTTTTCGATTAGCGGCTTAATACCGTAACGATTACTGTCGTAGATTTGACCCGCCTTGAGTGGCTCACCCAATGGTTTAAGTTCATCACCTGTGGAGAAAAATGCCACCTTTGGCTTACGCACGACGGTGACATGGCTGACACCAAGAGAGGCAATCATTGGAATATCGCGTGGTGTCAGGCGCGCGCCTTTTGCCAATACGATATCGCCTTGCTTGATGTCGTCACCCGTAGGGCGGATGTTATTTTGTGGCTTCACATCCGTTTGGTTGAACTGAATACCAGCGTCGGTCACTTCCGTATTTTCTTGCATTATAACGGCATCACAGCCTTCCGGAATTTTCGCGCCAGTCATGATTCGAACACAAGTGCCTGCCGGCCATTCACCCTCAAAAGGCTGACCTGCGAAGGATTTACCTGCCAGAGGCAACACTGTAGACACTTCTAGGTCTTGAATACGAATGGCATAACCGTCCATTGCTGAATTGTCGAAAGGGGGCACGTGAATTGGCGATAAAATGTCTTCAGCCAGCACAAAACCCAGAGCATCAGCAAGGGGAAGAGAAAGTGTCGTTTGGATAGGTTTGATTCGCGATAGCATCTTATCCATCGCTTCTTCAATTGGCATCAAGCCAGGTGCATCGCAGCAGCCCATTGAGATAATCCTATGTTCTTTTGTTTTGTGGCAACTCTACCATAAAAGGGGACCGAGTAAGAATGTCCACCTATAAAATATGGGTGTAATTATTCAAAAATCCGAGTATCCTTGTCACCCATCCGAAAGGGGTAAAGTTCCTACGGAGCATGAGAAAATAGCTCAGTGTATTCTTGTTATGTGCCTTGGCGTTATAAACATCGGACTGAGCGACTTTAACGCTACGGGATGAAAACACGGCAATTGTATTTCACACCGAGAGTGGTAGTTACAAAAGAGGAAGTGGAATGTCAGGTCTTAGCGAGTCAGCAAAGTTAGTGAAAGAAGCGCTAGAGCAACGCGGGTTAGAAACACCAATGCGCCCTAATGCCGTTAGCCGTGAAGAGAAGAAGGAAAAGATTGAATACCACATGCGTGAGATTCTTGGTCTGCTTCAGCTCGACCTTACGGATGATAGCTTAGAGGAAACGCCACACCGCATTGCAAAAATGTACGTGGACGAGATTTTCTCTGGTTTGGATTACTCCAACTTCCCCAAGATCACCGTTATCGAAAACAAGATGAACGTGAGCGAAATGGTTCGCGTGAAAGACATTACTGTGACCAGTACGTGCGAACACCATCTTGTGACAATCGACGGAAAAGCCGCTGTTGCTTATATTCCTCGCGGTAAGATCATTGGCCTGTCTAAGATCAACCGTATTGTTCGTTTCTTTGCGCAACGCCCTCAAGTTCAAGAGCGTATGACCCAGCAAATCCTTGTTGCTTTGCAAACATTGCTTGAGTCTGACGATGTAGCGGTGACTATCGACGCGACGCATTACTGTGTGAAATCACGCGGTGTGATGGATGCCACCAGTGAAACCACGACTACAGCGTTAGGTGGTATTTTTAAGAGCAACCCAGCGACCCGTGCTGAATTTCTGCATGGCCTGCGTTAATCAAATCGACAAATAAAATTGAGAGAGGATGGCGAGTTGCCATCCTTTTTTATATCTTTTATATCCAAATCATAGTCAAGTGAGTCGCAATAAATAGTAATTATGCAATTGTGTATTGACAGTCACATTCGTTGCTCTTAATATATGCGCCCAATGAACGACTACAACTTGTAATCGTTTGTTTTAAAAAGAGATATTTCTCTAAGTTCAGCTGATCTCGGTCAGTTGTCTTTCTTTTTTCTAATAATAGAAAGACAACAAATTTGGGACTCGGCATGACTACACAAAGCACTATCAGCACCTCCTCTATTTCAGCTCCAGTTACAGAAAGCAGTTGGCAAAAGAAAGCCATGCTCAGTGTCGCTTTTTTGATGGCGACAACCTCTGTGGGTCCCGGCTTTTTAACTCAAACCGCAGTCTTCACAAATATCTACAAAGTCGACATGGCATTTCCAGTTTTGGCTTCCATTTTTATCACGTTTGGTATTGTGATGAACTTGTGGCGTATTGTCGGCGTTTCTGGCATG
The DNA here is from genome assembly GCF_009361695.1 of Vibrio sp. VGrn 2. Taxonomy (NCBI): domain Bacteria; kingdom Pseudomonadati; phylum Pseudomonadota; class Gammaproteobacteria; order Vibrionales; family Vibrionaceae; genus Vibrio; species Vibrio sp. VGrn 2. The sequence continues at coordinate 19,386 of NZ_RBWD01000020.1, read as the reverse complement.
CGAATCCAAGACATTGCGAACAAAGTGGCACCCGGCATGGGTTATGGTGTTGGTATTCTCCTTGCGCTTGGTGCAGTGGCGTTTAACTTTGGCAACGTGAGTGGCGCAGCGTTAGGCATCAATGTGCTAACGGGCGTGGACACAACATGGGGCGCACTGTTTACCGGTGTCGTTGGCTGTTTGTTGTTTGTGGTTCATAACGCCTCCAAACGAATGGACCAAATGGCCCGCTACCTTGGCTTGTTCATGATCGTTCTGATCGCATACGTGGCTATGACGAGCTTACCCCCGATGGGAGAGACACTAAGTGCAGCGGTGATGCCTATGGATGTTGGTAGTTTGCTTCTGCCTACGTTGACTATCGTTGGCGGTGCAGTTGGCGGTTACTACACGGGTGCACAACGCCTAGTAGACATCGGCTTGAAAGGCAAAGAGAACGTGCCTTCCATCACCTCAACAGCGTGGGCTGGTATTTCTATCGCGGTGGTTATTCGAATCCTACTGTTTTTGGCGGTGTTTGGCGTTATCGCGACAGGCGCAACGCTGGATACGGCTAACCCTGCGGCGGATGCTTTCCGTCAAGGTGCGGGCCAACTCGGCTACTTCATCTTTGGCTTAGTACTGTTTGTCGCTTCCATCACGTCTGTGGTTGGCAACTCTTACATGGCTATCTCATTAATTAAGACGCTTTTCCCAGTTGTGGCGCGAAACGAGAAAGCTTGGTGTGTTGGTTTCATCATCCTAACCTCGTTAGGCACGGTAACCATGGATATGCCAATTCTTCTTTTGATGCTAGCAGGCCTAGTGAACAGCATTATTCTTCCTATCGTTTTGGGCACTGTATTGGTTGCGACAAAACGCAAAGATATCGTCGGTGACTACCAACACCCAATGTACTTAACGCTAACTGGAGCAGCGATTGTTATCGTAATGGCGGCATCGAGTTTGACTAACATTGGGAACTTCATGGCGAAGTTTGCGGGTTGATGTCTTATTGATAGAGATAAACAGCGGCCTCAGATGAGGCCGTTTTTTAAGCTTGTTTAGAGGGCGACTTAACGATTTCTGGCCAATACATTTTGATGTAACCTGCCGATACCCAAACCACCAACACAGTCGCAATGCTGAGCTCTAAAAAGCCAAAATCGTGTAGCCAATGCCAACGTGGGTGCGCTTCGGCAAAAAAGGAGGTTAAGCGGTGCATCGCAATGGCACTGATCACGGAAGGAAAGGTTACCGCCGCGATAGAAGGTTGAAACTTCAATCGAAGTAAGCGGAAGTAACACAGGTAGATCAATAACGTCATTGTGATAGCAATCCCTGCTAATGCGCCCGTCAGTATCGGATCGGGAAGGGGAAAGTTCACCAAGTATGCCGCCAATGACAAGTTTACCGGTGCGGCCATAATTGCGAGGGTCGGCCTGGCTCGTCTCGGTAGAGATCCGAAAAACACCAAACGATAGAGCACCAGCGGTAACATAAAGAAATAAATGCCAATGCACATCATCGCTAAGGTTTCAGAGAATAGGTTGTGACCCAATTGGGAGCCTGCTAATGAGCTGCTGATCAGTCCCACTGGATAGAGAAACCAACTAGGTACGATATTCGACATTTTGAAGTTCATTAGCTGAAAGCTAAAAAACAGTACCATCATAGTAAAATGCAGCAAAAGTGCCATAAACCAGAGTGGATAAGCAATGATTGGCGCTACAGAAGCAAGATAATCTGCAAGGATCAGTAACGCCATACTCATGGGTGCCATTAAGCTACCGCTCAATGGGTGACGAATGTCGACCATAAATAATCGTGGATTCGTGGCATATTTTATCAGCACAGGGGCGAGTAAAAGCGCGCCGAGTGACGCTAAAAATGGGCGTATTGGTTCACCAATTTCAGGGACATAGAGTGCCCAAGCTTGTCCTAAACCTATCATACCTAGCGCTAACGCGGCTTGAGACGGCGGAACGCTATAAAACTGCACAAGTCTTCTCCAGTTCAAATCTACTCCATTTGATTTTTGCCTGAATGAAACGAAACGTGATGATTTGGATGAAATGCTCTATTTGAGTATCTAATACTAGCAAGTTTAGAGAGTGCTTACTCATTAAAGGTGGTGAGGAAATATCAGAGAATGGTATTTTTGTGAGTTTGGTATCGAATATTTGGGAAAGGATGTAAAAATGTAGAGTTTATCGCTCCAAACCTTTCGATAGTCTGGAGCGAAATAATAACAAAGCGAGAATTATGTCGATTGGTTTTCAGGAAGATCCTGCTGACGTAACTTATCGTTTTTGATTGTACGATGTAGCAACTGGCTGTAAATCGGTTGTCCGCCAAACAACTGAGCAATAATCACGGCACCTAAACAAGTAATGATAAGTGGTAGAATTAAGTAGTAGTTATTGGTCATTTCAATCACCAACAAAATGCCCGTGATCGGTGCGCGTACCGTTGCAGCAAACAGGGCCCCCATGCCCGCAATAGCAAATACGCCAGGTTCGATATCAAGCGTAGGAAGCAACACATCAGCACTCGCTCCGAATGCATAGCCAAACAAGGTCCCCAGAGCAAGCATCGGTGCAAAGATACCACCCGGCGCACCAGAGCCAAAGCATAGCAACGTCGTGATGACGCGACCAAAGAAAAGCAGAACTAAAACGGATACCGAGTAGTTGCCATTGGTAATATCAGGAATAAGGCCGATGCCACCGCCAGTTAGCTGTGGCACGTATAAGAGAAGCAGACCAAAAATGCCCCCAAGTAGTGAACCCACGATTAAATAGCGTTTACGATCGTTTTTGTGAATTGCGACAAAACTGTCTTGTGCCACGGTAATCAATTTATTGAAGATCACTCCGAATACGCCAAACAATGCGCCAAGCAATAAAAACAACCAAAGTGACTGAAGCTCTGGAGAGTGATATTGCGGCATTGTGATGACAGCGTCTTGCCCGTTGATGGCGCGAAACACAATGTTGGCCATAATAGCAGAGATGATCACCGCGCGAATTGAGATCAGAGAATAGCGAAATTGAGGTCGCATTTCCTCCACAACGAACATAATGCCAGCTAGTGGGGCATTAAAGGCGGCAGCCAAACCACCAGCGGCACCTGAAGCGAGTAGGGAATGACGAGTATCGTCATCTTTCACACGGAAAATATCGGTCACCATTCGACCAACTGCGCCGCCCATTTGAACTGTCGGACCTTCGCGACCAAGTACCATACCGGAGCCAAGTGCTCCCATGCCGCCGAAGAATTTAACAGGTAGAACTCGCCACCAGCGCACTGGACGAATGTTGTCCATCGCGCCTTCTATTTCTGGGATGCCTGATCCCGCAGCCTCTGGAGCAAAGCGGTGAACAAGAAAGTAACCAACAAAAGCAAGCAGAGCACTGATCAGTACAGCAGCAAGCCAAAGAGGAAGTACGCTACCGATTTCGCTTCTTAGCCATTCGGTACGGGTTTCAGAAACAAAATGAACCGCAAGTTCGAAGTAAGTGCCGACAAAACCAGCTAGTGTGCCAACGATTGCGGCCATAATCAAGACAGAAAATGGTGTGGACCCTCGAGAGACAAACTGGTTAATCGCATCTTTCGGTACGTGCGCTAACACAGATTTCACAATTCTCTCTCGTTTGGTCATTAACAAGTTCTCCTGTTGCTGGTGGAAGGGACGCGAGAAAGTATACGCTTCGCAGAGTCTAGACCTAATCAATAAAGATGCAATTTAGCTTTTCACTATTGAGTGTTCGAAGTGTCGCGATGTCATTCATTCACCAAGACTGTGCTATTGCTCTCATAATTTGGGATAAAAAACTTGTTTTTTGAGCAAAATGAACCATGCTTTAGGTGTAAAGCAACATGACTGCTTTAGAAGGAGGGATGTGAGGTTTTACACACAATTTGGATGGATTCAAACCCTACGGTAAGTCCTCGTTTTATGTTCGGGATGCATCAATAGACATCTCCGATTCGCACACTCACGATTGAGTAACGAGGTAGAGGCGCACGCAAAATGTGCGCCTTCTTAATTTCTGCTCTACAACTTTCCGCACTACCTGCCACTATTTTTATCTTGAACAATTTCTACTAGTCGGTAATGTCTGGGTTCGATGTTAATCAACCAGAGTAATTCATGCGCTTTTATCCTCGAGTCCTGTTTTCTTTATGTTGTTTTTCGGTAACGTTTCCAGCATTTTCGACGCCGAGTTGGTGGCAGGACACGTTGTCTTCAATGCCGTACTCCAATTTAAAAGAGCGTATAGAGACAAGAGGAAGCTGGTATCGCTGTGACGTGCAGCAGCAAGATGTTTCAACGTATATCAGCACATTTTGTTTGGACGATTTTTCGTACTATCAGCAGCATCTGTATGGTGAAGTGGTTTTGGGAAAGGACAGTGCTCAGTTCTCTTTTTTGACCGAATATCAATGGCAAAGTCTCAATGACTTAATCCTCAATTTAAGAAAAGACGGATTAGTTTTACGCAACATAACTATCGGACAAGAACACTATGACGTCGTTGAAGCGCTGGAAAAGAAATCTTCTGAGCTTGTCGATAAAGAAGTTATCTTGTTGATAAACCGCTATCCGCAAGAAACGATTCGAAGCTTATTTTGGGTAAAACCGGACGAGTTTTCGTCGCCATCACCGTCTTTAAATGTGGAATTGCACAGCGATGGCGAAATTATCGATGTTAAAGTGACTCGTTTTTAGATTCTTTATGGAGAGATAGGAAGGTCGCCATCGCAGACTCGTCTAAAAATCCATCCGATTTTTTGTGCGCACGCAGGTATTGATAGCCAGCGATGAGCTTACGGTGCTGTTCTTCTGCCTCATCTGGCAACGGCTGATTCATAACGTGTTGAAATGCAAGTTTGTACGCATCCATATCTACGACTTCAGCGCGGCGATATAAATAACCACATCCGGTCGCTAACCATTCAAGAGAGCAGTTGGCTCGCATCGCAATTTGATTTGCTTTCGTTAGGCTCGGTTCACTGCCTTTTAAATATTTGCGTATTAAAGCTTCAGACACATCAACGCGTCGTGCAAATCCGCTGATGCTTTCTTCTCCGATCAAGGTGGCTAGGCGTTGGGCAAAAGACATATTTCGTACTCCAGTTCGAATTGCCAAAGTTTACCCGTTGAGCCGATGTGAAAACAAGACTACGATGAATGCAGATCAATTGAAGGAGAAAAACCATGGTTGCAAAAGTTGTGACTGCACCAAAAGGCCCTGAGCTCTCAGAGCTGGTCCAAGGATATTGGCGTGCAGTTGATTGGGGCATGACTGCTCAAGAGCGTTTGTCATTCCTCAAGCAACATATTGAGTTAGGCATTACCACGGTCGATCACGCAGACATATACGGTAATTACGAGTGTGAGAAGTTGTTTGGTGAAGCACTTGTTCTCGATAAGAGCGTGCGAGAGCAGATTCAGATCGTCACAAAGTGTGATATCAACCTGTGCGGAGATAAAACACCAGAGCGTAAGATCAATCACTACGATACAAGTTCCGCTCACATCTACCAATCGGTGAATAACTCGCTTGAGCGTTTGAATGTGGACGAAATCGATGTGCTTTTAATCCATCGCCCTGACGTGTTAATGGATGCCGATGAAGTGGCTGAAGCATTCTCAGAGTTACACAAAGTGGGTAAAGTGAAGCACTTTGGCGTATCTAACTTTACTCCACGTCAGTTTGAGCTGTTGCAATCTCGTTTAGGTAAGCCTCTTGTGACTAACCAAGTGGAAATCAATCCGCTTAATTTTGAAGTTGCACATGATGGAACGCTTGATCAAATGCAAATGCTGCGTACGCGCCCAATGGCTTGGTCTTGCCTCGGTGGTGGCTCAATCTTCAGTGGTGACAGTGAGCAAGCCGTTCGTGTTCGCAACGAATTAGAAGCGATTCGCGAAGAAGTGGGCGCGACTAGCATTGACCAAGTGATTTACGCTTGGGTACGCCGTTTGCCATCTAACCCAATTCCAATCATTGGCTCTGGTAAGATTGAGCGTGTGCAAACGGCAGTAAATGCGCTGAATATCGAATTGACTCGTGAGCAATGGTATCGCGTATGGGTGGCTTCTAAAGGTCACGGTGTGCCATAGAAGTGACACTTTATTGATGAATACATTATTCAAGGCACCCTATGAAAGGGTGCTTTTTTATTGCTACGTGATACCGATTTCCCCAGTACTCATACTGAGCGGATAGAGTGGGAGTAAAAACGAATTTTTAATTTAAAATGCAACTTTGTGCTTATTTTTAATGGAGGCGTTTTATCCATGTTTGTTTCATGTCACTAAACAGCGAATGGGATGTTTGCTTTTTCGCCATTTTGTTCACTCATCGATTCATATTGCGTATGCTTATTGAATAAAAAAAGAAATAAAAACTCGTCAGTTTTCTCGTATTACATGCTGTAACAATCTGTTAGACTCCGGCGCAGATTGTGGAATATAAAAAGGTGATTGAATGTCTTTTCCCGTACTCATCTGTGATGATTCAGCGTTAGCACGCAAACAGATGGCGAGATCACTACCAGCCACATTGAATGCCGATATTACGTTTGCTATCCACGGAAAAAATGCGCTAGAAGAACTCGAAAAGAACGAGTTTAAATTGATGTTTCTTGATTTGACCATGCCAGAAATGGATGGCTTTGAAACACTAGAAAACATGCAGCGGTTAGGGAATAAAACTCCCGTGGTTGTGGTGTCGGGGGATATCCAACCTAAAGCGAAAGAACGTGTGTTCGCACTGGGTGCAAAAGCGTTTATTCAAAAACCGATCGCCAAAGATGAACTCAAGAATGCGCTTAAAGAGTTGGTTGAGCCAGAGCCTCGTCCTCAAATTATCACGCCTGTTTCTATTGAGTTACCGATTTTACGTCGTCGCGATATTTATATGGAAGTAGCGAACGTCTCTATTGGTCGAGCCGCAGATGCATTGGCGCGTCATTTTGATGTGTTTGTGCAATTACCGCTTCCGAACGTTAATATCTTCGAAGTGAGCGAACTACACATGGCACTCCGTGACTTAGCGTCGCATGATAACGTATCGGGCGTTTGTCAGGGCTTTTGTGGCGAAGGTATTGCGGGTGAAGCGCTGGTGATTTTGAGCGATTCGAGCGTATCGGATCTCAAGAAGTTGATGAAAGTGCCAGCTGATAGCGACGAACTGGAAGAGCTTGAGCTGCTCATGGATATTTCCAATATCTTGGTGGGGTCATTCTTAAATGGCTTGGGCGAACAATCTGAAGTGCGATTCTTCCAAAGCCCTCCAGTGCTTCTTGGTCAGCATATATCAATTGATTCGATCATTGAGTCTACGACGGGCGCATTCAGCCGCACCATGACATTCGAGGTGAGCTACAACATTGAGGGAACGTCAATCCGTTGTGATTTATTGTTTATGTTCGTCGATGAATCTTTGCCGCTGCTCGATAACAAACTGTCATATCTAATGGAGGAGTTCTAATGTTGAATATGCCAGCAGAGTTTGAACAATTCCATTGGATGGTAGACATGGTACAAAACGTCGACATGGGGCTCGTCGTCATTGACCGAGATTATAATGTGCAAGTGTGGAATGGGTTTATGACTCATCACAGTGGTTTGCAATCTCATGATGCAATTGGTCGGTCTATCTTTGATATCTTCCCTGAAATCCCGCAGGAATGGTTTAAGTTAAAAACAAAGCCCGTGTATGATTTAGGTTGCCGCAGCTTTATTACGTGGCGCCAGCGTCCTTACTTGTTCCGTTGCCGTAACGTACGCCCTGTTACTCAGCAAGCGGAGTTTATGTACCAGAACGTTACGCTGAACCCCATGCGTACCCCGACTGGGAAAATCAATTCGTTGTTTTTATCTATACAAGACGCGACGGCTGAAGCATTGATGTCTCAGAGTCAGTAGCGATAAAAAACTTTCTCAAAAGCCAAGGTTCGCCTTGGCTTTTTTGTATACTTATAATTGTGTTTCCTAATGCGCAGAACGTGAAGATGGACTTTAATCTCGCCCTAAAACTCTACACCGCAGAACAAGTAAAAAACGGTGAAACGCTGGCAGCGCAAATGGCTGGTGTTTCTATGTATAGCCTAATGCAACGCGCAGGTATGGCTGTGTATGAGCGTTTTTTACACTTATATCCCAAATCAAAAAATATCTTAGTCATTTGTGGCAAAGGGAATAATGGTGGTGACGGATACGTATTTGCCTCGCTTGCTAAACAAGCGCAACTCAATGTACAGGTTTTCCAACTTGGTGATGTGACTGCGCTCAAAGGTGATGCTTTACGCGCATATCAAGATTGGCAGTCCATCGATGGTGTTAACAATGATTGGGATGAGTGGAATACCGCATTGCTAGAAGCCGATGTGATCATTGATGCCATGTTAGGCACTGGTTTAAGTGGTGAGGTTCGTTCGGAGTACCGTCGCTACATTGAGCAAATCAATCAAATTCACACCCCAGTGATAGCAGTCGATATTCCTTCCGGGCTGTGTGCAAATACAGGTGCTATTTTAGGCGATGCCATTCATGCTGAGCATACTGTAACCTTCATTGGTGTTAAGCAAGGCTTGTGTACCGGACAAGCGAGAGATCGAGTTGGTGAACTCCACTTTTGTGGATTGGGTGTAAATATTGAGTTTGATTCTATCGAAGTAGAAAGTGCACTAGGTATTGATCATCAGGTTGTTTCAAGGTTAATGCTCAAGCCAAACCCGACAGCACACAAAGGTGACAATGGCAAACTACTTTGTGTCGGTGGTAACCAAGGTATGTCAGGAGCGATTCGTTTATGTTCCTCCGCTGCGGTTAGAGCCGGAGCGGGTTTAACTGCCGCAATTACTCACCCGAGTAGCCTTATTCCACTACAGATTGGCTGCCCAGAAGTAATGAGCCAAAGCATCACCGCTGACTTACTCAGGGATACTGAGAACGACTTAACCAAACGCATTCGCTGGGCTGAAGTATTGGTGTTTGGTCCAGGTTTTGGTGATGATGAGTGGGCTTATCAAGCCTATCAATATCTGGCTCAAGAACAGAAACCTAAAGTTGTTGATGCTGATGGGCTCAATATTCTAGCGATGCTAAGCCAACGATGTGATGGCACTTTGGTGTGCGACAACCAGCGAGTGATCACGCCGCATCCTGGAGAGGCAGCTCGACTATTAAATGTGACCACTCAACAAATAGAAAGTGACCGATATTCTGCTGCAAGACAACTGCAAGAGCGTTATGGCGGTGTGGTGGTTTTAAAAGGCGCGGGAACACTTATTTACGATGGAACGAGAATGTACGTCTGCCTAGCGGGTAACGCCGGAATGGCGACGGGCGGAATGGGAGATGTGCTATCTGGTGTTATTGGTGCGTTGCTAGCTAGAGGGTTACCCATTTCCATTGCGGCACGTTTAGGTGTGGTACTCCACAGTCATGCTGCGGATATAAACGTGAGTCAGCATGGTCAAGTTGGTCTTTTGGCAAGTGATGTTATAGGCACACTTCGTACCGCTATTACTCAACAAATAGATAGGACGTAGTTAGATCTCGCCCATTACTATGAAAAAGTGGGCGATTTTTTGAGTACTTTTTCCGAATTAGCAGCACATCTTAGTATTAGGTGATTGAGTTTTAGGTAGATTTGAGAGGTTGTGCGTTTTCATTTTAAAGGTATGACGCAAAGGTTTGCGCAATAGGTTAACTTAAACGTTTTCTTAAGTTGTTGATAATTATAAATAATGAGAAAAAATAACGACTTGAGGAGTGTTTTTGATATGCGATTATCAAGATGGTATCACAAAAAAAATTCAAATATCAGACTTGTAGGAAATAAATCACAGCCTATAATGCTGAAAACCGGAGCGTCTGCCAACGCTCCGGTTTTTTGTGTCCGAAGAACAGTGAACTCGTCTGCCAACGAAATCACTACGCACTCTGAGATGACACATATACATATGAATCAAGGAATTACACAATGCGTATCGAACAAGAACTTAAGTTAGGTTTTAAAGATGTACTGTTTCGCCCGAAACGTTCTACCCTTAAGAGCCGTTCTCAAGTAAATTTAACCCGCGATTTTACATTCAAGCATAGTGGTCGTCAATGGTCTGGTGTGCCTGTAATCGCAGCAAACATGGATTCGGTTGGTAGCTTTGCAATGGCTAAAGCGCTAGCTGAGCATGGTGTAATGACTGCAGTTCACAAACATTACACGGTAGAAGATTGGGCTGAGTTTGCTAAATCAGCTGATAAAGCAACCCTGAATAACGTAATGGTGTCTACGGGAACATCTGACGCAGACTTCCAAAAAACCAAAGATATTATGGCGCTTTCAGATGAATTTATTTTCATCTGTATCGACATTGCAAATGGTTACTCAGAGCATTTAGTCGAGTATGTTGAACGCGTGCGAGCAGAGTTCCCAGACAAGGTGATTTCTGCGGGTAACGTGGTTACTGGTGATATGTGTGAAGAGTTGATCCTCGCTGGTGCAGACATCGTGAAAGTAGGCATTGGCCCTGGCTCAGTTTGTACAACTCGTGTAAAAACGGGTGTTGGTTACCCGCAGCTTTCTGCAATCATCGAGTGTGGCGATGCAGCGCACGGCCTTGGTGGCATGATCATCGGTGACGGCGGTTGCTCATGCGCAGGTGATGTATCCAAAGCATTCGGCGGCGGTGCGGACTTTGTTATGCTAGGCGGCATGTTAGCGGGCCACGAAGAGTCAGGCGGCGAAGTGATCGAGAAAGACGGCGAGAAGTTCATGAAGTTCTATGGAATGTCGTCGAAGAGCGCGATGGAGAAGCACTCAGGTGGTGTTGCTGGTTACCGCGCAGCCGAAGGAAAAACCGTACTATTACCTTACCGTGGAAGTGTTCACGGCACTATTCAAGACATCCTTGGCGGCGTTCGCTCAACTTGTACATACGTGGGTGCAGCAAAGCTTAAAGAGCTAACCAAGCGTACTACATTCATCCGCGTTCAAGAACAAGAGAACAACGTGTTCGGTAAAGAGTAAATCGACCGAATGTAACAAGTGTAAAAGCAACCATACGTTATATCTATAGCAGATAAAACTATACTATATGCAGCTATGAGCCAGAGTGAGATTGATTTCTTACTCTGGCTTTTTTGCTTCTCATTTGTTTGCGTTTCAAATTAACTCTAAGCGATTTTAATAGTTGGTCGAGATTCGACTTGTTCAAACGGTAATGATGTTGTAACTGGCATGAGCTGTAAAACACTTGAAATCTGACAGTCTCTATTTAATCCAATATAGTCTTTGACATTGGCTACTCGCCAAGTCATGTCTCCGTAAGTACGCAGATAGAACGCGGGTGATTGATGACTGTTATGTCTAATAACGCTCCATTGGGTGATATCACTAAAAAAGACTTCAGGGTTATCGGATGTCTCAAACTCATTCGCCATGATGCCCAAAGGTATATCAACGCGATTAAGTAGCTTTTGTCCGAGTGAGAAGGCTTCGTCGAAGTTAGTTGGTTGTTCGCTTAACTGCTTAATTGCATAGGTTTGTACAAATCGAGACGGCGGTGTTGGGTCGGCGGGTAGGCCCATCAAGCCAGCGCCATTGATTGATTGAAGTGGGCCAGGCACTTGGACATGACGTTGCATGGTTACTTCATTGTTCGGTTCTGGGTTGTAGTTGCGCAAATTGGAAAAATAAGAGAGGTGATTGACATGCCAATGGTAATTTGGGCAGTTAGTCATTACTCCAACGTAGGAGTGGTCCACAACCACTTTATAATCATCAAAGTCGTATTCGGTACATTGATAGCGTGCTTGCTGATTTTCCTCTTTGCTGCACATATCGCTTTCTTTGAGTGCTCGATAGATATGCATATTACCGTTAAGAAACTCAATGACTGCACTGTCATTATTTGCATCGTGAATTACGAAATGCTGGTCCAAAGCCATGTTGTCACTCTCTGTTTCACCAGTTGAAATAGTCGAGTTAAACACGTAAACGGGGTGGGTGGTGAAGTAGGTCACCATCTCGTCCACAGTATTAAACGTAGACAAGATAAAAGTACCAAACAGGCCGCTGCCTAATGCAAAGGCATCATCAGGGATGTGAGAGGTCGATACATTTTGATTGAGAATGGGCAAGTACAGTGACCCAACAGAAAGGCCAGATTCATTAATGCCATCAGCTGTTACAAGAGGGTTATTATACCGGGTAATGGCGTTGCAGTGTATGAAGCTCAACTCTCCCTGCCAATTTGCTCGAAACTCACATTCTTTACTGTGACTTTTTGGCGGCTGACCATTAAAAACACGGTCGGCTTTTCCGTCGGAAGTAACGGTCGTAATTTGGTAAGTTTGTTGGGCTCTAAACCAAATCTCGGTCTGAAGGTTAACTGCAAACTCCATGGTTCTAGCGGATAAGGTTTGGTTGTTGCAACCATAATTGATATTCACATCTGTACACATAGCCATGCTTTCCGTTGTTTATTTTGAATGATGCATATCCAAGAAACTCTCTGAATCAAATGCTTAGAGATTACGTGGATATAGAAGAATTGCGCTTTAATAATGGTTTTAGCCATTGAGATAAGCACATGCTATTAAGTTAAGCATTCAATCAAAAAACGTCAGTACCAGTTTAGTATCAGTTGATAGAGTTAAAATAAAAAGTGATGTATTAAGTCAAACTCTTTGATCTTAGAACTCAATAATATATTTATTTTTTCAATCTTGGTTACTCTAGATTTAAAGTTGGTTTTAAAAGTGATTTTTATTGATTCGATTATCTTGCAGTGGTGATATAAAGTGAGAACATAAAGTTAACAATTTCAGATTATGATTGAAAATAGGGAGAGTCTTCAATCCAAATACCGAGAAATGAAACTGCCCGAGAAGTTGTTTAACAGTCTCGGGCGAAGTGATGAATCGGGTAAGCGGCTATAAAGTTTTCTCACAAGAACCGCTAAGTGGTGGAGATATTTTTAAATTATCATTAAAGATTTCCACAGCGATGGGGCCTTTATTTTCGTCTTTTGCATAGTATGCACAGGACTTGTCCCCAGTATAGGTTTCACCTGCCTTTTTGAAACTGTAGTACCAGGAGTCATGGGTCGCGGCACCGGATTCAAAACTAGCAGATTCAGATTGTTCGCCAGTATTCAAGTCGAAACGGACTTCCATTTCCGGAGAGTCTTTAAATCTCACATATCCGGTGATTTTATCGCTGGAATTATTTTTAACGTAAAATGAACCCTTAGTTGTCATAATTTTTCCTCTTTTTAATTTCTATACGTGATAGAACGGCCAAATGACGGTCTGTTAATATATGCTTCTTAAGATGCATATTGATGTTAAATGATGGTCTTATTAGTTCTAAGATGATTAAACTTATCCTTAGCGTATTTCTCTTTTATACCGATTAAGTCGCGGTAGCTTCGATCAAAATAAACGCTTGTCGGAATTGCCGGATCTTTAAAGCTGATAAAGGCACCATAGGTTCCCGGTATATCAGCTTCTCTGGCTTTATCAATCCAGTCCATGGCTCTGTTTACATCAACAAGTACTGGGTTATTTTGTAGTTCTAGTTTTTGCTTTATCTCTTCATTCCACCAGGTTTGGTATTGGACTGTATATTGACACTGGCGGTAGGGGAAAGATATGTCTTCAAGGTCGTCTGAGTGATGATAAAAGCCACCAGTGATCGCACCTAAGGTTACGTAACTAAATAGCCCTTGAGCGCGGTTTTCTGGCTTTATCAAAGGTGAAGTTAAGCTTTGCAAAAGTGCAGTATAGCCTTCTGCTTTAAGACCTCGCTCTGACACCAATCGCGAAGTGATTTTGTGAGGTGCTGGGGCGTCATAATCTGGAGGGAAAGGAGAACCGCTTTGACACAAAGAATCGCGCCCCCATGTGCTCATCAGGGAGTGATCGTATTTCTTCCCGTCAAAGTCAGTGCCATGTGCTTCATAGACTTGAACTAAATCAGGGAAGCAAGCGCCAAATTGAACGGCTATAAATTGGTGAAGATCTTGTTCTGTTCCTTCCCAGTAGCCATACATGGTGCAGTGATGGCTGATGGTTTCGAGATCACAGTGGTTAGATGATTCAGGCAGAGCATCAATTTGCAAGTTGGTGCCAAGAAGTTTAGGCGTATCGAGGCTTTTTATAGCCTGCTCCCAATTTTTTAGCACATCTATGGTAGGGTGCGTTGGTATTGGCTGAAGCATACCGTTGATTTTTGGATAGAGGTTCCACTGAAGCTCGAAGCGGTGGATCTCTTTGGGTAAAGGGAATGTTTTTACGCGTAGCTCGGTAACAATGCCATAACTCATGCCTCCGCCGCCTCTTAGTGCCCAAAATAGGTGAGGGTTGGACTCTGCTGAGACTTCTGTGATCGTACCATCACCCAATACCACGGTTGCACTCACTAGGTGCTCACAACACATGCCGTATTTTCGCGTCCAAGGGCCCCATCCTCCGCCTTGAATATAGCCAGTCAACCCAACTGTGGCACAGGTTCCATGTGCAATCATTCGATCATGCTCTGCAAGTTTTGGTGTCAGTTGATAGAAGCGATAGCCAGCACCAATGGTGGCAATATTTTCACACAATTGGAAGGTCTTAATTCTGCTCACGTCAATCAAAATGACGTTGTCACCACTGCATTCACCTGCGTGATCATGCCCTCCTGAGCGAACACGAATCGGGAGACTGAATCGAGTTGCTGTTAGATAGGCTTGCTGAACTTCTTGCGTACTTTCGCACATGACAATGACAAAGGGTTGGTGTTGATAGCGAGTATTGAAGATGAGTGACTCGACTTGATATTGGTTCAAACCGGGAACCGGTGAAACCGTGTTTTCAAGAGGTGTCAGTAGTCGCTCTTTAGGAAAACCGCATTTATCCATTTTCTGAATAAACAGTTTGGCATTATTGATTGAGATTGAGTACGCGTTAAGTACAGCGAGGCGTTGTATTTGAGGGTTAGGGTGCTGTTCTACCACTTGGTTTTCTTTAGTTCCCTGCATCCATTCTTGTTCCATTATTTTTTCCATTTGGCTTATGTATTGAATAGTTGTTTAAATATTAACTCGAATGCATATGTTCGCCATATCAGTTTGGTATCAGTTGTTCTGTACAAATCGCCAAAAGCATCAGCGAGAGAGCAATAATATCTGGTTGATGAAAAGAACGAGCGGCATCTGCGTGACCGTAGATAATTTATGTAGTCAGTAGATCTGAGCCTAAAGTGATACTGAACTTGAATGACGTGTTATCTACATTGAATGGGTCACTAACGACAATAAATTCAGTTGGAGAACACAATGAAAATGGAATCAAAAGAATCACAAGCAATTTTTACTGCTCATTATCAAATTGGTAACGGCTTACCTGGAGGAGTGAACTTCGATGTTAATCTACTCGTGGCCAGCGAAGACAAATCAATAGTGGGTAAAGGACATATCTTTCAGGCCATTAAACCACCGTTAAATGTGGTGTCTGATCTCAATGGCAGTTTCAACTATCAATGCACGATGCGTGATTGTCATATCATGGTGACGTTGCAGGGCTACCAGCCTTACCTAGGCATTGCTCCTCTAGGAGCAGATCTTCACAACGTAACGCTCAACATCCTACTTAATGATGATTGGAAGTCAGGCGTGGCATTCTATCGATATAAAAATAGTTCAGGTAAATGGGTTGAAGTAGCAAATCAACGCGTTACTCTACTTTTACCTGAGCATGTTCCTAGCATCGAAAACTTTAAGGTGGAGCAAAGTGATCATGCGCCAGCATAAATCTAATCAGCGATGACACTGTGCCAAAACACAGATATTCGATGGTTTCGAATATCTGTGTTTGACGAGGTAAATCGAGCAAACAAGCTGATTTGACGG
The DNA here is from genome assembly GCF_009361695.1 of Vibrio sp. VGrn 2. Classification (NCBI taxonomy): domain Bacteria; kingdom Pseudomonadati; phylum Pseudomonadota; class Gammaproteobacteria; order Vibrionales; family Vibrionaceae; genus Vibrio; species Vibrio sp. VGrn 2. Next base: position 3,489 of record NZ_RBWD01000020.1, on the reverse strand, counting down.
TGCAATTAGTCGACTTTCTTCGTTTATTGAATATTTCATGGTTGAGTAGATGTGAAGAGCCAAGGGTCGAGCTCATCAACACTTATTTGAGCCTGGTTCAGTTGATGCTTACGCGCGGCCTGATTGAAGTTTAACAACTCAGAGACGGAGCTGGACTGGTCGAGTAAGGCAAGCATCAGATTCGCTTGTTCAATATAAAAATCACCCCATGGATGCGGATCTTCTCGGGTGAAGTTAGCAAGCTTATCGCGATATTTTCGAAGTAGCGTAGGCTGCTTATACTGCCACGCTACTTGGATTCCTTGTTGGTAAAAGCGTAAATAGTTATGACCAACACAGGTAGATTCTAGCCAAGCCTCACCAGTGCGCAAAGCGGAGAGGGCCGTTGATTCATCGCCACAAATAAGTGCCTTGGTAGATACGAGCCAAGGACCAATAAAATTGTGTAGCTTATTGATATGAACAAGCTCTAGAGCCGTGTCGATGTCCGAAAGGGCTTTCTCCTCTTTTCCCTGATACCAGTGTAATCTTGCACTGGACTCCAAAAGAAAAGCGACAAATCGATGAGCATTAAGCTGTTTTGAAAGTTGCAGAGCGGTCGAGATTTCGTTTTCAGCTTGCACCAATACATTACGGTCGAGAAAGATCCATGCTGCCGTAAGCCTGGAAACAATTTCTGCTCGGCGGTTTGCCGTGAGATAAGCAAGATTCGAGGCATGCTGAGCCTGTTTTAGTGCTTCGTCAGATTGCAGTTGATAGATCATCACTGTTGCCAGCATGTAGCGATTGGCAGTTTCAATCGAAAGCAACTGATGCTCTTCACACAGTTGCAAACACTCGGTTAAGTGCTCGTATGAGCGAGCCATTTTTCCTTGTGCGTAGGCACAATCACCGAGGCCGCCAAGCGATTTCGCTTTCGCGCGAAAACAGTTTGCTCGTTGACTGTAATCTAATGCAAGTAAATGTTCTTTCTCACATTCGTCTAGCTGCCCAGTAGGGAACAGCATATTACCTCTCATCGAATGAATTTCACACAAAGATTTATTTAACGTCAGCTTTTCACACAGGGCTTGGGCTTGGTCTAAAATCGACATCGCTTGTACAAAGTTGTCGGTTAAGCGATAGGGGTTAATGAGGTCTAAATAGTATTGAACACGTTCAGGATCATTTTCTGTGTGATGAATCGCTTGCTCAAGAACCTCAATACTCTCTTTTATGCGTCCCATCGAATACAGGCAGTTTCCTTTCATATTTAGTGCATACGCCATCTGTTCTTTAGGTGACTCTTTAATAGCGAACTCAATAAGTGTCAGTGCTTTTTCAAACTGATAATTACTCAGGTAATGTTTGGCGGTCTGTTCAAGAACAGTAAATACACCTTCGACCTTGGCATGATTAATATGGACGGCATATAAGAATCGATCTCGGTTCTCATACCATTTTGCGCAGGCCATGTGTATTTTGGAACACTGTGACTTGTCTATTTGACGGAAAACAGCATTACAAATCAAATCATGATGGAAAAGGTATTGATCGCCATTGAGTTTTACTAAGCCAGCATCGACTAACTTATCTGGCACGTAGCCGGGAATTCGGGTGATTTCACGCAGTTGCTCCAGTTGAAAGCACTGCCCCAACACAGAGGCAGTACAGAGTGCTTGGCGATCTTGGGCTGGAAGTTGAGCTAATTGTATCGAAACTAAATGCTCCAATGACTCCGGAACGTCTTTATCAAACTGAGAGCAAAGCAGTGTTTGGCGCAAGTATAAAGGATGGCCTTTCGCAAGCTTTATACAGTCATTGATATGTTTATTCTGTTGGCATGTGATTGAGCAAGCTAACTCGTAAGACTCTTCAGATGATAACTCCCTAAGTTCGATTAGATTCACGTTGGTAAACCAAGATTGTTTGGAACTAAGTCGTTTTTGCTGCCTAAACGTCAGAAAGAGCAAAATATTGGTGTTTGTAATATGAGGTAGCAGTGTCTCAAGAAATGCCAACATTACCTCGTCGGCCCAATGGACATCTTCAACAATTATCAAATGCGGTTTGCTGGTCTGCCGTTGTTGAATTAAGAAAGGGATAGATTGCTCTATCGTTTGTTTCAGCGTTTGGAACTCCATTAAGTTCAGCAACTGCTTTTCTGATTCGTTGAGTGCTACCCCCATTAACCAATAAAGGCAGAGGTGGAAAGAAGAGGGAATTGATGACTCGACAGTTTGCTGACGAATAGAATCATCGGTATCTTCACGAGTAAATGAACAAATTGCCCGAGTGAATATATTTTGAGGGGACAAGAGATCAGCACTACCATGATTCAGGATTTGAATCTCTGTGGTTAAACACGAGGATCGATTCAAAGACGCAATGACCTGGTTGAGTAGGCTGGTCTTTCCTATCCCTGCGGTACCAGTAATACAATACGTTTGGCCTGCTTCTTGTTTTTGCCATCGCTTGATTCCGCTATTTAATGTTTCTAGTTCAAGTTTACGCCCTACAAAACAGTCAGTATGGCTTTGGTGTAAGGATACAAGATGCCAGTTGTTGAAGTCTGGCTCTCCTGTTAGAAACGGTTTTATTGGTCTGGCACAATTGGACGAGATAAAGCAAGGACAAGCAGCTATTTCTCCCCAAGGGATTTTAACTAGGATTTCATTGATTGGGGTTATCGCATTCGGATGTTCCGATAGCTCAGTGACTCGATGCTTGTATTTCACATTGATAAAAGACCGAATCGAAGCCGAAAGAGCAACCTGTAATTGAAGGGCTAGTTGTCGAATTCGTTCAAAAACATATTCGTCCGATTCCTGTATAGACCAAGTAAGAACAAACGTCCGGTTTTGTATTATGGGTGTAGTGTTTTGGCTGAAAAGTAATGTTTGCAGAGTCTTTACGGTCAAATCAAACTTTGCTTCGATTGCAAAAATAAAAAAATATGGTGGTGATGAAGACACATTTGTAAGTAATGGTTCTGAGGCGCGATCTATTAAGAGGTCCTCTACGGGGACAGAAAAGTATTCCGCGAGATTGGATGCGGTACGATACAGCACATTCGCCCCAGACTCTGCTCGCTTTATGGAAGCAATAGATACGACAAAACCCTGTTGAAAGCATTCTTCCGCCAGTCTTTCTTGGCTCAGTCCTAATTTCTTTCTCAGTTCTTTGAGTCGTAATACGTTGAGTGGAATTCTTCCATCCCTATTTGCCATATTTCACTCCGTTGTAACGTATAGCTTTTCCCAGTAAACCTGAATCGATTGGATATGTTGAGTGAATAAATTTATCTTATTTCACTACATATAATACTAGTAGTTAAAATGTTATATACGAAAATGAAATGGGCATTTTAATCTTCAAACTACCTCAATTCATTGTTGTATTAGTGGTGTTTTTGTTATTAATAATTTTGATAATTATTGTTGTGAATTCATGTTTTTCTTAATAAGTTTTTTGAAATATCTTTAAATGTATATCTTTTAAAAGATTGCA